>JAISXP010000016.1 GCA_031270465.1 Tannerella sp. | reverse complement strand
GTTCCGGGGGATTCTTTCCCAGTTTCCGGAAATTACGCTGAAAAAGATTGTCTGTCCGTCGTGCCGGACGGTGCTGTTCGTCGATCCGCTAAAGACGGGGCCGCTCGTATGCCCGCACTGCAGGCAGGAACGCGACGCAAGCGCGTATCCCGAAGCGCAGCAGCCGGACAGCATGAGTACGGTTATGCCTGGCCAGCCCGTGGGAAACACGCTCGTCCGGCCGGGCATACTGACGTGGATGAAAGGCGACAGCCAGGTATATACGTCTGTCATTATCCTGAAAAAAGGGATAAATACAATCGGACGGGGACAGCAATGTTCGATTCGGATAAACTCCGGCGACGAATACATAAGCCGGATGCATACCCGAATCGAACTCGCGGTCAAACCGGACGGTACGTTCGAACACCTCCTCGCCGATGCCGGAAGCGTGAACGGTACGTATCACAACGGCGAACGCATCGGGAAAAACGAAGTCATTGTGCTGCGCCCCAGCGATCTGATACGAATCGGACATACAACGTATAAATTCACCGAGGGATAATTCGAAATCACTATACATTAATCATTGTTCACTATTCATTGAAACAGTATGCAAATCATCCTCAACTCTCCCTTCGCACTGCATGAAACAGGCGGGGGCAGCAACAACGAAGACTGCATCTTCCCGGCGAAAGGGAAAGCGACTGCGCAGGATACGTTTTTTCTTGTCTGCGACGGCATCGGCGGACAGGAAAACGGCGAAGTAGCCAGCCGGACAGTATGCGACAGTTTCGCCTCTTTTTCGGGAATCGCTGACACGGATGCCTTCGATGAAACGGTTTTCCGGCAAGCGCTGGATTCTGCCTGCCGGCAACTCAACAAAGCAGGCGCCTCCGCCGGAACGCGTAAAATGGGAACGACACTGACCTTTATCTGTTTCCATCGCAGAGGAGCCTTTATGGCGCATGTTGGCGACAGCCGGATTTATCACATCCGCAAACAGAACGGACATGCCGGCATACTCTACAAGTCCGTCGACCACTCGTATGTGAATGAACTGGTTCGCGCCAACATCATTACGGAAGAAGAAGCGGCGACGCATCCCAAAAGAAACGTGATTACCCGAGCCTTGCAGTCCGGACAGGAACAACCGGTGAAGGCGGAGATTCACGACACGGACGACGTCGAAGCCGGAGATTATTTTTTCCTCTGTTCCGACGGCATACTGGAACAGGTGAACGACGTCCTGCTGTGCGACATCATCGCCCGCGACACGGACGACAGCGTCAAAATGGAAGCCATCCGTACAGCTTGTCAGGGGCACAGTCGCGACAATTTTTCGGCCTACCTGATTCCGGTGGCCGGCGTTACGGATAGGCCTGTCGGCACGCCGGTCGGAATCGAAGCCGCTGCATCGGTATTGACGGCAATCCCTGCGCCGCCTTCCGGAAAGAATACGGCGCAAAACGCCCCGAAGGCTGCACGGAAGAAAAAAACGATCCTGAGGTATCTTGTCTTGGCCGGTTTATTGATTGCCGCAATAGAGGCAGGTTTTTTTTATGCAGACTATGTGCACGAAGAAAAAGACGCCGCCTTAACGGATCAACCGGACGAAATACTGTTGGAATCGGGAAATTCTTTGGCGGCACGACCGGAATCGTCCGGTTCAAAGGTGACCGGACGAAAGGACGGCGGGGGAGAAAACGGCGGCTCTACGACTCGGCAGCGCACGAAAGAACAGTCGAACGGCGCAGAGCAGAGCATAACTCAAGTCAATTCGGGCGTGAAG
Organism: Tannerella sp.; assembly: GCA_031270465.1. Classification (GTDB taxonomy): domain Bacteria; phylum Bacteroidota; class Bacteroidia; order Bacteroidales; family Tannerellaceae; genus Tannerella. The sequence goes on along the minus strand of JAISXP010000016.1, from coordinate 5,852 downwards.
AATAAAAACGGGGAACGAAAAAGCGTGGAGCCGGGCAATGCGGGCGCTCGAAACCGACCAGGCGGGATGAATAAAAACGACGGAAATGTTCCTCCGGTTCAAACGGATGCGGCAGAACAACGCAGAGACAGTACAGTGCAGGGCGATCCTGCTGCCCGGAACAGTGCAGACGTGACGAATAGCGGCGAAAACGCTACTCCGAATCACACGGATGAGTTGGAGCAGTGCCGGCAAAGTGCGGAACAGGGCAATGCGGATGCTCAATACAGATTGGGACTGATGCATTTACAAGGCAGGGGTTTTACTGAAGCGGCAAAGTGGTTTCAGCAAAGCGCGAAACAGGGCAATGCAAATGCTCAAAATGAATTGGGACAATGTTATTATTATGAACGTGGCGTTAAAAAAGATGATCCGGAAGCGGCAAAGTGGTTTCGGCAAAGCGCGGAACAGGGCAATGCGACAGCTCAATACTTTTTAGGATGGATGTATGATAAAGGTTGGGGTGTTTCTGCCAATAGCGAGACCGCTATTTATTGGTTCCGGAAAAGCGCGAAACAAGGCAATAAAGAAGCTCAAAAGAGATTACGCGAATCGAAAATTAGTTATTGACTGTCATAAATGATGTAAGAAGTATTAATTCGTAATTTATAATTTATAATTGTAGCAACAGTATGACATACGAAGAATTTAAAACCCGTTACAGGTATAATCCTGCAACCGACCTTGTGGGCGAAGGCGGCTTCGGCGAAGTGTTCAAGGCCTACGACACATATCGCGACCGCTGGGTGGCCATCAAGGTGTCGAAAGTGAAGCAGGAACCGGACGCCGTCCGGCTGAAAAAGGAAGTGGAAATGGTCTGCAAATTGGTGGCGCATCCGAACATTGCATATTATGAAGCGTGTTACACCTTCAGCGATATATCGGGCGAACACGATTTCGGCATCCTGCAATACTACGAACAGGGCAACCTGCTGCAACTGCAGCAAAAGGCAGACCTTACGCCGCAACAGAAACAATCGCTGCTTGTGCAGATACTGAACGGAATAGAGTTTCTGCACGGTCAGGGTATTATCCACCGCGACCTGAAACCGCAAAATATCCTGATATCCCAACGAGGCGACGACTATATTCCGAAAATAACGGATTTCGGCATTAGCAAAAAGCTGGATATCGACAAAAGCACGGTATTCAACAATTCGCTGACAGGTGCAGGCACACTGGCCTATTCATCGCCTGAACAGATTGCCGGGTATACAATTCGCAAAAATACTGATCTGTGGAGTTTCGGCGTGCTCGCCTTCCAACTGCTGACCGGACAATTACCGTTCACTACCGGTGCGTATGCTGCAACAAGCGAATCCGGCCGTAATGAACTGCTCAAGCAAATCAGCGCCGGACAACTGCCGGATCTGATATATGCCATCGACGAACCGTGGCAGCAACTCATCCGGCAATGCATGATAACCGACTCTGCCATACGGATAAAGAATGTGCAGAAATGTAAGACCATATTGGTGTCTGCAGGCGGTGTAATAGCGGATGTGTTGCACGAACCGCCGCCGCCCGTCGCTCAGCCGCTGGAATTCCCGCCACGAAAAACGGTACGAGACGGTGACGGCGCGAACATATCGCCGAATAAAACAGTCGGTTCGGGGAAACTGGGGCCTGAAAAACCGATATGGAAACATAAATTGCCACGATCGGTCGAAGGTATTGGCGCAGGTTTGATTCTGCTGCTTGTCATCGCGGGCGGAATATGGTATTATCAGTACAGAAAGCATGATCATCATTCCGGCGGTTCGATAAAAAAGGAAGAACTTGTCGAAATACTCAACGGACGTGTGGAAAATATCCGGGTATACATGTACGGCGGAGACAGCATCTATCTGCGTCTTCCTCAAACAAACAAAACGTACAGGGTAGACCCGGAAGACAAAGCAATGGCCGTAGAAGAACTTCTGCCTCCCGCTTCGGTCGATATTTTTTACCGGTACACCGGTCAGATGAAAGAAGGCCTGCCGCATGGCGAAGGGGTTGCAGACTACGACGACAAGTCGCACTACGAAGGCTCATTCGATAAAGGGCTTCGACACGGTAAGGGGATACGCAGATTTTCAGACGGCTCGTTTTACGAAGGCAACTACATACGGAATCTGGCTCATGGACATGGCGACATGCACTATTCGGACGGCTGCGTTTATTCCGGTAATTGGGAAGACGACAGGCAAAACGGCTTCGGACGTTTTCTCAATGATGAAGGGAAAGAAGTAATAGGCGTCTGGAAAGATGGAACCATACAGGAGATTAAATAGAAACATTTATTAATCACAGAAATAAATAAAATGAAAAAAACGAATGTAAAGTGCATATTTGTATGCTTGATGGCGATTATGGCCACACAGGCTTTTTCGCAAGTCCGAGGTTCGGACCCGGAAAAGGATATTAAGATTCTCGAACTGCAGAAGAAACTAAATCAAACAGAAAGCCTGCTCAGGAAAGAAAGGAATGAAAAAACGGTCGTAACAGACAGTTTGCGACGGGAGTTGAGCTGGACACAAAGCCTGCTGGAAAAAGAAAAGGAAATGAGAGTCGCATCGGAAGACAGTCTCAGCCACCAATTGAATGAGGTACGAAACTTGTTGGAAAAAACAAAAGAAGAAAAAAATGCGGTAGAAGCACAATTGAAACAACTGTCAAGCAAACAGAAACAAAAAAGCAAATGGAGATTGTTTGGACGCAGACGGAATTGACCTCGACATCGTGAATTGTTTGGGAATAAGGGATGCGAAAGAAACAGGATATAACGGTTTTCCGGTGTCCCGTCAGGGACACGGGAAGACTGCTGCAGTTTATTTATTTCGCATCCCTAAATAGCATGTAACGGTTCGATTCCCTGTCCCGTAGGGACATACGCATGACCGTTGGATTGTGCTTGGAAATTTTAGACTGTTCTACCGGGAAAGTCCGCGTTTCGGATACTTTCAGTTATCAATATTTACATATCGGAATAGTTTAAATATTAATGCAATAATAAAAAACAAAGATGAATAAAGCAGTATTGACAATCATCACACTGGCATGGCTCGGCAGTGCGGCTTACAGCCAGAATTTTTCCGGCACGTATGACTGGAAAGATACCGACAACGACGAATCTTTCACGCTCGTCCTGAAACAGTCGGGCAATAAAATTACCGGAGGACACCGCGCCTCCGATATGCTGGGACGGGAATCCTATACAAACAGCATATCCGGTACCGTATCCAGCGGTGTGGCGTATCTGGTCTGTTACAGTGGCGACTGTACGCTGAAAACAACCGTCAAGCAGTTGTCGAACGGACAAATAGAGTGGAAAGTAACCGGGGTGACGGGACAGGGAGAATATTACGTGCCCCAAAAGGCTATCATGAAGAAAAAGCAGAGTGGAAGCAGCAACAAAAAGAACTATTACTACGAGCCGAAAATGTCTGAAATATCGGGCGCTGTGAAAATGGAAACCTTTTATGGCCCGCCCGGTTATGGCGAAAATCCGGCAACCGACAGGAAAGAAGCTTACGGCATATTGTATCTGAACAGTCCGATAAATGTAATTGCTACAAAAGAGGATATGGAAGAAGGTGTTAACACCCATAAATACAATGTTTCACGAATACAGTTAGTATCCACGACCGGAATTAAATTTTCAAGATTTCAGAATAAAAAAGTACACATAATCGGAACATTCTCCGGCGCTATTACCGGCCATCACCATACATCTGTTTTAATGCATGTAATAAAAATCAGTGAAATAAAATGAAAAGAACATTATTTATTTTAGTATCAGTCATTGGCTTTGCTTTAACGACAAATGCTCAACCCCGGCCAGCCAACCCCGATCTGTCCCAACTGAAAAAGGATTTGACCGGTCGCCGCATTTCGGATATGCCCGACGGATGGCACCACAAAGACTGGTACTGGCAAGTAAAATCAGCAGACGAATTGAAAGAAGTGACCGTCACAAAAATAATACGGAGAGGTAACGACTTGATTTACTGCGTGCATCTGATTTTACAGGGCGAAGCTAACCAACACGAAGCCGATCTGCGGGTAACTTACATTGTACATGAAAAAAAGTGGCAAATAGCAGTGATTGAAACCGTAAGCATGAAAATCGTCCGTACCAACCGTTACAACAAATGCGTTACGGCACAAATAAAGGGCTGGTCGGGAGAATATGAACTGGAATTGACCAATCGTTGCGACCGCTCACTTGTCGTTGGTGGAGTCATACTGTCTGAATTTGACGGCAAATGGCAAAAATTCACAACGGTAGTAGATGCGAATACAACGGGAAGCGTTGGCGGATTATTCTCAATAAGCGTAAAGGATTACAAAATCCATTTTATTGAACGACCGTAAGAATGAAAAATCAAGAACGATATGACACACGAAGAATTTAAAACCCGTTACACGTATCATCCCGACGCCGACCGGTTGGGCGAGGGAGGGTTCGGTGAAGTATTCAAGGCGTATGATACCGTTCGCCACCGCCAGGTAGCCATTAAGATATCGAAAGTGAAACCGAATATGGAATCCCTCCGGCTGAAAAAGGAAGTGGAGATGGTGAAGCGTCTGCCGGAACATCCGAACATTGCCTATTATGAGGATTGCTACACGTTTCGCGAAATGTCCGGCGAATATGACTTCGGCATCCTGCAATACTACGAAGAGGGAAACTTGTTGCAATTACTGAAAAAAAGAGCGCTTACCCCGGATCAGAAAGTATCCGTTTTGAAACAAATCCTTGCCGGAGTAGAGTTCCTGCACAGCCATAACATTATTCACCGCGACCTGAAGCCGTAAAACATCCTGATAGTCAGGCAGGGAAACGATTATATTCCGATTATTACCGACTTTGGCATTAGCAAGAAATTAGACGTGAACTACGGTTCGGTATTCAGCAATTCGCTGGTCGGTGTAGGGACGCTGGCTTACGCTTCTCCCGAACAGCTGGGCGAACGTGTCATCTGCAAAAATGCCGACCTGTGGAGCTTTGGCGTGATCGCCTTTCAGGTGTTAACGGACGAACTGCCCTTTACCACCGGCACATACGCCGCAACAAGCGAGGCGGGAAGACTGGAACTGTTCCGGCAAATCAGCAGCGGCGTGTTGCCGGATGCGGCGAACCATATTGCCGGGCCGTGGCAGCAACTGATACGTGCCTGCCTTGTGACCGATCCCGACCGGCGTGTCCGGAGCGTACAGAAGTGCCTGGACATGCTGAACGAAGTACAGTCACAGAAAGAAACGCCCACTCGTGTTGACCCAATTGATGACATCAATTCAAGTGCAGTAGCTATAGGCGACAACAAGGAAACGCCTACTCTTGTTGACCCGCTTGTGTCCGGCGCCGATAAACCTGTCATTGACCAGCCGTCCAAGCCGGAAGGCGCCGAAGTTAAAGATAAAACACCGGAGAAGCTGGGATACGTTCGTCCGCACAAGCCATTTCCCTGGAAAAAAGCCGGATGGATTGCCGGATGCGGTATGGCCGTGCTGATTGCATGTTTTGCTGTACTCAGCCTGTTGCCCGAGCCTGCGCAGCTGAGCACCGCCCCACCCAAGCCGGATCCGGATATTGTTGTCGTTCCGGCGTCAGTGGAACCGGCAGAATCTGCATGGACAAGTGAATACACGCAGTCGATCAATCGAGCGCAAACGTATTACAACAACGAAAACTATACGTCGGCAAAAGCGGAATATAACAAGGCATTGCGTCTTATCCCGGCTATCGGGGCAAGCGATAAAAAGGATTATGTCACCCAAAGAATCTCGGAATGTAACCGGCAGATACAGGCAGAGGAAGATCGCCGAAT
>JAISXP010000173.1 GCA_031270465.1 Tannerella sp. | reverse complement strand
GACTGGAAAGACGCAGCATTTCAAGACCTTCGCGCCGAAGGGGCTTTCCTGGTAACGGCGGTACGCAAAGACGGCGAGACAAAATGGGTGCGGATAAAAAGCCTTGCCGGCGAGCCATGCAAAGTGAAACCGAAATTCAGCGGACAGTTTCGCATATCATCGGATTCACCGGTCGCATCAAGAGAAGTCAAACCAGGCGTCTTTGAACTCAATCTGAAAAAAGGTCAGGAAGTGATCCTTTATCAGGACGACAACAACAGTCCCGAAACAAAAATAACGCCGGTCGCAATACCGCAGGAGAAAACAAATTTCTGGGGAGTAAAAGCTGATTGAAGTTACATTCCGAATACATCCAGCAAAAGCAGTAGCGACATGTTCACCGTCCGCTGGATATTCTGTTCGCGAATCATGCCGAACCGGTACAGTCTGGACAGCATCCGGCTATCTTTCCCCGCGATGGCAATCCAGACCGTTCCGACAGGCTTCCCGTCCGTGGCGCCGCCCGGCCCTGCGATGCCCGACGTCGCCACGGCAAAATCGCTGTCCAGCATTTTTAATGCGCCTCTTGCCATCTGCTCTACTACCTCGCGGCTGACGGCGCCATGCGTCTCCAAATCGTCGGCAGAAACACCCAACAGATTCTGCTTTACTGAATTGGAGTACGCTATGATGCCACCCTTAAAATAGTCGGAACTGCCGGCTACGGCAGTCAGCAGCGAAGCAATGGCGCCACCCGTACAACTCTCCGCCGTCGCCACGGTAGCGCCCAGCCCGCGCAGCCGTTCCCCGACAATCATCTCAAGATTTTTGTCTTCGTCCGAGACGATATGTCCCTGCAATTTTTCCTCCAGTTGTCTGTACAGCAGCGCCGGCGCCTTTTCCGCATCCGTTTCCTGCCGGCAATATGAGGAGAGCCGCAAGCGGATAATGCCAGGCTGAGGCAAGTAGGCCAGTTTGACAAAGGGAGGAAGATTATCCTCAAAATCAGCCAGATGCATAGCCAGCGCCGATTCCGTATATCCACTCACCCAACAGCTCCGATGACGGATGAATACATCTTGCCGGAAATGTTTCTTCAGACGGGGCATCACCTCATTCGTCATCAGCCATTTCATTTCCGAAGGCACGCCGGGCATCGAAACCAGCAACAGGCCGTCCCGCTCGAACCACGTGCATGGCGCCGTTCCCGCCCGGTTTTGAATGACCGTACTGTTGTCGGGCACCATCGCCTGACGCCGGGTCAACTCGTTAATCTGCCGCTCGTTTCGCCTGAAAAGTTGCTCAATATTGGCATACGTCTCTTCCGAAAAATACATCCTGCTGCCAAAGTAACGGCACAGCGCGCGTAGCGTAACGTCGTCTTTCGTAGGGCCAAGCCCGCCGGTCAGCAGTATGACGGGCGCACGTCTTTTCGCCGCATCGACGGCCGCAATGATGGCGTCTTCCCCGTCGCCGACAGCCGTTTTTCGAACAATCTCGAAACCGTTATCATTCAAAATCTTACCCATCCATGCGGAATTGGTATCCACAACCTGGCCTATCAACAGCTCATCGCCGACAGTAATAATCTCCACATCCATATTGATTTCCTAATAAAAATTCGCTGCAAAAAAACGAAATCATTATAAATATTGAGTACTTTTGCGAGTTAAAAATATACTATTCTGTTTCCTGATCGCGTTATTGATTTGTATCGCATTACGATTCAGTATTTTGTATTAACATAAACAAACAGGCAATTAAACCGTTAAAATACATAATCATCCTTCTGTCGGCTATGTGCGTATTTTTTTACGTTGCGCCTGCGATGATTTTTCAAATACCGCAGGTACAGGAGAAAATAGCCGTAAAGACGGGCAGTGTGCTTTCCCGCCGCCTGAATGTCCCCGTCGAAATAGGCAATGTAAGCCTCGACTGGTGCAATCGGCTGGTGATCAGAGATGTGTTTATTAAAGACAGGCAGGCTGACACGCTGTTCATTGCCGATCACGTTTCTGTCGGCGTCGAATGGCTCCCGCTTGTTTGGGGCAAATTGGTACTCACCGACGTGCGTCTGGTGGGGTTCACCATGAACATGAGCCGGGCTTCGCGCGGAAGCGAACTGAATTTCCAGTTCGCAATTGATGCGTTCGCTTCGCGCGATACGATCAAAGAGCCTGACATAGATCTGCAAATCAAATCTATACAGCTGCGGCGCGGCAACGTAAACTATCATGTGACCGATGAACCGGAACTTTTGCATGAATTTGACCCGCAACATATTCAAGTACATGATCTGAACGGACAAATCAAATTAAACGCCCTGACGCCGGACAGCCTGAACGTGCGAATCGACAGACTGAAGTTCGCGGAACATTCCGGTTTCATACTTGACAGGCTGTCTCTCGATTTAACTGCCAATACGGACAGTGCGGCCGTTCGCAACCTGACCGTACGCCTGCCTTCTTCCTCGCTCCGTATAGATACGGCCGATATTCACTATAATAATCTGGATAGCATTCCGTTATGGGCAAGCAAAGCGCCTGTGCGGCTGAAAATCGAGCCTTCGCAGATTTGTCTGAAAGACATTGCCGCATTTGTTCCCGCATTTGCAAGCTTCTCGAGTATCATCGACATCACTGCCGAGGCATCCGGCTTTGTCGACAATTTTTCGCTGAACGACCTGCGACTGGAAATGAACCACTCGGCATCGCTTCTCGGCAAAATCAGCCTGACCGGTATCACGCGCCGCAACGAAGCCTATCTTTTCGGGAAAATTGACCGCGCCTCCGCCACGACCGAAGGACTTGTTCGTATCATCAATCATTTTAAAGAACAGCCCGTCACACTTCCCGCACCCGTCCTGCAACTGAACGACCTGCATTTTTCGGGCGAGATTTCAGGCTTTTTCGACCATCTGGTGGCATACGGCAATCTGCAGTCGGACATCGGGTCGATAGACATGGATTTGGTCGTAGGCTCGAAAAGGGAAGAGAACAGATCGTTTTACCTGAAAGGGAAAATTGCATCTACCGAACTGCAAGTGAACAGATTGTTTGACGGGGAAAATGCCTTCGGGATGGTTCGTTTCCAGGGAAATGTGGACGCTTCGCGACAAGACGGCGAATTGCTTTCGGGAAACATTCATGTGCAAATCAATGAAGCGGACTACATGGGGTATCGCTACGAAAATATCTTGCTTTCAGGCAATTTCAGTTCAAACGAATATAACGGCAGCATTGACGTCGACGATCCTAACGGCAAACTTCACGCCGAAGGACTGTTCAGAAATGACGGTGAAAACTCGATTTTCGACTTCGCCGCCGACATCAGAGACGTCAGGCCGGAAGCGCTGCATATCACGGAAAAATACGACAATCCCGTGCTCTCCCTGAAAGTCAATGCGAATTTTACGGGAAACAATATCGATCTGTTCAAAGGACGAATCGTTGCGGACAATTTTTCGTTTACCACGCAGACTGATACTTTTCATCTTGATTCTTTGCGTATTGACGCAACCGATTCGGGACGTGAACTGACGGTTTCGTCCGACCTGCTGCACGGCGAAATCAGCGGAAAATACTCGTTTCAAACGCTTGTGCCGTCTTTGCTGCACACGGGCGAAATCTACCTGCCCGCCCTGTCGCATATTGCGCCCGACGAACGGGAACGGCACGAAAACACGTTCCGCTTTTCAATGGAAATAGAAAACACGGAATCATTGTCGCGCACGTTCAAACTCCCGTTCAGTATCGTAGAAAAAAGCGCCATATCAGGAGAATACAATAATACGACCAACCAAGTCATGTTTGGCGTGTCGTTGCCGAAATATAAAATCGGAAAATCGAATTTCGAAGACGGCAAACTGCTGTTTACAAATCAGGACGGCAAACTGGAACTGAACGTAAAATCAACCCGGATAAACAAAAAACGGCGGCGCAACCAGTTCGAAATTTCGTCCGAAGCGATTGACAATAAAATCAAATCCCTGCTCACACTGACTAACGCGGAAGATGAAACCTTGAATGTCCACCTTTCGACTTTGACCCGAATCATGTCCGGCACGGACGAGCACGGCAAAAAGTCGCTGTTGGCGGAGATTCGTTTTTTGCCCGACCAGTTGCTCGTCAAGGATTCGCTCTGGCATCTGTCTCCGTCGTCCGTTACCATTGCTGACGGGCGTATAACCATCCAGCATTTTAACATTTCCAGCGGAGACCAGTACCTGCATATCAACGGAAGCATGTCCGAAAAGTTCCCTCAAAACGACATCAAAATCGACCTCAACAAAATCGAACTGAGCCATATTTTCGACATCGTCGACATCCCTGCGCTGCAATTCGGCGGACAGGCGACCGGCAGCATCAGTGTGAGCCACCTGTACGAAACACCCAATATCAACACCGAACTCGAAGTGCAGAATTTCTCCTTCAATCAGGTCGTACAGGGCAAACTGAACCTTTTCAGCCAGTGGGACAACAACGAAAACGGCATTCTCCTGCTGGGCAGCCTCTACCGGGACAGCGCTACCTGGACGGACATCAGCGGATACATTTATCCCGTCGGCAAAACGGAAAACATCTCGCTCTATTTTGATGCCAAAGAGATGGACATGAGAATGCTTTATCCTTATGTGGATGCATTTGCGAACACAATCGAAGGGCGCGGGTCCGGCGAAATCCATCTGTTCGGCCCATTTTCGAATTTGACATTCGAAGGCAAAGCCTTTGTAAAAGACGGTCTTATCGGTATAAATGTATTGAATGCGACGTATACTTTCAACGATTCCATCGAGATCCTCCCCGATGCCATCACGGGAAAAAACATAACAGTGATCGACAAAGACAGCAACAAGGGCAGCGTAAGCTTCGAAGTAAACCATAAATATCTGCGAAACTTCTCGTTCCACTCCGACATGCAGGTGCATAACTTGTTGCTATACGATATCCCCGAACGAATCAATCCGCTGATTTACGGCACTGTATATGGAGACGGAAATGCCCGCATCGCATGGGCAAACAAGCTTGTCACCATTGATGCAAACATTCGGAACAGCCCCGGTTCGTTTATGGGGTTCAACTTTATGAACGGCTCATCTGCCGAGAACTACGACTTTATCTTTTTTAGAGAACCGAATACAGGCAATGCACTGTCCGGCGCCGCAACTGTACAGGAAAATACGCCCCTCCCCGACAACGGCGATGAAACGCAGCTGAGAATCAACTGCTTCCTGGATGTCACCCCCACGGCCAGCCTGGAATTAATCATTGACCCCGTGGGCGGAGACAAAATCAGGGGAAACGGCAGCGGAGACATACAGGTGCAGTATGATTCGAACGCCGGTTTGTCCATGTTCGGCGGTTTCACCGTCCAGAGCGGAAGCTACAATTTCAGCCTCCAGCAGGTCTTGCACAAGGACTTTAAAATCCGCGAAGGCAGCCGGATCGATTTTAGCGGCAACCCGCTCGACGCCATCCTGAGTTTCAACGCTCTGTATTACCTGACAGCCAGCGTCGAAGACCTCGACCAGTCGCTCGTCAAGGAGACCCTGCGCACCAGCGTACCCGTCAATTGTATCCTGAACCTGAACGGACGGCTGCAAAGTCCGACCATTTCGTTTGACCTTGAGTTTCCCAATTCGACCAACGAACTGCAGCGACAAGTCAAGTCGTTTATCGGTACGGAAGACATGATGGCGCGGCAAATCGTTTACCTGCTTGTCCTCAACAAATTCTATACGCCGGACTACTCGCGCAACGACTATCGGGCAAACGAATTCAGCGCGGTGGCTTCGTCCGCCCTGTCCGCCCAGTTGTCGAATATCCTGAACAGCCTGACGGACAAGGTGCAAATCGGGACAAACATCCGTTCGCGGCAGGACGGCGTGAGCGACACCGAAGTGGAGATGCTGCTGTCCAGCCAGTTGCTCGACAACAGACTGCTCTTCAACGGCAATTTCGGATACAAAAACAACTTTATCCAGTCCAACGCCTTTATCGGCGAGTTCGACCTCGAATACAGGCTGACGCCCAGCGGCGAAATACGCCTGAAAGCCTACAACCACGCCAACGACATGTATCGCTACAATATGAAATCGCTTACCCGACAGGGCGTCGGGCTGATGTATTACAAAGATTTCGATTCGTTCGGCAATATCTTAAGAAGGCGCAAAATCGAGGAAACGGAAACAGCAAACGAACCCGGCGCAGGCGCCGAAAACATCGATAAATGATGTAGCCTCCACGAACACAACCGGTGGCGTATCCGTTCGGACGGGAGACACTGCCGATTGTGTGCGCGGAAAATATCATGACCCCTGTCCTATCGGGGACAGTATGTTGGTAGAAACAGGCAATCCCTCTGATACGACGTCCCGTGAGGGACGGAAGCAGGGAGCGGGACATCTGTTTTCTACCAGCATGTTATCCCTGCGGGATATTTTGTGCGACAATCTGAATTGAAAATCGACGTAGTCAAATGCATCCTCCCGCACAGTCGCGAATTTTTGAATCTTGAATTAAATGATTAACTTTGCAGCCGTAAGATAATAAACAATCAGACCAGAATGGCTTTACAATGTGGTATTGTGGGACTTCCCAACGTGGGAAAGTCTACCCTGTTCAACTGCCTGTCCAACGCAAAGGCGCAGGCGGCAAATTTTCCCTTTTGTACGATTGACCCGAATGTGGGCACGATCACCGTCCCCGACGAACGGCTGAACACGCTTGCAGCGCTCGTACATCCCGAAAGAATCGTCCCGACGACCGTCGAAATCGTCGATATTGCCGGACTGGTCAAGGGAGCCAGTCAGGGCGAAGGGCTGGGCAACAAGTTTCTTGCCAATATTCGCGAGACGGACGCCATCCTGCATGTGCTGCGATGCTTCGACGATGAAAACGTGATGCATGTCGATGGAATCGTCAATCCTGTTCGCGACAAGGAAATCATCGACTACGAATTGCAGTTGAAAGACCTCGAAACGGTCGAATCGCGTATCGGCAAAGTGCAGAAACAGGCGCAGACCGGTGGCGACAAACAGGCGAAAACTGTCTTCAACGTCCTGTTGCGATACAAGGCCGCCCTCGAACAGGGCAAACCGGCGCGCACTGTCCGCTTCGACAGTAAAGACGATGAAAAGGTTGCCCGCGACCTGTTCCTCCTGACGAACAAACCCGTACTGTATGTATGCAATGTGGACGAAGCGTCCGCTGTCCCGGGAAACAAATATGTCGACGCCGTCCGCGACACCATCCGCGAAGAAGATGCCGAGTTGCTGATCGTGGCGGCCAAAATCGAATCGGAAATCGCCGAACTGGAAACTTGCGAAGAACGCGAACTTTTTCTCGGCGAAATCGGTTTGCAGGAATCAGGCGTGAACCGGCTAATCAAGGCGGCATACAGACTGTTGAATCTGGAAACGTTTCTCACCGCGGGGCCGCAGGAAGTCCGCGCATGGACGTACCGCAAGGGCAGCAAGGCACCGCGATGCGCAGGCGTTATACACACAGATTTCGAGAAAGGTTTTATCCGCGCCGAAGTCATCAAGTACGATGATTACGTCCGTCTCGGTTCCGAGAATGCCTGCAGGGAAGCGGGAAAGATGTACGTCGAGGGAAAAGAGTACGTCGTGCAGGACGGCGACATCATGCATTTCCGGTTTAATGTGTGAGCAGTGTCCGCTCAGGATGCTGTATTTTTATGCCTTTTATTTTTTTACCCAACTTTTTTTCTGTAAAACTGTTTCCTTCTAAAAAAATAGCTTTATATTTGCCGACGTATTTAATAACAAATCTCTATGTATCCTGTCAAACAACAATATCAGTCTGTGTTACGGTTAATTAACTCTTTCGGGTTGGTTAGGCGTGATATTTTGTTAGAGAGAGAGAGAGAGAGAGAGAGAGAGAGAGAGAGAGAGAGAGAGAGAGACGGCCTCGCGTATATAACCCGTATATATAATGTACGTACGCGAGCGCAATATACTGAAAATAAATTCCCCAAACAACAAAGCCCGGCACCGTTTTCCGAAGAAATAACTCCGGAAAAGAACCCGCAGGACAGGAACACGAAGCCGAAGTACCGTGTTTCCGCCACGTCGCGCGGTTCGGTCAGTATGGAACGGATGCCTGACGCCATCTGCGAAAGCGCGACGCTCAACCGCGACGGGGTACGCATGGCGATCAGCTGCCTGTTCGGAAAGACGAAAGAATGTCTTCACCCGGGCTTCAACGATTTTGCCGGAGATATGTATTGCGGAGATTTCGCGATACATATCGCGACGATGCAACGATGCGTATCGTTCCGGACGGACGCCGCGTACCGCCGTGCCGGGATTCATCCGCAACCGTTTTATCAGTCAGTAACCCTTTAAAACAGAATGCCTATGGAACAAACGGAAGAAATTGAAAACAATGAAAGGAAGGCTGGAAAATAACCGGTACTGTTTTCCGGCCGGATTAACTTAAAAAAAGTACCATTTATAACAAAATAAATCATTTAATAATATGACAAAAAATTTGATTAACGGCATGAACAGTGCCAACCTTAAAAAATTAAAAAGAATGATGACGCTGTCCGCAATCCTCCTGATGACGGTTACGGGCATGACGTTCGCCAGCGGCGGTGATTCACAGGAATCGCCCGAACCGGTGCAGAGTAGAATCCGAATCACGGGTACAGTCGTTGACCGGACAGGCGAACCGGTCATCGGGGCGAATATTGTGGAAAAGAGCGTTGCTGCCAACGGGACAGTCACCGACGTGGACGGCAATTTCAGTCTGAACATATCGCAGGGGGCAACGCTGGTCGTTTCCTATATCGGATATGTGACGCAGGAGATTGCCACAGGCAATCAGACTAACTTGAAAATCACGCTGGCCGAAGACAGCAAGGCGCTGGAGGAAGTCGTGATCGTAGGCTACGGCACACAGCGCAAGGTGAACCTGACCGGCGCCGTGGCGCAAGTAACGAGCGAAACACTTGAAAGCCGCCCCATCGTCAATCTCAGTCAGGGCTTGCAGGGCGTAATACCGAATCTGAATGTCAACCTCAATTCGGGAGCGCCGGGACAGTCCACTTCATTCAATATCCGCGGCAACAACTCCCTGAACGGCGGCTCGCCGCTGGTGCTGGTAAACAATGTGCAGATGAGCGCGGATCTGATCAACCCGGAAGATATCGAATCCGTTTCCGTGCTGAAAGATGCGGCCTCGGCTGCCATTTACGGAGCGCGCGCCGCTTTCGGAGTGATTCTGATCACGACAAAAAACGGCAAAAAGGGACAGGCGCCGCGCGTGTCGTTCAGCACCAACGGATACTGGCAAAGCCCTGCCAAGGTAATCGAGACGATTAATTCGATGGAGTTTCTGACGATGAAAGACCTTGCCTACCAGAACGGCGGCGGCGGTGGTCATTATTACCATCCCAAAGTGTATGAATATGCGGAAAAATATTTCAACGACCCTGTTAATAATTTGCCGCTGTTTTACGATCCCGATATTAACCCCAATCAATATCAGTATTGCGGGAACACAAACTGGTGGGATGAACTGTACAAAAAAGCCAGTTTTTCGCAGCAGTACAACGTAAACGTGGTGGGCGGCAGCGAGAACACGAACTATTACGCTTCCGTCGGGTACAATAACGAGGCCGGAATCACGAAAGTGGGAAATGACATGTACCGCAAGTTCAATGCAAACCTGAATCTCACGACGGATGTGACCGACTGGCTGACGGTTACGGCCAAGACGATGTATAACAATACGAACGAACGGCATCCCGACGGAGGTATCTCGGAAGCAAACAGCACGGCATACGCCGGGTTGGGGGAATACAGGGGATATTTGAAGAACGACATCAGCCCGCTGATGCCCGTCAAGCACCCGGACGGACATTACGCCGGACAGGGCGGTTACACCAACCCTATTGCCATACAGGAGCTTGGAGGCAATCTGACTCAGAAAAAGAATGACCTGTGGCTGACCGGGGCGGTAAAAATCACCCCGTTTGAAGGACTGGCCATCAATTCGGACTACACGTTCAATGCCTACAATTCCGGAGTGATGCGCCATGTCCGCAGATATACGGATTATACAGCCGTTCCGGGTACCGAACAGCCGTATCCCTGGACGAAAACAACCAGCGTTTCTCTGCGAAGTTATGAAGACTACTACAATGCCTTCAACGTTTTCGCCGAATATGAAAAGACGCTGAGCGAAGTGCACAATCTGAAAGTCATGGCAGGCTACAACCAGGAATACAAACACAGCAAAAACTTCTATGCCGCCCGCCAGGACTTGATCGACAACGACAATCCTTCCATCAATATGGCAACGGGACAGATGTATGAGGGAGGTTCGGAAACGCACTGGGGAATCGAGGGCGTCTTCATGCGCCTGAACTACAATTACAAATACAGGTATCTGCTGGAACTGAACGGGCGTTATGACGGATCGTCCAAATTCGCCAGTGGCAAACGGTATGCAGTGTTCCCTTCCGTGTCCGCAGGATGGAGAATCTCGGAAGAATCATTCTGGACCCCGTTGAAGAATTTCTGGAGCGACATGAAAATCCGCGCCTCGTACGGCACGCTGGGCAACCAGGTCGTCGACAACCTCGGGAATTTCCCTTACCTGCCAACCTACGGCATTACCACATCCATGGATTATCTTCTGGGCGGAGTCCGTCCGGTTGGCATATCGCCGTCCGGATTAGTCAGTGCAGGGTTTACATGGGAAACCGTAGAACAGGTCAACGTGGGGTTCGACGCCATGTTTTTATCCAACCGTTTAGACGTATCCTTCGACTGGTACAACCGGGCTACGCGTGACATGCTCACCTCCGGACAGGCGCTGCCTGCCGTACTGGGGACAAGTGTTCCGAACGAAAATGCGGCTGACATGAGTACCAGAGGTTTTGAACTGTCCATCGGATGGAGCGACCGCCTCGAAAACGGACTCAGCTACCGGATAAGAGGCATCCTGTCCGATTATCAGACCGAAATTACACGCTTCACCAATCCCCAGGGACTTATCAGTCAATATTATGTCGGGCAAAAGCTGGGTGAAATATGGGGATATTCGTCCAAGGGACTGTTCCAGTCGGACGCCGAAGCGGCTGCCAGCCCGTCGCAAAGCAAAATATGGGGAGGCAACTGGCGAGCCGGGGATGTGAAATACGAAGACCTGAACGGAAACGGGGAAATTGACTACGGCAACAACACGCTGTCGAATCCCGGTGACAGGAAAATCATCGGCAACAACACGCCCCGCTACAACTTTGGCATAAGCGCCGGATTTGAATATAAACAGTTCGATTTCCAGATGCTCTGGCAGGGAATCGGGAAACGCGACTATATGGCCGGAGGCGTCCATTTCTGGGGATTTACCAGCGAATGGGATACGCCGGTCAAACCCGCGCTCGACTACTGGACGGAGAACAATCCGGACGCCTATTTCCCGCGTCCGAACTGGAACAATGGCGGGAACAGGCAAAATTCGGACCGCTATCTGCAGGACGCTTCCTACTTCAGGCTGAAAAACATCATGCTTGGGTACACGCTCAGCCCTTCGCTGACCGCCAAATGGAACATCCAGAAACTGCGAATCTTTATCGATGGCGAAAATCCGCTGATGTTCACCAAAATGATTGATTCATTCGATCCGGAAACAATCAACAACCTGACCTATCCCATCTCGAAGAAATATTCGGTAGGGCTTAATATTACATTCTAACATAAAGAAATATACAATATGAAACGAATCTATTTTTTATTTGCAACAATAGTGTGCCTGGGACTTTTCTCGTGCAATATTACCGACATCAGCCCGAAAGATTCACTTACGGACGAATCTTACTGGACCAAACCGGAAGACCTGAAGCTGTATGCCAACAAACTGTATGAAAACCTGCCGTCTCCGGCCCATTTGGACAATACGGGTGACAATTTTATTACGACGAACTACAGTTCACTTTTGTTTAACGAAAGCAATGTCCCTACAAATAATTCGGGAAGCAACTGGAGCTGGACGGTAATAAGAGCCTGCAATTTTTTCCTTACCCGCTACCAGAGCGTACAGGGAACAGAGGAAGAAATCAATCCGTATGTAGCCGAAGTGCGCTTTTTCAGGGCGCTTAACTATTTCGGCAAAATCAAGCTGTATGGCGATGTCCCGTTCTTTGACAGGGATTTGCAGACAAGCGACGCCGACCTTCTGTACAAGGCCAGGGATCCCCGCGATCTGGTGCTGGGCAAAATAATCGAAGACCTGGAATTTGCCGTGCAGTGGTTGCCGGAACCCAACAGGGCAGAAGCAGGTCGATTGCACAAATATGCCGCCCTCACGCAACTGGCGCGCGTTTGCCTGCATGAAGGCACGTGGAAAAAATACCACGGTGCACCGGCAGGAAACCTCTCTTCGGAACAGCTCCTGCGCAAGGCGGCGCAGACAGCCGAAACCGTCATAAATTCGGGACTGTATGATATTGTAAAAGGGGACGATGCCGGATGCGGCCAGATGCCTTTTGAGGGATACTCGCTCCATTACAGCAATCAGTTCGTGCAGGAATCGTTGACGGACAATCCTGAATGTATCCTTCCGCGCATCTATGTCGTGGATGTGGTAATGCATGGCCTGTCGCGATCGGCAGGATCAGGCGGAACAGGACTGTCCAAAGATTTTATCGAATCCTTCCTTTGCAAGGACGGCAAACCCGTCGGTTCCAGTTCTCTGTACCGGGGAGATGAAACGCTTGAAACGGAACTGACAGACCGCGACCCGCGCATGTATCAGGTAATTGATAATCTACACAAGCCGTTTCTCGTGATGAACGGTGAACGTCAAGTCAATCCCTATACAAGTGTGGCTCCTTCAGGTGCAGTTACAGGCTATCCCTGTGTGAAGTTCCGTTCGCCGCTGCAAGCGCAGCATGAGGCAAACAAGACTACGTATGACTGGTTTATATACCGTTATGCCGAAGTCCTGCTGATATACGCCGAAGCGAAGGCCGAACTGGGAGAATGTACGCAGGATGTGCTGGACAAAACCGTCAACAAATTGCGCGACCGGGTGGAAATGCCTCACCTGACCGTATCGCCGGAAATTGATCCCCATCCGGTCAATTACGGCTATGACATCTCTCCCCTCCTGTACGAAATTCGCAGGGAACGCCGTATCGAACTGATTGCCGAAGGTTTCCGCTGGGACGATATTGTCCGCTGGAAAGCGGGAAAACTCCTTGAAAATCCGAAGACCTTCCTGGGCATGCGCGTCACTCCGCAGGTAGCTGAAATCTATCCGGAAGGAACTTTTTACGGAGAGACAGGCGTTCAGACAGCCGTATACGAAGGCAAGGAATTGATAAAACCCTATAAAGGAAAATCGCTGGATGATGCCGGACGCAGATGGACAGACAACGA
Organism: Tannerella sp.; assembly: GCA_031270465.1. Classification (GTDB taxonomy): domain Bacteria; phylum Bacteroidota; class Bacteroidia; order Bacteroidales; family Tannerellaceae; genus Tannerella. The sequence goes on along the minus strand of JAISXP010000173.1, from coordinate 6,680 downwards.
CAAGCGTTATCTCGAACCGATACCGCTGGAAGAACTGACACTGAATTCGAATCTTACACAGAATCCCGGATGGTAGCGCCATCCGGAAAAGCGGCAGACAATGGAGGCGGAGGCTTTTTTGCCTCCCCTCCCTGTCTGTTTGCTTGCAGAAAAATTCTATCTTTGTACGATTAATAACAAACACCTAATTATAATACAATGACTAAAAAGATTCTATTTATTTTCAGTTCGGCCGTTTTACTGCTTTTATCCGCCTGCGGGAAAGAAGTTTTACCGCCACAGGCATTCGGCCCCGCGCCCGACGAAAACCAGATGGCATGGCATGAACGCGAACAGTTCGCCTTCATCCATTTTACAACCAACACCTTTACCGACAAGGAATGGGGCTATGGCGACGAAGACCCGGCGATATTTAACCCCACGTCTTTCGACGCCGAACAGTGGGCGAAAACCATCCGCGACGCCGGTCTGACGGGCATCGTCCTGACGTGCAAGCATCACGACGGCTTCTGTCTCTGGCCGAGCGCATACACCGATCACTCCGTAAAAAACAGTCCGTTCCTCGGCGGCAGGGGCGATGTGGTGAAAGCCGTGTCCGACGCCTGCCGCAAGTACGGCCTCTTTTTCGGCGTTTACCTCTCGCCGTGGGACAGGAATTACGCCCGCTACGCTTTCCCGGAGTATGTGACGTATTACCGCAATCAACTGACGGAGTTGCTGAGCAATTACGGCGAAGTATCCGAAGTGTGGTTCGACGGCGCCAACGGCGGTGACGGTTACTACGGCGGCGCCCGCGAGAAACGCAAAATCGACGGCAACTACTACGACTGGCCAAATACCTACGCACTCGTTCGCCGGCTGGCGCCCCGCGCCGTGATGTTCGGAGGTCCCACCATCCGGTGGTGCGGCAACGAAAGCGGTTATGCGGGCGAAACCAACTGGAACACGTATTCCGAAGACGCCCCCTTCGAAGGCGATATTCTCAAGCGGCTGAACACCGGCGACGAAGACGGCAGGGCGTGGCTTCCGGCCGAAGTGGACGTCTCCATCCGTCCGGGCTGGTTTTATCATGCCTCGGAAGACGACCGCGTGAAAACGCCCGAGACACTCTTCAAGATTTACCTCGAATCCGTCGGGCGCGGTTCCAGTCTTATCCTCAATCTTCCGCCCGACCGGCGCGGACTGCTTCACGAAAACGATGTGAACGCACTGCTCGGCTGGAAAAAACTCCTCGACGCGACGTTTGCCGTTAACCTCGCCGCAAACGCCAAAGCCAAAGCCGACACGTGGCGCGGGAAATCGCGGCAATATGCCGCCGCAAACGTTACCGACGGAGACGGGGAAACGTACTGGGCAACCGACGACGGTGTGACAATTGGCAGTATCGAAATAAATCTGGACGTGCCGAAGAAAGTAAATTACATCCTGCTGCAGGAATACATCCGTCTCGGTCAGCGCGTGAAAGCCTTCGAAGTGGAAGCGAAGATCGGCGACCGGTGGGAAAAGGTAGCCGAAGGCACGACGGTCGGATACAAACGTATTCTTCCGCTCGGCGGTGTCGAGGCATCTGCCGTCCGTGTGCATGTCAGGGAATCAAAAGCCTGCCCGCTGATTTCCAGTATCGAGGTATATTAAAATCATACGGCGAGGTATTGCAGAGATTATTTGACGGCAGGGCCTTGTTTTTTTGCGAAGGAAACCTGAATGCCTTCGTCGTTCATGGCCTTTCGGCTGAAGTCGTAACTGTTTTTGCGGACTTTTCCGGTGATGAATTCGGGTATGTTGTACGATTTCATGAACTGTCCGTAGAAATCCGTTTCCTTTTGCGGCAGGAGGAGAGGTTTCGATACCTGTCCCTGCCCGTCTACATGCGCAAGATAGAGGCGCGTGTAAAGTCCGTCGATGCGTCGGCTGCTGAAAACGACCCAGCGGCTGTTACTGCTCCACGAGTGATAGCTTTCCGTCTCACTGCTGTTTATCGCATCCAGCGGCGTTATCTGCCGGCTGTCCAGATGCAGCAGATACAGATCGGCGTCCTTGTGCCAGATGGAGAAATTGCCGTATCCGGAGAGCGTGAACATCAGGAAACGGCCGTCGGGCGATACGCGCGGGAAGGAGACGCTTTTCTTCATCTTCTTTGCATTGTAGAGCGTGTCGACCTGCGTGCCGAAACGACGCATTTCGGGGTCGAACGCAACGGCGCACAGACTGTATTTTATGTTCGTATAGTTTTGCGGCATCTCCATCGAATCGGCCGAACAGAAGTAGAGCGTTCTGCCGTCGGGCGAAAAGGTCGGAAACGTCTCGAAGACATTTTTCGAAAAAAGCGGCGGCGCAGTAATAATCTCATGGCGATTCACGTCGTACACTGCCACGTCGGAGGCCAGGTCGAACACTTCGATGCGGTTCCGGTCGGCCGTATGGAAAGCCTGCTTGATATTGTTGATCGAAAAGGCAACGTATTTGCCGGACGGATGCCACGACGGATAGGTCAGCGCCGACATGGTTTCGGGCGTCGTCGTATTCAGTTTTTCGATACGGCCGTCGTGAAGCCGCATCGTCCCGGCAAACGATGCGCGGTAATGAAAAAGCATCATCTCCGGGTTCTGCATGCAAAACGAATGACAGTTCATGCAGTTGTATTTCGTATGCGCGTTCGTCACGATGGCGCTTTCGTCGAAATTCTCGATATTGCGCTGATAGATACCCATTTCATTCCACACTTCGTAGCCCGGTTCAATCAGGCGGTAGGCAATATACGGGTCTGCCGGCTCTTCGGCGACGTGTATCTTGAAGGCAGGATAACGCGCCCATTCCCCGTTTGTCCTGACGGTGAGCGTGACCTGCATGGTTTTGCCGGCAGCATGTTCGAGCAGTTTTCGCCATGCGCGCAGCGAAATGCCGAACTGTCCGTTTTTGGCTTTGACTTCCTCCGTTCTGCCGTCCAGTTCGAAGGCGGCATACGCCTGTTCGCAATCGCCGCTGTCTGCCATGGCGAAGTGCAGAGGTGCAATGTTGTACGGGATGGTCACATCCGTATAATCGGGGAAAATCGCGGGCGCATGATCCATCGTGCGACCTGCCAGGCGACTGCCGTCCGAACACGCGCAGAACGTGAGCAAAACCACGAGCCATCCTGCCATACACGCCGCCCCCCTTCTACATAAAAGCAGAAAAGCCCCTGAATCCCTGAATTCTCTCATCCGGTACCCATCCGCAGAAGACGGGAGAGGCTGCCGGCGGAACGCGCTGTTTTTAAATCTTCGAATCATGCCTGTCAGTCAATTTTTTTTAACATGAAATAATACCAGTATGTATCGCCAAAACGGTGCTGCATCTGAGCAGGCAGTGCGGAAGCGTTGTTCCTGTTCGCCAGCACCTGTTGCCTGAAATCGGCATAGCGCTGCGCTGTCGCTTCGGAAACGTGAAACCGCGCCCAGTAGTCGGGATCCTGTTCCGACAGGATAATGACCGCCTCCTGAAACGATTTCGGCAAAGCGGGAAGCGCATCCGTGCCATACATCGTTTCGACAAACTCCTTGAACGCCGCCATGTTCTTGTCCAGCAGATATAGGGCGCCTGCATACTGTATGCTGGCGCGGTGTTCCGGCGTTTGCCGGGCAATCAGTCTCAGGTCAGAGTCCAGGCCGTTCATTTCGGCAAGGTCGTTTTGGGCAGGGATGCATTTCCTTTTGATGCCCAGCGTCGGGTCGGCTTCGACGGCGCTGTCGTTCCACAAAAAACGCCGCTGCGCCGTCGCCCACGACTTGTAGTAGCACGTCTTTTCCAGCAGAGCGATGTATTTCTCGGCTATCGAATAGGCGCCCGTAATCAGGTTTGTTTGTATCAGTCGCTTGTACATTCTCGGATTCCCGAGGCCCTCCGTGCTCATATTGGCCTCGAAAGCCATCTGCTGCGAAAGTGCTATGTGCCCCATCGAAAAGTATACGTCGCTCAGGATTACGGATATGTGCGTCACCCGGTTTTTGGGAAGGAGCAGTCCTTTCAAGCCGCTTTGGTCGAAGGCAAACATTCTCTCTCCCAGTTCCCCCTTTTCGGCGAGCGCCAGGTTCAGGTAACATTTGTACAGGTAATTGCTCAGATTGCCCTGACATCGCGCCGTAATCCTGTCCCACTGTTCCATACGCACGTAATAGTCCAGCTCTTTGAAGAACTCGGCTTTCAGGTTGATAAAGTTTTTCACGCCGAACACAAAAATACCTCCGACCAGCGCCAGTTGAACAATTCTTTCCGTCAGTTTGCGTCCCGGCCGTACCTCGTCTTTTCTGCGCAGCAGGAAAGACGCCAGCAGCAGTACGGGCAGGCATATCCACGATAAATAGACGGCGAAGCCCGGCTGCAAACGGTGCGTAAAATAGCCGTCCGGCAGGAGCAGAAACCGATACTCGGCCGCCCATGAAGACATCACGCCCCATATAGCTAACCCTGCGACCAGCAGGAGCGGGAGAAGAAATATGTATGCCTGCGTAAAGCGATTCAGCAGTTCCCGCAGGAAGATGCAGACGACAAACAGAAAAGCCACCGCTCCCGCCAGCCAGAACAGCGTCACGGAAGCAAACAGCGTATACACGATGCGCCCGGCAATGCTCCCCGTCATGTAAAAGAAATACAGAGCCGTCAGCATAAGGCAATAAGATAATATGCCCGAGTAACAGTAATTGAAGTCAAATACGGGAAACAGCAGTGTGACGACAGGCAGAAGGCTGCAAACAAAAAGGTTGGAGTGAGGTGCAATGCGCCGGACGACGGCTGCTGTCAACATGCCGGTCAGAGTCAGCAGGGCACTTACGGTCAATGCACCGCAAAAGGGAATGATGAAGTGCTGCGTCATCCGGGCGCTGAGATATTCGACCAGACCTGCGGGCTTGTCCAAAAAGGACAGGAAACAGGATTCGTCGTGCAGGAACATGTTCTGCTGGTCGAGGTATAAAAAATGATACCCTCCGTACGTTTGCAGAAAAAAGAACAGCGCCAGCCATACAAGCACCCAGAAAACAGTCGACGAACACAGCACGCGAAACAGCATCTGATGCCGTTTCCGTCTGTTCTCATTGAGCGTCCGTTCGTATCCACCTACATACGAGAATCTTGAACTTCTGTTTGTTTTTGACTGCCTCATCCTTCTACCGATTGCATCGACAAATATAGGAATATTTTATCATGCGGGCAAATTTATGCATCCTTCCCCAGCGTATCCACGGCAAAAAGCGGAAACGGGCTGGCGGGGCTACTGAAATTACACAAATCAGCAGGCTTAATTGATTGTATACTGCTACTACCGCAAAAGATTCGTATCCTGCCGTATCAGGGTTCCGTTGCGACTGTTGATTTCGGAAGCGCGGGTTATCAGCACCTTTTTCACGCCGGCATCAATCGCCCGGAAAGCGTTTTCCAGTTTCGGAATCATTCCGCCCCGAATCACGCCTTCCGCTTTGTATTTCTGAAACATCGTCCTGTCGATGTGCGGAATCACGCTTGCTTCGTCCTGTTCGTCCAGCAGGACGCCGCTTTTCTCGAAACAGTAAACCAGCGTCACGTCGAACGCCGCCGACAGGGCTTTTGCCGTTTCGGAGGCAATCGTGTCGGCATTGGTATTCAGCAGACGGCCTTCACCGTCATGCGTCAGAGGCGACAGTACCGGTACGATATGCTGCTTCAAAATCGCCGATAACGCGGGGACGTTCACTTCTTTTACATCGCCGGCGAATCCGTAGTCGATGGTTTCGACCGGCCGTTTGACGGAGCGGATCACGTTCATGTCGGCGCCGGTCAGCCCAATGGCGTTTACGTGCAACGCCTGCAACCGTGCAACGATTGTTTTGTTGACCCATCCGGCGTAAACCATCGTCACCACTTTCAGCGTTTCCGCGTCCGTGATGCGCCGTCCGTCGACCATGCGGCTTTCTATTCCCAACTGTTCGGACAGTTTGGTAGCCAGGCGGCCGCCGCCGTGCACTAATATTTTATGGCCTTTAATCATCGAAAAATCAGCCAGCAGACTGTTCAGCGAATCATCCTCTTCAACGATTTTTCCGCCCACTTTGATAATGGAAAGTTCCTCCATACACTAATTTTTTTCCGCCAAAAATACGAAAAAAAGAAATAATTGCGTACTTTTGCACAATTAAAAGCGGTAGTAGCTCAGTTGGTAGAGCATCAGCTTCCCAAGCTGAGGGTCACGAGTTCGAGTCTCGCTTACCGCTCGAAATGAAAAACGTCTTAAATACATGTATTTAAGACGTTTTTTTTGAATGCTATCTCATCATGTTATACTTTACACAATTTGTGTTTTGCGAAACTATGTACGGCTTGTTCTTTCGATTATCGCTGTTCAAGATTCCGGAAAACACAGTCAGCCCTTACCCGGCAAAGGAAAAAGGAAGTTTGCGGGTACTACTCCAGTTTGATGTCACAAATTGTGATTTCAAGATTCCCCACTCGCCGGTTCAATTTTTCCTGTCAAATAATCATAGCGGCGCGGCCGGGTCTTTCCCGGGAACGGGTGCCTGCCCTTCATGATAGTCGGGCAATGCTCCCAGGGCATACGTCGTGGGGCCGTAGCGCAGATTCGAAGACATGATTTCCTGCCACGTAACCGGTTTGCCCGTGTACGCGGATTCGCGACCCAGAATCGCCACCAGCGTCGAATATGCCAGATC
>JAISXP010000161.1 GCA_031270465.1 Tannerella sp. | reverse complement strand
CCCGAATATTCCGGTTGTTTTCGTCAGCCAACCTGAACATTTCTTCTATGGAAAGCGTACGGCTTTCCGTTTGTGCATACGCACCCGATATACATAGCGTTACAAATAACGCCATGAGATAATATAACTTACTCATACGAGATTATTTACTGTTAAAAACTAAAAAAATATGGAGATAGAAAAGAGTATGAGGATTCAAATCCTCAAAAGCGGGGAAATCAAATTCTGGGCGCGAAAGGGTGAATGCTGCCCCAAAGGAATACTCTGAGCGGTTGCGCTGTAATATGTGTTGATACTGCTATCATTAACTATAATAAGTATTTATTCGTATATATAAGTATGATTTAGTCACACATTTCCGTTATTTAGGTCGTGTCGCAAATCTGCTGCAAATATACAATAAAAAACGATATACAAGCATAAATATCAAAAAATATTTATCAACAAAAAAGGTGTAACTTATTAGGTTACACCTTTTTATCTATTTTTGATTATTGCTTGTTTTGGGTCGTTATTTCACTTCCTCAAAATCCACATCCGTCACGCTACCTTCATTCGAGCCGCTGTTCCCGTTGTTGTTGTTCGGTTCGCTGTTGCTGAACGGGCCGTTCTGTCCGGTAAACGGATTGCCTTGTGCTCCGTCGGATTGTGCGTTTTGCGCATTATACAAGTCCTGACTTGCGGCTTGGAATACACTGTTCAGTTCGGTTATGGCATTGTCGATGGCTGTAATATCCTGTGCTTTGTGCGCCTCTTTCAGTTTGCCCAGAGCCGCTTCGATTTGCGATTTCTTGTCGGCGGGAAGTTTGTCGCCCAGATCTTTCAATTGTTTTTCCGTCTGGAAAATCACGCTGTCGGCCTGATTGATTTTGTCGATGCGTTCCTTTTCTTTTCTATCGGCTTCGGCATTGGCAGCAGCTTCTTCCTTCATCCTTTTGATTTCGTCATCGCTCAATCCGCTGGACGCTTCGATACGGATGCTTTGCACCTTGCCTGTCCCTTTGTCTTTGGCCGATACGTTCAGAATACCGTTGGCGTCGATGTCGAAAGTCACTTCAATCTGAGGTATGCCGCGCGGTGCCGGCGGTATGCCGTCCAGGTGGAAGCGTCCGATGGATTTGTTGTCTCTCGCAAGGGGACGTTCGCCCTGCAGGATATGAATTTCGACGGACGGCTGGTTATCCGCGGCAGTAGTAAACACTTCCGATTTTTTTGTCGGGATTGTCGTATTCGCATCAATCAGCCGCGTCATGACGCTGCCCATCGTTTCGATACCGAGCGACAGCGGTGTTACATCCAGCAGCACCACATCCTTTACGTCGCCGCTCATGACGCCTCCCTGAATAGCCGCACCGACGGCAACCACTTCATCGGGATTGACGCCTTTCGACGGTGTTTTGCCGAAAAACTTTTCCACCAATTCCTGTATGGCGGGGATGCGGGTCGAGCCGCCGACAAGGATTACTTCGTCGATATCGGATGTCGTCATTCCTGCATCCGCAAGCGCTTTCTTGCAAGGCTCCACGCAAGCTTGTATCAGCTTGTCGGCCAGCTGTTCGAATTTGGCGCGCGTGAGCGTTTTTACCAAATGTTTAGGTATGTTATTGACCGGCATGATGTACGGCAGGTTGATTTCGGTACCGGTCGAGCTTGACAGTTCGATTTTGGCTTTCTCGGCCGCTTCTTTCAGACGCTGGAGCGCCATCGGTTCTTTCCGCAGGTCTACGCCTTCGTCTCTCATAAACTCTTCCGCCAGCCAGTCGATGATTACATGGTCGAAATCATCGCCTCCCAAATGGGTATCGCCATTGGTCGATTTCACTTCAAACACGCCGCCTCCCAATTCGAGGATAGATATGTCAAACGTACCGCCACCGAGGTCGAACACAGCGATTTTCATGTCTTTCGTCACTTTGTCGAGGCCGTAAGCCAGCGAGGCGGCTGTCGGTTCGTTCACGATCCGGCGCACATTCAGCCCTGCAATTTCTCCGGCTTCTTTGGTAGCCTGCCGCTGAGCATCGCTAAAATATGCCGGTACGGTGATGACGGCATCCGTAACTTCCTGTCCCAGATAATCTTCGGCTGTCTTTTTCATCTTCTGAAGTATCATGGCCGATATTTCCTGCGGTGTGTAGAGCCGTCCGTCGATATCTACGCGCGGCGTATTGTTGTCTCCGCGAACCACTTTGTAGGGCACGCGTCCGGTTTCATTACGCACCCGGTCAAAAGTCTCGCCCATGAATCGCTTGATGGAGAAAATTGTCTTTTGCGGATTGGTAATAGCCTGTCGTTTTGCAGGATCGCCTATTTTACGTTCTCCACCTTCTACAAATGCAACAATGGAAGGCGTTGTTCGCTTGCCTTCGCTGTTTGCAATGACGACCGGCTCGTTTCCTTCCAGTACAGATACACACGAATTGGTTGTCCCCAAGTCAATTCCAATAATTTTTCCCATAATTATATCTTTATTCGGTTTTTAATTTTTAAATTTCTATTCATGTCAGACCATACAGTTTTTTCCTGTACCTGTCATTTCACTGTACAGGAAATTTCAAATTGTATGCCAAAGTATAATTGTATGCGATATGATTATGAGTGGGAGATTGACGGTTCAAAGATTCAAAGATTCAAAGATTCAAAGATTTACGACAGAGAGTCTCGTGCGTTAACGGACAGAATCGCTTCGTGCAAAATAAAACTTAATTGCAAGGAAAAGAAAATCATCCTGTCAAAAACTGACATTATGGCATGAAAAAGAAAAGCGGAGATGTGCCGCTTCGTCGGTTTGCCGATTGTTGTCGCACCTGTTCGAACGAGGACCCAATGCCATCCAAAGAATCTTGAATCTAAAACGTCATCAATTTACTGATATACTTTCCAATAATGTCAAATTCAAGATTGACAACGGTGTCCTGCCTGATTTGTCCGAAATTCGTATGGTCGTGCGTGTAGGGAATGATGGCCACATCGAAGCCGTTATCCCTTGAATTGCAAACGGTCAGACTGACGCCATTGACGCAGACCGAACCTTTTTCGACAGTCATGTATCCCTGTTTTGCCATCACTGCGTCGAAATCATATTCGAACGAATAGTACCAGCTGCCGTCGGCTTCCTTCACTTCCGTACAAACGGCTGTCCGGTCGACGTGTCCCTGCACGATATGTCCGTCCAGACGTCCGTTCATCAACATGCTGCGCTCGAGATTCACTTTGTCGCCCGCCTTCAGTTGTCCGAGATTGGAGCGTTCCAGCGTCTCTCTGACTGCTGTTACCGTATAGGTGTCGGAGGTTTTACCCACAACGGTCAGACATACGCCGTTGTGGGAAACGCTCTGGTCTATTTTCAAGTCTCCGACAAACGAACAGTGTAGTGTCAGGTGCACGTTCCCCTTGTCCTGTTTAATGGCAACGACGGTTGCTGCTTCTTCTACAATACCTGAAAACATATGCCGCTATTTTTTTGATTGTTGTTCCAGTTTCAGTGTGATGGTGGGCTGGTCGCAAACCTCCGTCGGGCCAAAATACTGTATCGGGCCGGGATAGACGTAGTCGGTCTTGATAGCCCACTCATCGCGTTTGGAGGCAAATTCCCGGAACGGCGCGCCGTCCAGTCGTACCAGCGCCTTTTGTATCACAGGCGTAAACTCGCCTTCTTTCTTTTCCATATTCATCATCATGGTGATGGGCACGCCGCCGGCAATCCATCGGTCGGCAGGCGCTGTCGTGTTGCGCACGGATGCCATGTAGCCCGTTTTATCCGCATTGATCAGGCATGAGGCCGTATAGCCCAGCGAATAGCAATAGTCGGCGTCGTAGTTTGACGGGGCGGCGCAGCGTCCTTCGTATCCGAAAAAATGCACCTGTGTGGCGAACGAGGTATTAGAGGGATCCTTTTTCTCTTCCTCTATTTCGGGACTGTGGATGTCCGTGATTTCAACACTGGTATTAGAGGGAGATTTTTTCTCTTCCTCTTCGCGCTTCCATTCGCTTATGCGGTTGCCGACCATTTCCGCAAGCAGTTTTTCCGTTTCGATAAGCGAGACCTGCACGTTGCCATGCGCATCGCGGTCGAGCGTCAGCTGGCGGGCTACATTTTCCGGCAAACTGGCGTACAGTTCGGAGTTTTCTTTCGTCAACTTACTGATAATGTATGCACGCTGCTCGCTTTTCTTGACCATTTTGTATTCGGCTTCGTTTTTGGGAAGGAAGTCGTTCAGTTCGGAAATCAGACGCTTCATTTCGGGAATAAACTCGATCAGTCCTTCGGGTATCAGCACCGTACCGAACTTGTCTCCGGCAAAGGCGCGGGCGGCGACCACTCGTGCGATATATTCGACGATGTCGTCCAGTGTCTGATTCTTGGCTGCAACTTCTTCGGAAATGAGGCAGATGTTGGGATGGGTTTGCAGGGCACATTCCAAAGCGATATGCGATGCCGAACGCCCCATCAGCTTAATGAAGTGCCAGTATTTTTTTGCAGAATTACAGTCGCGCTGGATGTTTCCGATCACTTCGGAATAAACCTTGCAGGCGGTATCGAAGCCGAACGACGTTTCGATCTGTTCGTTTTTCAGGTCGCCGTCGATTGTTTTCGGGCAGCCGATCACCTGAATGCCGGCATTGATGGATTTGAAATGTTCCGCCAGGACACAGGCATTGGTATTGGAATCGTCTCCTCCAATAATCACCAGCGCCTTGATGTTCAGTTTCTTTAATATTTCATATGCCGTATCAAAATGGCCTTTTTCCTTTTTGAGTTTGGTACGGTCGGAACCAATGATGTCGAAACCACCCGTATTGCGGTATTCATCGATAACCTCTTTCGTAAGTTCCTCGTATCTGTGCGCGATCAGTCCTCCGGGACCCAGAAGGAATCCGTACAGCCTCGAATCTTTGTTGGCATCTTTCAGACCGTCGAACAGTCCTGCAATCACATTGTGACCGCCCGGCGCCTGTCCGCCGGAGAGAATAACTCCTGCGTTAATGGCTGGAAACGTCTTTTTCTCTTCGCTTTTATCGAACGTGATGATCGGCATCCCGTACGTATGCGGGAACCGTTTCCGGATTTCGTCCTGATCGGCAACCGATTGTGTATTGGCGCCGTCAACAGCTTTAACCGCACCTTTCAATATGGCGGGCATTTTAGGCTTGTATGCCGCCCTCGCAATTTGTAATGCACTTTTAGTCATAATTTTCTTAGTATATTATATGTTATCTGTCGTTCTTGATATGCGGGTGCAAATATCGTACTTTTTTCTTGCAAATGAAAATCTTTAATTTTAAAATATGAATAAAAAACCATACCTTCGCAAACAAAAGCGTATAAACAATTATGAAGAAAAAAAATATCATTCAGCGTACCATATTAATTATGATGGCTTTGATTGCGATTGCCGCAGGCGTTTCGTATTTCGTTCTCGAGCGTGAAAAACCGTGGATGGCATTCTACGTGGCCTGCTGTGGCGGAGTGTTGATAATTAATCTGGTCATCATATTGATTTTTGTCCGCAAAAACATCAAATAAAATGAATCTCTGTTATGGATTTTCCCCTCCGGCGGCATCTGTTATTATAAAACTGAAACAATAAAGATTTGAACATGAAGACGAAAGTATTTTATCTGATGATGGTTTTCCTTGCGGGTGCGACGGTACACGGCGCTGCAGAGACAAAGCACACCGTTCATTCGACACTGGACGATGTCACCCTGTTCTTTCACGGCGCTGAGTTGACTCACTCGGCAAAAGCTCTGCTGACGAAAGGTGAAAATGAAATTCTGATTGACGGGCTAAGTCCCGTGATCGACAGGAACAGCCTGAAAATAAAGGTTACGGGAGGTGCCGTCATCTCGGCTTACGAATTTTCGGTTGATTATCTGTCGAACGAAAACACCAGTCCCGCCGTACGGAAACTGACCGACTCGATTGATTTCTACCGCAAAAAACTGCAGCAAACAGAGGTCGACACCGAAATCAACAAGCAATTGATTGACTTGCTGCAGAAGGGAACGGCGAAAAACGTGTCAGGATCGGAAAGCGGCATGTCGTTCGACGAACTGGTGAAGACTATGGATTATTTCAAAACGAAATTCATTGAATTGGAATCCATTTCAGTCGAAAACAGGGAGAAGAAGGCAAAATACGAAGCGGAAATCAAACGCCTGAAAGCGCAGTTGAACGACGAGGCAGTCAAAAACAACAGGACTGCCGGCGTACTGAAACTCGTATTGAATGCTCCGATTGCCGTAAGCAGCCAGTTTACGGTCAGCTACTTCACTTCCTCCGCCGGATGGACGCCCTGCTACGATATTATCATCGAATCGACCGACCGGCCGATAAAAATCATCTCCAAGGCCAAACTGCATCAGGTGACGGGCATTGAATGGCACCGGGTGAAGTTGACGCTTTCGACCGCTTTGCCCGGCAACGGCAAGACGGCGCCGCTCTTCAGCGCATGGTTTCTGGACTTTCGGCGTGTCTCCCATTTGAAAAGCGACGCCGTCATGATGCAGAACGCCTTTTCGTACAGTCAGCGGCAAGTCATGCCTCCACCTTACGCAGCCGAGCCAATTGATGCCTCGGCAGAATTGATTGAAACGGACGACGCCTCGCCCAGCTACCGCTACTTCGTGGATGGCGCCGAAGTGGATAAAAGAACGTACAGTTCCATCGACCCCGCTCTGATTGCATCGCGCACGTTCATGAACAGGGAACAGATGGGCGATACCTGGGGCGAAGATGTAGACGGCGTCTGGCTCGTAACGCTCAACAGCCGTATGGACGACCATGTGACCACATCGGAAAATGTGATGAACGTAACATACGCCATCGACATACCCTATTCCATACCGGGCAACGGCAAAGAGCAAAACCTCGAACTGAAGGAACAGGAGGTCTCCGCCTCGTACAAATACTATTGCGCTCCCAAACTGGACACCGAAACCTATCTGCTGGCAGAAATCGCTCAGCCTGAACGGCTCAACCTGCTGAACGGAAAAGCAAACATCACATACGAAGGCACATACATCGGCGAGGCGGTGATCGACGCGAATACCACCCTGTCGACGCTCACGCTTACGCTCGGCACCGACAGGCGTGTCTCGGTGAAAAGGGAGAAAGTGCAGGATTTCAGCAGCCGCAAGTTCATCGGCTCCGAGGTGGAACAAATCTTCACTTACAGACTCACGGTCAGAAACGGACAAAACAAACCCGTCCGGATGACGCTCAAAGACCAGTATCCCGTCTCTTCGCAGAAAGAAATCAAAGTGGAACTGCTCGACAGAACGACCAAACCGTCGTTCAATGTGGAAGACATCGGCGTACTGACGTGGGAAGAAGAACTGCAAGCCGGCGAAACAAAAGTATACGAAATCAGCTACAGTGTGAAGTATCCTAAAAACAGGAATCTGAATCTTCCTTAACCTGGGATGACATCGGGGCGGATTCCGGCTCATGGCGGCGGTGTGGTTTTCTTCGGGGTATCAACCGAAAACGCCGCGCAAAGCGTCTTTGTCCGGGAACTGATCCCTGTCCCCCTGAACGGGACGCTGGGAATACAACAAGTTGAATTGTACCCGACGGGCTTCCCGTCAAGTGCAAATGAGCAAAGCGAACGCAACTCGGGGCAGGACAGCCCTCCCCGAGTTGCGTTTTCGACTTGCAAAAGTTATTCCCTGAAATACGGCGGGAGGTTTTGCATCAGTTTGCTTATTGCATCGGATTTGATCGGGATACGGGCATTATCCTGTGCCGCGTTCAGAGCAAACCATGCCACCAGGGCGGCGTTGATGCGGAGGTCGTCGAACGACAGCCGTTCGTAGGTATCCATCAGCGTGTGATACGTCCTTCCGTATTCCAGCCTGTCCTGAATGAACTGATAGGCGGGCAAACCTATGATATTGAACGACACGTGGTCGGTCGAACCGGTACGGCGCAGGCTCAGGGTCGTGAAGCCCAGCGATTCGAACGGTTCCATCCACGTCCTGAAGAAGGGGACGGCCATATCGTTTTCTTCCAGATATATGCCGCGGAAACGTCCCGAGCCGTTGTCCATATTCAGATACAGGACGAACTTGTCGTATCCGGGAAGTTTCTTGTCGTTTCGTATGTCGTACAGAAAATTCTGGGCATAGCCTCTGGAGCCGTGCAGCCCCTGTTCTTCGCCGCCCCACAGCGCAATGCGGATGGTACGGCGCGGCGAGATGCCCAGCGCCTTGATGATGCGCATTGCTTCGATCATGACGATGCAGCCGGAGCCGTTGTCCGCTCCGCCCGTACCGCCGTGCCACGAATCGAGGTGCGCCCCTATCAGGACGATTTCATCCTTCAGTTTGGGGTCGGAACCCGGTATTTCGGCAATCACGTTGTTCACAATCGTATCGCCGGGCGAGAACGTGTTTTTGATGTCCAGTTCCAGTTGCACGGGTATGTTGCGGCGAACCAGACGAATCAGGCGTCCGTGGTCTTCGACCGGGAGCGCCAGTTCGGGCGTCGGTTCGGGACGGCCTGCGACGTAGTTGAGGCCGCTCGACATGGGCACGTTGAACGTACCGCTGCCGACAAGCGTGGCGACGGGTTTCTCTTCTTCCAGGAATTTGTTGATCTTTTCGCGCAGGGCGGGAGGTGTCGAGGGCGGACGCATACGGAACGGAGCGCCGGCGCTGCTGCTCCCGCGCGGATCTTTCGCCAGCTCATCCAACTGTTCGTCCGTCAGACGTGCCGCCAGCGGTTCAAAGCGAATCGTGTAGCTCGTATCGCCCGGCAACAGCAGGATTTTTCCGCCGACTTTGCCTTTGTATTTGGCAAGGTCTTCTTCTTTTTGTACGTCGAAATAGACTACGTCGGCCTTGACCAGGCCGGAGGTGCTGCCCGACCACGCTCTGGGCGTCGACGTGAAGCTGCAGTAATAGGGACTTGTCATGGCCACGTAGGTTTTCTCGTTGTCCCAGCCGCCCCTCGTAAACTTGACGGCAAATTCGCGGCGGGCATTGCTCAGCCCTATTTCCGCCAGTTTGTCTTTCACCAGCGCTTCGGCGCGCTGTCCATTTTTCGAAGCGGTCAGTCGTGGCCCGAGGAAGTCGGTCAGCCACTGAGACGTTTCTTCGATTTTCGAATTGGAGAATGCTTCACCCTTGATTTTGTATGCAATCTCTTCCGGAAGGCGTGTCTGTGCGCCGGCGGACAGGATGATTCCGAGACTGCATGCGATTAGAAATAATTTTGTTTTCATTGTGTAAAAAAATAATTAAGTGATTGTTGATATTTAATAATTTAGAATCCTCTTGCAAACATTTTCCAGAACTCGTCGCCCATTTCCCTCCATTTGAGGATGGTGGCGCCGGCAAAGTCGGACGTGTAGCCGGTCAGGTATGCTCTTGCTGCTTCCGCGCCTTTTGTTTCCAGCAGTTGCAGGTAGATGCTTTCCACGAAGGGCAATTCGGTCTGTCCCTTCCCGTCGAACCATGTGAGGGCGGCATTCAATTTTTCCCGCGTCAGTCCCCACCGTACGGTAGCCAGTTTGTTGGTACGTCGGAAGTGCCATACTGCGGCGTCTTCGCGGTAGCGGTGCTGTCCGCAGATGCCGAAGCAGTCGGGCAGCGTCGTAGTCCCGCAGAAGACGGGGATACGCGGGCTTTGTCCGGGATTGTCGAACGAGAGCCACAGCACGCCGCCGATGTCGTCGGGCAGGCGGTCGCGCAACTGGATGACGGTCGAATACGAACATTGCGGCACAGCCACCAGCCGATAGCGGGTGACAGCGTTGGAGTCCAGCGCATTCAGCAGTTCAATCATGTCCGTGCCCATCCACGGGTTGGCCGACGGGCTGATGATTTCCTTCGTTTCGCTGCTGCCTCTTGCGCGGTTTTTTACTTTCAGGTTCTGCGTCATGTCCCATTTGGAACCTTCGTACGTCTGGCGCAGGAAGGCAATCACGTCGGTCACGCTGACGGGTTTTTCGGGTTTGACGCTGAACGGCAGTTCTTCGGCGTCGTACGAGAGGTTGAGCGACGGGGCGAGACTGCTCAGAATAAAAAACTCGCGTATATTGAACGCCTTCGTCCCGCCTCCGTATGCTTTCCAGAAACAGAAAGGCGTTTTTCCGTCCCAGTATCCCAGTTTTTTAGCCACGTCGAACACGTTGGACGAGGCCATGTACCGGTCACTGTCTTTCAGGTCGAGCGAGGAAATGCGCGGGATGTTGGCCGATACGCCCGCGTGGTCGTCGGGGATACGAACGGCAGCCCATACGCCGCCAATTCTGTCCGGGCCTTCGCCGAAGACTTCGAAGTGCCAGACTTCCTTCGTGTCGGCAATCGTCAGGCACTCGCCCGCATCGGCGTAGCCATATTCGGCTATCAGATTGCCCATCAGGCGGATGGCGTCGCGCGCTGTCGTGCAGCGTTCCAACGCCAGGCGTTCCAGTTCCTCGATCATGAACATTCCTTTACGGTTAATTAATTCACGGCGGCCGGAGATGGTCGTTTCGCCGATGCCGAGTTGCTTCTCGTTGAAACAGGGGTACGAAGTGTTCAGAAAGCGATAAGTGGAGCGCACCTGCGGAATCGTGCCTTTAACGACCCACTGGCTCCGGTCGTTGACAAACTCCGTGTGCATCAGACCGTCGTAAATCGCGGTCACCGTGTCGCGGTCGTACTCTGCGGCGGGGACGATGTTCATCCACGTGCGATAGTTGCCGTCGCACGTATGGCTTGTAATGACCGAGCCGTCGGTCGACGCTTTCCTGCCGACCATGATGCTTGTACAGCTCTCCGGACTGTTTTCCGGACGTGCGTACTCGATTTCCTGAGCGCCCGCCTGCATGTATATGCCTGCAAACAGGGCAAATGTGATAAATGTCTTTTTCATTTTTTGTTTGTTTCCGCTATATAATGTGTGCAAATGTACATGAAATATTTCAAATCATATACATTTTCTTCTTAAAAAAGGGTTATCTTTTTTAATACTGCATGGCGGGATGCTTCGGCGCGTTAGCCGCTACCCCGGTCGCTCTTTTGTATAGTGGTTAATGATTAGGGGTAGGGGAGAAAGAAAAAGGGCAGGTTGTGAGACCTGCCCTTTCATATAAAAAAGAAATTTTAATTGAATGACATTCGATTATGTTGCTTAGCCGTCTCCTTTAACGGCTGATGAGCACTTTGCTGTTCTGCCCTTCGAGTTCGACGATGTAGAAGCCGGCTGCGAGGGTGGTGTCGACGACCGTTTCGCCGGCTGCGAGGGTGAAGGTCTTCACCCGTACGCCCGCTGCGGTGTAGACGGCTGCCTGGCCGGGACGCGAGGCGGTGATGTAGAGTGCGCCGCCCGATGACCATACCGTTGCTGCGTCTGCGCCGATGATGGCGTCGACGCCGCTGACGTCGATGGCGATTACGATCGTTTCGGTGACATCCAGGATGGCTACGCTATAGTTCCCGTCGGGGTTCAGCGTGACGATCACTTTCGTTTCGTCGTCTGGCCGGTTGGTGGTCACCACCGGCGCGTGTGCAGCTGTCGCGGTCGAGGCGTAGATGATGAACTCGAACGGACTGCCGTGATTGATGAAATGACGTCCGGGGGCCTTGTTCGTGTTCACGCCGTCGACGTCGGGGAGGTGGACTTCGCGAACGACCGAGTAGGATGGCAGGCTGTTGATGACGAAATATCCCAGCACGAGGCTGTCGATAGCGACGAAGTTCTTACCTTCGGTGATGTTGAGCGTCACAAGGAATGAGCCAAGTCCCATCGGTCTGAGCACGTCGTAGTCGTATTTCACCGTGATGTCGCCCATCCCCTCGTACGGGCTTTTGAGCGTCGGCGTAGTGATGCCGTGGCGGGTTCCGTCGGTTCCCAGGATGTTGATCGGGCCAAGGTCGAAGTCAAAATGATTCGGCGACGGCGTGGCTTTCTTTATCTCAAATTTTCCCAGCGGCAGGTCGGTAATGGCGTTGTAGTTCTGGCCGGCGGCGATATCTGCCGTGACGTCATACTGGCCCACGGTGATCGGCAAAGCTGTGCTTCCATTGTACTTTATCGCGATGATTGTGTCGAAGCCGATGAGGTCGGGTTTGACGGTGACCGTCACCGAATACGGCTTGCCGTTGTAGATCGTGTCTTTCAGTTCGTAGACAAGATCGGTTGCCTTTGGATTGGCTTTGTCCACCTTGAAGCTGACGCCGAATTGGTTGTTGCTGTTGATGTTGTTGTTGCTGACCGTGACCGTGGCGGTGTATGTGCCGGCGTTCAGACCGGCCTTGGGTGCGACTGTAAATGTTGCCGTGCTGTCGTGCGCGGTGATGCCTTGGGCTGCG
>JAISXP010000126.1 GCA_031270465.1 Tannerella sp. | reverse complement strand
TATACGGTGACCGGCAACACCGTCACCGGAGACCGCTATACGCGACTGGACTTCACGCTTACCGACGGCAGCAGAACGGCTGTCAGGACGGTTTTTGTGCGACAGAAACAGTAAACTGTTCATAACAAGTAAAAAAGAAAACAAGAAAAATAAAACATAAATATGAAAGAAATGAAATATACATACAAAAAGATACGTGCGGCACTGTGTTTGGGTCTCTTTGCGCTTACCTTCGCCGCATGTGTTTCGGAAGAATCCATATATACGGACAACGAAAATGCAGCAAAGACCGGCGAAACGACAGTAGCCTTCGCAATTCAGGTACCTTCGCAGACACAGGCGCACTCAACGAAAGGCGTCACGGACGAAGGCGCAGTCGGCAGAATACACATTCTTCTGTTCGAAGCGACGGGGAGCCGTACTCTCCGCCAGATCGTGCAGGTGGACGACATCGCCCCCGGCACGGGTTCGCAGAAAACATTTCAGGCTACCCTTCCGGTCGGCACGTACGACATCGTGGTACTGGCTAACGCACAGGAGATACTCAACAGCAACGGCGTCATCTTCGGCGCTCCGAAAGCGACCGTGCTCGGCGCGCTGGTGGAAAAGAATACAGGTAAATGGGACAACAGTTCCATTGCGATGTGGGGCAGGCGCGACGGCCAGACAGTAAGTCAGGGCGTCAGCTTCACTGGCGGCAATGCCATCCGGATGATACGGATGCTGGCCAAGATAGAAGTGGAGGTAACGCCCGAGGCTGCAGGCGTGAACAACAGCAATTTCACCCTGACCGACATCCGCCTGTACAACTACAGTTCACAGGGCGCGCTCGTACCGGATCCGGGCACATGGCCGTCGGACGACGTGGCCGTGCAACCCACGTGTCCCGTCGTGACGGGCGGATACGGCGCCATGACATATCCGGCAAATTCTCCGCTGGTCTTCACCAGCCGCGTGTTCTACACCTATGAGGCGCCGGCCGGCGGCAGCGGCAGCGCGATGAAGACAAGCACGTGCACGGTCATCGGCGGCAGCTACCGCGGCAGGCCTACGACGTACTACCGCGCCGACTTTGTCGACAAGGACGACCCCGACGAATATCTGCCCCTGCTGCGCAACCATCACTACCTGGTGAAGATAGTGAAGGTGAACGGCGACGGCTTTCTCACGCCCGAACAGGCTTTCGAAGCAACGCACGTCAACATGGAAATCGAAGTGTTGCCCTGGAACAGCAGTAGCAGCGATGTGGTCTTCGACGGTCAGCACTCGCTGGAGGTATCGAAAAGCGAGTATACCTTTTCGAATGATGCGCAGACGGTCATGGCGGACGCAAACCGGCTGACGATACGCACAAGCGTCTCGGACGGCTGGAAAGTCGATGAGATTACGAACGAAAACGGCACGCCGGCATCATGGCTCACGGTAAGTGAACAGTCGTTTGCCACTCCCGGCGTATCGAAAGACATTTATGTCTATGCGAACGAAAACACGACGGGTGCCAAACGGACGGGCTACATATATATCCGCGCCGGCAAGTTGTCGTTTCGCGTGACAGTGACCCAGAAGGAAATCTTCGAAATGTATATTACAGACGTTATGGGAAATGAAATTGACGAACTTGTATTCCCGCTCACAGGCAACACGAGTGACCTCATGAAAGACTTCTCGGTGGATTGGACGCCGTCTACACGTGCAGTGTCCGTTTCCGTAGCCATTTCGGGCGACGAGGCTTTCACCGGCGTCGGCATGCCGCAAAACAGCACCGTGATCACTAACGGTTCGAAATTTTATCAGGTCATCGCCAATTCTTATACGGGCAGCGATCCGGTAATCTACCGTTCTTCGAAGGTGGACTTCACCCTTACCGACGGCGAGACGATAGTAACGCGCACGCTCTTCCTGCGTCAGTACGACTACGCGCTGATGCCTGTTGTCGACCCCTACTATTTCCTGGACGGCGAAACCAAGAAAGTCGGCATACGTGCCAATACGACGTGGGAAGTCATCGGCATAAACGATCCGGACGACATCATCGCCAATCGCAGCGAAGTGATCGGGAAGACGGGCGGACTGAATACCAGCCCGGAAGGCGAAGCGCTGTACTTCGATATAGCAGACCTGACACCCGGCGTAAGTTCGCTGATGTCTACCGCTACTCTCGTTCTCCGGAATGCTCTGGGCAATACATACAACGTAGAGATAAAAAGCCTTGCCGTATATCCCGTCGACGACCTGCTGGTATGGCCGGTCGACGAGACCTTCGAATCCACCGACAGTTGGTTTACCTTCACGGATGTGCCTTTCGGCATCATGAGCACGGATGTTCCGCCTGCAGGAACGCGAAATACAACTGTGGATCCCCGGAGTTGCGCCGCCCATGACCCTTCGGACAAAAATCTCTGGCGTCTGCCGACAGAGACGGAAATAGGTGCGATTATAGGCCATTTCAGAACAAACGGAGGATACGCCAAATACGGAATGGGAAACGTGGACTATTCTTCGGGATCAGGATCATATAATGGATATTTGACAGCATCCAATTTAGGCCCGGGTCTAGCACTTATTGTAGCATGGAATGTCAGCATTGACACTACCCCCGGGCCCATGGCGATCCCTGCCGCAAAAGATAACTTAGGCGAGAACGTCCCCACATTATTGGGGGGTATGGTTTTTCATCTGCATGTCCGCTGCGTACGAAATAAATAAACGGAAAGGGCGCAGTAAGGTTATTATTCGGCCATCCCGTTTATATGTCACGAATGCAGTAATAAATCAGAGCATTCTTAAATAAACAAGTGCCGTGGAGTCGCAAAATTTTGCATCTCCACGGCGCTGTGATATGGTGTGAGGCTGAACCTGACGTGATAGATCGAACGAAGAGGAACCTCGTCCGAACGGGATTTCAGACTGCCGCAGGGTCATTTCCAGAATTCATAATAATTGAACCACTGTTCGGGATGCTTTTCGACCACGGATGCCAGTCGCCCGGCGAACGATTGCGCAAGCATTTCCGCTTTTTCCCGCTTCGACAGGTTTGTGGCGGAAGCATCAATTTCTACCGGATTCACGTATACGGTGTATTTCCTGTTTGATTTTTTGACGACGAAGACGGCGAGCACCTCTACCTCGAAATGAACGGCGAGCAGGAATGCGCCTGCAGGGAAATCGGCTTTTCCGCCCATGAAATCACATGCAGCGGTTTTTGCCGGGCCAAGATTGCGGTCGCACGACATGCTGACTATTTCGCCTCTCCGCAGGGCGTCGTGGACGGCAAAGAGGTGCGACATGTCGTCTGTGACGGGAATCAGGTCGACGTGGCGTGTGCGGAATATCCTGGCGCGGTTTTCCTGTACGGTCTTCGTCTCGCCGGCGTAAATCAGCGCGTGGATTCGTTTCTTTTCCTGGTTCAGCAGGTATCCGCAGATCTCGAAGTTTCCGACGTGCGCCCCGGCGATGACAAAGCCTTTGTCGCCGTCTGTCAGGCGCCGGAAATGTTCGTTCCCGACGATTTCCGTTTCGAAAAAACGCTTCTTTCCGGCAAAGATGGCAAAACGGTCGAGGATGACCTGTCCGAAGGCGTAATGGTTCCGGTATGTGCCGGCGAGGGATTGCAGCCGCGAACGGCCGAGCCTTCTGCGGAAAAAACGGTATATGGCGCTACAGGCTCTGCGCGAGAAAAGCATGTAGAACGGCACGACGCAGGCCATGATGCAATAGCCCACCCTGATGTCCAGCAATCTGAAAAAGAGAATCAGCGCTTTCTGCCCCCACAGGCTTCCACCTGTATTCCCTTTCCATCTCCGGCTTTTGTTCATTTCCGGTCAATCTCTCCCGTTTTTGATTCGATATAGTCGCAGAACTGGCCGAGGGTTTGCACGTTGGCCAGATCTTCGGGCTTGATCTTGAAACCGAAATTGCGTTCGACGATTACGACAATGTCTACAAAGTCGAGACTGTCGATTCCCAAATCGTTTTTCAACAAGGCTTCGGGCTTGATGGCGTCTTCGTCCACTTCGATTTCTTCTATCAGAAAATTCTTTACCGTTTCTTCTATTTCTGCTCTTTTCATTGTGATGATATATTTTGTATTTGACTATATTTTCCGTATAACCAGCGCGCTGTTTGTTCCGCCGAAGCCAAAGGAGTTGGATATGACGATGTCCAGATTCCTGTCGGCTGTTTTTGCTGCGATATTCAGTTTGGCCGAATATTCGTCGGGCGTTTCGAAGTTGATGTTGGGAGCGACGAACGAATGCTGCATCATCAGGATGGAATACAGTGCTTCGCTTGCCCCGGCCATCCAGCATTCGTGTCCGGTCATCGATTTGGTGGAACTGACCGGCGGTCGCGTCTGTCCGAACAGGCGGTCGATGGCGATGGCTTCGTATATGTCGCCCTGCGGTGTGGAGGTGGCGTGAGCATTGACGTAGTCCACATCGCCGGGCGTGATGCCGGCATCCTTCAGGGCGCGCTCCATGGCGATGGTGCATCCTTCGTCGCTCGGCTGCGAGATGTTTTTGCCGTTCGACGAGAAACCGTATCCCGCTATTTCGGCGTAAATGGAGGCGCCCCGTGCGCGGGCATGTTCGTAGTCTTCGAGGATGAGGCTGGCCGCGCCGCCGCTCGGCACCAGTCCGTCGCGTGCGGCATCGAACGGCCGCGATGCCTTTGCCGGCTCGTCCGTGCGGACAGAGAAGGCGCTCAGCGCGTCGAAACTGCCCATCGAATAGAAGTTGGTTTCCTGCGCGCCGCCGCACAGCACCATGTCCTGCAAGCCCTGCCTGATGAACATGCAGCCCAGCCCGACGGCATGAGACCCGCTGGCGCACGCCGCGCTGATGGTCATGTTGATGCCGCGCAGTTTGAAAATGGTAGACAGGTTCATCGTCACCGTCGAATTCATCGAACGGAATACCGCGCCCGAGCCGAGCAGCATCGTATCCCGCTTCTCCGCTACCGTATTGTGCGCTTCGATGACGGCTTTCGACGACGAATCGTTGCCGTATAATATGCCGACTTCGTTTTGTTCGAGATAGTCCATGTCGATGCCTGCCGTGCGCATCGCTTCGACCGTCGCCATGTAGGCGTATTCGGCTTCTTCCGCCAGCCCGACGCGCAGGCGGCGTTCGAGCACGCCCTTCAGTTCGGGGCGTTCCACGATGCCTGTCAGCGGCGAACGGTAGCCGTATTCTTTCCGCATCATTTCGACACCGATGCCCGACCGCCCTTCGTACAGCGATTTCCCGACTTCTTCCAGATTCTTCCCGATGCAGGAATAAATCCCCATTCCCGTTACTGCAATCCTTTTCATAATCAATAAATATTCACTGTTCGTTCAGGTATAAAGTCCTCCATTAATTGATATGACTTCGCCCGTGATGTATGCCGCCTGTTCCGATGCCAGAAATCCTGCCAGCGCCGCTACTTCTTCAGGTTTGCCGAAACGTCCGGCCGGAATCATCGGTTTCAGTTTGGCCTCGTCGAGACCCTTCATCATATCCGTCTCGACAAATCCGGGAGCGATGACATTGACGGTCACTTTCCGCGGCGCAACTTCCTGCGCAAGCGCCTTGGATGCGCCGATGAGCGCCGCCTTGGCAGCCGAATAATTGGTTTGTCCGGGCAATCCTTTGATGCCCGAAAGGGATGCGATGTTGATGATGCGTCCCCAGCGCCGGGTGAGCATGTCTTTCAGCAGTCGCCGCGTGACGTAGAAAAAGCCGTTCAGCGTCGTGTCCAGCACTTCGTGCCACTGGGCGTCCTGCATGAAAACCATCATATTGTCCTGCCGGATGCCGGCGTTGTTTATCAGCACGGCGATGTAGTCGTCGGGATGTGCGGCCTGCCAGTCCGTCACGGCTTTGTCGGCCGCCTGTCCGTCAGCCGCATCGAACGGCAGCAGACATGCCTGCCCGCCGCGGGCTTCGATTTGCGTAAGGGTGTCGTTGGCAGCTTCCGTGTTGGAGAGATAATTTATCAGTACCGGATAGCCCATTTCCGCCAGTTGGAGGCATATCGCCTTTCCGATGCCCCGCGAGCCGCCGGTAACTAATGCGTACTTTTTCATATCGAAACAGATTCGTGATTGATCAGATAATTCTTCACCGCTGCTATTTCCCTGTATTTGGGAGTGTCTTCCGCCTGGGCGGGAAACAGTCTGCGTATGTCGCCGTATATCCGGTGCGTTTCGGGCGAGAGGTCGTCGGCAATGTGCAGGCAGTCTGTCGCCTGCGCGAGCGCCATGAAATGGATGGCCGTCACCTGCCATGCGTTTTCGATCACCTTTCCGGTCATCAACGCCGCGTTTGTACCCATGCTCACGATGTCCTGATTGTCGTTGTTGCAGGGGATGCTGTGTATAGACATCGGATTCGAGAGCGTCTGGTTTTCGGCGGTAGTAGAAGTGGCGGTAAACTGTGCCGCCTGCAGGCCGTAGTTAAGCCCCAGCTTGCCGAGGTTCAGGAACGGCGGCAGGATGCCGTTGATGCGGTCGTGGCAGAGGTAGTTCAGTTGCCGTTCCATCAGCATGGTCAGCTTGGTGACGGCTATTTTGAGTTTGTCCATCTCGAAGGCCACGTAGTCGCCGTGGAAATTTCCGCCGTGGTAGACATTGCGGCTGACGGGGTCGACAATCGGGTTGTCGCACGCCGAATTGACTTCGTCGACCAGTATTTTTTCCGCCTGCCGGATGGCTGTCAGTACGGGGCCGAGTATCTGCGGGACGCAGCGCAGGGAGTAGTATGACTGTATTTTTTCCGTGAACACCTTCTCGCCGGCAAGTGCGCTGCCGTAGAGTTTGATTTCGCGTTTTTGCAGGCGGGCGCTGCCCTTGGCTATGCATCTCATGCGGGCGGCTATTTCGTGCTGCTCTGCGTGGCGTCTGACGCGGTTCAGTTCGTCGGCCATGAGGTCGTCGTACGACGCGGCGATTTCGTTCATCCACACCGAGGCCAGCGTTGCCCAGCCCAGCAGTCGCCGTGCGTGCGCCAAGTTGACGATCCCGATGCCGGTCATTACGGAAGTGCCGTTGGTGAATGACAGTCCTTCGCGGATATGAATGCGCATGGGCGTCAGTCCGTGTTCGTCGAGCACTTCCCTGGCCGGCCGCCAGACGCCGTGGCAGTGCACTTCGCCTTCGCCCGTCAGCGCAAGGGCGATATGTGCAAGCTGTACGAGGTCGCCGCTCGCGCCCACGCCGCCGTGTTCGGGAACAAAGGGATAGATGCCGCGGTTGATAAATTCGACCAGCAGTTCGACCAGTTCGAGGTGCACGCCCGAACGCGCCTGCACAAAGGTGCCCAGCCGCGCTACCATGGCTGCGCGCACGCAGACGTCGGGCAGAGGCTCGCCCGCGCCGGTCGCGTGGCTGCGGATGATGTTGTACTGCAACTGCGCCAGCGAACCGGCGTCAATACGGTACTGTGCCATCGGCCCGAAACCCGTGTTGATGCCGTAAATGATTTTTTCGGCCGAGAATGTTTTCAGAAAATCAAAGCATTCCGCTATGTTTTTCTTCGTTTTGCCGGAGAGTGTGATTTCCTCCCCTTTCAGTATAATGCCCTTTAAAGACTCAAGGAAAAATCCTGTATCTTCAATTATGTTCATTTGTCAAATAATATTGATTCTACTTGTTTTTATGTTCGGCACGCTACACAGCCTTCCATAAAATGGTTGCAAAGATACATCAAAAAACGAATATGGCACGCAAAAATCAAAAAAAAGGTTTCCCGTCCGGACGAGATTCCGCTTCATTCGCTGCAAATTCAGGATTCATTTTGATTTTACGAATAAATATCCTATTTTTGTCCCGGTTAAAATCAATTATTAATTTACAAAACAGATTTACATCATGAGAACAATGAAACAACTGTGTGTATGCGCGCTCGTTACGGTCGCGCTATTCGGCCTGCGGGCACATGCCGAGATCAAACTGCCCGCTATTTTCAGCGACAACATGGTATTGCAGCAGCAGTCGGCGGTAGCCGTCTGGGGATGGGCAAAACCCGGTTCCGGCGTGCGTGTGACCGGCTCGTGGAACGGCAAAAGCTATTCTGCCCGAAGCGACAGCAACGGCCGCTGGAAAGTGACGGTACAGACGCCGTCGGCAAGCCATACGCCGTATACGCTTACCGTGAGCGACGGCAAGAGCGTCGTACTGAAAAACATCCTGATCGGCGAAGTATGGATCTGCTCCGGACAGTCCAACATGGAAATGCAGATGAAAGGCTGGACGAATCAGCCCGTCGAAGGCGGACCGGAAGCCATCGCCCATTCCAGCAATCCGGACATACGCTGCTTCACTGTGCAGAAAGCGTCCAAAGCCGCGCCACAGGACGACTGTGTCGGCAGCTGGGAAGTCGCCAGTCCGCAAACCGTGCCCGACTTTACGGCTACGGGCTATTTCTTCGGCCGTTTCCTCAACGAAGCGCTCGACGTGCCCGTGGGGCTGATTCACACGAGTTGGGGAGGGTCGCGCATCGAAGCGTGGATGACGCCCGCTTCGCTGAAAGAAATTCCCGAAAAGACCGTTCCTGCAACGGATGCCGACATCAAAAGTAATAACGGGACGGCCACCGTGCTCTACAACGGCATGATACATCCTCTCGTCGGATACGGCATACGCGGCGCCATCTGGTATCAGGGCGAGTCGAACCGCAACGAGCCTGCGCTGTATGTCGAAATGTTCGACAAGATGGTGCGCGAATGGCGCCGCCTGTGGGACGCGGGCGACTTCCCGTTCTATTACTGTCAGATTGCACCATACAGGTACGGCGACAGCCACAACTCCGCCCGTCTCCGCGAAGCGCAGGCCAGAGGCATGAGTACGACGCCCAACACGGGCATGGCCGTGCTGATGGATGCCCGGAGCCTCGACTGCATCCATCCGTCCGGAAAAAAGGATGCGGGCGAACGGATGGCGCTCTGGGCGCTGGCGCAGACGTACGGATGGGGAAAGATGCACTACCGCAGCCCCGAACTGAAATCGTTCGAAGCGGAAGGCCGCGTAGCGGTGCTCACATTCGACTACGCGGGAAGCAGCGGACTGACGTCGCACGGCCGGGAGATACTGAACTTTCAGGTAGCTGGAAAAGACCGGCGGTTCCATCCGGCCAAGGCGGCGATAAGCGGCCACACGGTGTATATCTTCTCGCCTGCCGTGGCGGAGCCTGTCGCCGTGCGCTACTGTTTCGACGATACGTCGGAAACCGAAATATTTACGCTGGAGGGAAACCTGCCGCTGCCGTCGTTCCGTACGGACGACTGGTAGCGTGATGAAATCCTGTCATATCACATGATTCCCCTGAATCATAGCATAGCCCCTGTTCAGCCGGGGACAGTTTCTGTCAACATGCTATCCCTACAGGATATTTTGTGCGACAATCTGAATTGAAAATCGACGTAGTCAAATGCCCCCGGACAGAACGGCGGACGCGACAGTCTGAAATATATTCCGTATATTTGCAAAATAATTTGTGAATATGAGACGTATACTGGCGACGATTCGATTCTGGACAGAGAACGCGCGTACGAAGGCGCTTCCGCAAAGTCTGCTGCCTGCCGTGCTGGCCTTTTGCATGGCCTCGCAGCATGACGGCTTTTCCGCCGTTCCGGGTCTGCTGGCCATTGCGGGCGTAATGGCAGGTCATTTGAGCATGAATCTGTTCGACGATTATTTCGACTACAGAGTCAAAGGGTCGGAGTTTCGCGAGGCAATGGCACGTAAAGGTTTTCGGGCGCGGATTGCGAAATGCGCCTACATCACGTCCGGACGGACGGGGCTGAAACAGTTGCTGACGGCCTGCCTTGCATTCGGAGCGATAACCCTGTGCATCGGCTTCGCGATATTCCTCTTCAGGGGAACGGTCATCCTGTGGCTTGCCCTGGCGACGGCCGTGCTGGGGATATCCTATTCGGGATGGCCGCTGCGGTTTTCGTACCACGGGATGGGCGAGATGCTGATTGGCATCATGTTCGGCCCTCTGCTGATGACCGGCGTCTACTATTCCGCCTGCGGGCAGTGGGACTGGACGACGGCGTTCGTTTCCGTCCCCGTAGGGCTGCTGGTAGCCAACATTGTGTATACACATGCCATCATGGACTGCGAACCGGACAGGGAAGCGGGCAAAAAAACGTTCGCCGTCTTGCTGAAAAGAAAGAGCCTGATGCTTGCCAGCCTGTTCATCCTGCTGGCAGCCGCCTACTCGAGCATCCTCTGCGGGGTGATGCAGGGCTATCTGTCGTCAGCGTATCTGCTGACGATGCTCACGCTGCCGATGGCCGTCGCCCTGTGCTACCTGATGGTGGAATTTGTCCGTCATCCGGAACGGAAGTTTTCGCCCCGCCTCTGGATGGGGCCGATGGGCGACTGGAAGCGGATACAGTCCTTCAACCTTGACTGGTTTATGATTCGCTGGCTGCTCGCCCGCAATCTGCTGTCGTTTTTCTGCCTGATCATAATCGCCGTCTCACTCATTCCTCGATTCTCATGATGCCTCCTCTGCTGTACCTGCCGCTGTGGTTCTTCAGAGCCAGATGCCTCGGATCGAAGAGGCCGCTGCAAACCGTCCTGTTCGTTTCCGACAAATGCAACCTGTCATGCAAGCACTGTTCGATATACAGGTCGAAAAATCCGCATGTCAAGACTTATGGACAGGTGAGAGACGAACTGGAATATTCGTACCGCCTGGGATCGCGCTTTGTCGACTTCGAAGGAGGCGAGCCTACGCTGTGGCGCGACGGCGAGCACGATCTGAACAGCCTGATCCGTCTGTCGAAAGCCATCGGATTCTATTCGGCAACGATCACGACCAACGCGCAGATGCCGTTTGCCGGTTCCGAGGCCGATTCCATCTGGGTGAGCCTCGACGGACTGGGCGCCTTTCACGACGAGATACGTGGCAGGGGCACTTTCGACCGTCTGGTGAAAAACGTGGCCGGCGCCCATCATCCGCGAGTGAGCGTAAACATGGTAGTCAATGCCCGTAACTGCTCTTCGGTGGAAGAAACCATCGAGTTCGCCCGCAGCAATCCCCACATACGCTCCATTTCCCTCAATTTTCATACGCCCTACAGCGGGACGGAACATCTTTTCCTGGACTGGGACAAGCGTTCGCGCGTAATCGACCTGATTATCGAAAAGAAGAAAGCTGGCTATCCGGTGATGAACTCAATATCCGGACTGCGGCTGATGAAGCACAACCGGTTCAGGAAACAGTGCTGGGTATCCAATTTCATCATGTCCGACGGGACGCGGCTGCCGGAGTGTCAGGGGAGGGCTGCCGGTGTCTGCGACCGGTGCGGCCTGTCGATGGCCGGCGAGATGCATGCAGTCTTCGCCCTGAAACCGGATACACTGTTTGCCGGATTGAAGCTGAGAGTTTAAACTTCCATGCTCTACACTCCGGTCACTGAAGATAGACGTCCCTGTACCACTGCAATTGCATGTATCGATCGTTCAGGAGCGGGAGGTTCGACTGGAGGGGATAGACGGAGAGGCCGGAGAAGCGGTCGATGCGAACCGTCCGGCTGCCTTCGGAACAGTATGTTTCGTCGGTAGTGAACGAAGCAGTGACGACGCTGTTCAGGCAGAGAGAGAGGCGGACATACTGATCGACGGAGGCTATATGGCTCATCACGTCGGCAAAGTCGTACAGCCCCGTCGGCGATCCTGCCCAGTGCGAGAGCAACTGCCAGTCGGGCAGCGGGGGCGAGAAGACGGTGCTGCGGCCGTATCCGGCGATGATTTCGCGTGTGATGAGCGCCAGGTTTTCGAGTTCGCCCGTGCGGACGACGGTCATGTTTCCGAAGGGCGCTTCGCTGTATTCGTCGCGATAGAAGAGATAGAAATTCCGGGCGGCCTCCTCGAGGCTGGCCTCGCGGGTGAAGAGGCAGGGGAGAACGGTACGGTAAGGGATGCCGTATCGAATCGTTTCGGAGGGCGAGGCCATGATGCGGCCGGCCTTGTTGCGCAGTTCGTACACGCACTCGACGGCGGCCATGCTGCAGGCGTCGAAGACGAGGAAGTCGAACAGTCCGTCGG
Source organism: Tannerella sp. (assembly GCA_031270465.1). Classification (GTDB taxonomy): domain Bacteria; phylum Bacteroidota; class Bacteroidia; order Bacteroidales; family Tannerellaceae; genus Tannerella. The sequence goes on along the minus strand of JAISXP010000126.1, from coordinate 2,989 downwards.
GCAGTCCCTCCGCGAGTTCGCTCAGTTCCATCCTCCGTCCGCCTTCTTCGCCGAAGGCGCGCAGGGTCAGATCCGTACCCGGCAGCCATGCCGTGCCGTGGCTGGAAAGTATCATCCCGTAGCTGGCGGAGGGGTACATGTCGACCACGTCGCGGATGACCTGCCGCATCGTCGCCGGCGAGATGGCGCTCGCATCCGTGTAGTCGCGCACGTGCTGCCGCGTCACCTTCCCTCCGGCGCCTTCGCATATCTCGAACAGTTCGGCGCTACTCTTGTTTGAGGAATAGAAGACTACCAGATTGCCGCCGTTCAGGTTTTTGGCCGTAGCAGCGAACATCATGTCCTTGATGTTGCTGTCGAACCAGTAGCCCAGGTCACTGGCTATCATGTACACCAGTACGGTACGGCCACCCCGGCTGCCGTCAATGCGCACTTCCTTGCTGCATCCGCTCAGTCCCGCCAGCAGCAGGACGAGGAGCAATCTGACTGTTGAATAAACGAATGACTGAATAACTGTATAATTAAATGACTGAATAACTGAATAACCGAACGGAGCGACACTGCATCGAGACGCCCCGTTCACCACCCCGATTCGGGACAAAACTGTTACGCATCGTGTAACCAAAGCCGCTTTGCGTAACATGAATTAAATAAATGTCCTGCAAAGATAGCAAAAAAAACAATAACTTCGAAAAAAAATCTCACCATCGAATCGGGTGCATTTGACTGTGTCGATTTTCAATTCGGATTGTCGTATTCACCGATGTCCCTATTCAGAGTCGTGCTATCTTTATCTTTTCGCCGGCGTTCATTTCGATTGTCCAGACGCCGTCTTCGTCGCCGAGCGTTTTACCGCCGGTTTCCCTGTAACTGCCGTTGCCGGGTTTTGCCAGCCGGAGAATGCCGCCCTTTTCCGATTCGACAGCGATACTCGACACGTTTCCGTCTTTCAGCTGCGCCGAAACGAGGAACGCTCCCACCGTACGTAACCGTTCAAAAGAAACGTCTTTCCACGACGCCGGAATGGCCGGAAACAGCCGCACAACACCTGTGTGACTTTGTATCAGCATTTCGTGGATGCCGGCGGCAAAGGCGAAATTGCCTTCGAGCGTGAAGGGACGGTAGGTAAAATTAGAATAGCCCTGTTTGGTCTGGTCGCCGTTGGCGTGAAACGTGTTGGGCAGACAGAAATGTTCTGCGAATATCTTTAACGCTTCGGCGGCTCCCTCGCCGTCCATGTTCCGGGCTTTCACGTTGCCGAGCCAGCTGTAGGAATAGCCGCACCACTGGCCGGGTCCCCTGTCGTCTAATTTGCGGATGGTGGCGTCGATGATTTGCCGGTCGGTTTCGCCGTTGCTCCGGTCGATCAGTCCCAGCGGATGTATCGCCATCTGGTGGGAAAAATGCCGGTGCGATTCGTTGTATGGAAAGCCTTTGACAAAGGTGAGCGCGCCGTCTTCGTCCAAATCAAAAGACGTCCATTCCGACAGGATGGTGCGCCATTTGCCCGCTTCGCTGTCCAGACCCAGTTCCCGTGCGCAGGCTTCCGCCGCCGTGTAAACGAAACGGATAAGCGCCAGATCATAGTTTGTCGTAATCGGAAACCATGCTTTGAGCGAATTGTCGTATATTTCGGGACTTGCGCTGATGGGCAGTTTCCGTTTGCTGTCGGCATCGCGTACGGAGATGTTGTCGAGAAAGACGGCTACTTCGCGGAGGTAGGGATAGGCGCGGTCTTTGAGAAAATCCCTGTCCTGCGAATACAGCCAGTGCAGGTAGAAATGCTGCGAAAGCCAGGCCGATACGGTCGGCGACATGGAATACTGACACCATCCGGCCATCGGTTCGCCTTCGAGCGTGGCCACTCCCGGAACAGCCAGCCCTTCCGCTCCGAAATATTCTTTTGCATATCGCCTGTTTGCCGGCATCGTTTCCCACAGCCAGTTGAGGTAACCCAGTCCTTCGTCCAGCCGGTTGCCGGCATAGCAGGGCCAGTAGCTGAGCTGGGTGTTGAGGTCGTGGTGGAAATCGCCTTTCCAGGGCGGCAGTTTCCCGTCGTCGGCCGTCCAGACGGCCTGGAGCGAAATGGGCGGAGAATAACTTCGCGCCGCCGAACCGAACTTGTACATTTCGTTGTCATACTGTTTGGCAAGCGTCGCATCGGGAATGTTGACCGACGATTTCGCCCAGTAGGCTGTCCACCATTCGCCGTGCGATGCGAAAGCCTGTGCAAAGCCTTGCCGCAAGGTTTTTTCCGTCCATTCGGCAACCGTTTCGGACGGCGTTCCGTTTTCAGGTTTCGGACGAACCGTCCAGACGCCCTCCAGCCTGTTGCCCGACGTGCGATAACTGACGGCAATCTCGTAATAGAACCCGTTGTTGCCGGGCTGATGATAAACAATCGTCGTTCCGTTTTCCTCAACGGTTCCCTGCGGATAACCCAGACGTCCAAGGGCAGCCGTGTTCACGGAATTTACGCGAGTGTTTGCGTCCGGTATCTGATAGACGGGCGGCACCAGAACAGGCCTGAATCCTTCCGGCACGCCGGCAAAACGAAACCATCCGGCGTTTTCGGTAGCATGTACAAAGGTCTGCAAGCGTGCGCCGCCGTTCCACCGCACTTCACAGACGGCGTTGCGCAGGTAGAGCCTCACCGAATCGGCCTTTCCCAGCGCCTTCAGGTCGAACTCCAGCGCGCCGCCGGGTATCTTCGACGGGAAGGCGGACGTGTCGTAAGGCACGTCGTAGCGCAGCTGTACGGGACGGTAATCCTTCTTCAACACCTGCGATTCGACCCATTTAAAGTTGTACTTCGACAGCGAATCGCCGTTGATCATCTGACGCAAATCCCACAGTCCGACGTGGTCCAGCGACATCCGCAGTGCGTCGTCCTTCTGCCAGACCAGCGAACCGACGATGGCATTGCCCAGGGGAACAGCCTCGTCCCAGACCGTTGCAAGCGAATTAAACACAAGGTCATTCGGAGATG
>JAISXP010000116.1 GCA_031270465.1 Tannerella sp. | reverse complement strand
CTGGAATGGATTCTCGACCAATATCAGGAAAAGAAACCCAAAGACCCGACCATCGCGGAAAAATTCAATACCTACCGCTTTGCCGATTACAAAGAACAAGTTATTGATTTATTGGAACGAGTTTGTACCGTCAGTGTGGAAACGATGAAGATTATTCGGGAAATGGAAAGGTTGAAATGATATATTCTATGATTATGGAAAATCCCCAAAGAGCCAAAGAATACAGAGACCATGACGATGAACTGAACGGCGTTTATGATGACTTAGTTGATAGAGCGGCTGAACTGGCACAAGAATATCATAAAGGACAGGTTGACAAACAGGGAGTCGATTATTTTAAGGGTCATTTGACAACGGTAGGAAACGGCGGACATAACTGGAAAGAAAAGATTGTCGGTTTTTTGCACGACGCTGCCGAAGACATTTCCCATACTGTGGACGAAATTGTTCAGACTTTGAAAGAAAAATCCAATGGTGTTTTGAAAGATGAAGATGCGCAGGAAATCCATATTTCCCAAAGTTGTATGCAAATTGTATGCAACTAAAAAACAAAAGAGAGCTACAATTCCTTGTAACGCTCTCTGTTTCTGCGTGGTCCCACTTGGGCTTGAACCAAGGACCCCCTGATTATGAGTCAGATGCTCTAACCAACTGAGCTATGGGACCGATTTCGTACAGATGCATGCCGAAACCGGGGGCAAAGATAATAAAAAGAATGGATACGCAACGCATGTCCCCGTTTTTTTCTTGCCGGCCGGCTTTTCGTGAAATTTTTCTGCCGTTTACTGTCCTGTCTGCAAAACTTCCATTACCTTTGTGCTTAATATAGCATTGCATGAAAAGAATGATGTCTATCTTTGAGTCTCTTGAGGCAAAAACGAAAGCGGTCGCCGTGCATACGGCGGTCTGTGATACGTGTATCGCAAGTACAGGTGCTGCAGTCGATGTGATTTTACACGCGAGACTGACAAACCGGGGATTCGGGGATTCAAAATTTCAAAGGCTTTCGGCCGGAAGTCTCCGTGAGTTAATGTGCTTCGTCCCGGACAAGGTATATGCGCCGGACGGGAAGGTTGCAATAATAAATCCGGTATGACGAAACTGCGGCGGATAGACGTCAAACAGGTGTTGCACGGGAAGTCTCCGCGACTTGCCCGAATGATTCCTGCTTTCCTGATTCAATATCTTTGTCGTCTCATTCATCAGGATGAAATAAACGCGATACTCGAACGCTACCGGCATTTGCAGGGTGTAGCTTTCATGCAGGCGCTGGTACACGAATTTGGATTGACCCTGCAACTGCACGGTGAGGAAAATCTGTCTGCCGGCGGACGGTATATTTTCGCATCCAACCATCCGCTGGGCGGACTGGACGGCATTTGTCTCGCCGCAATTCTGGGCGAACGCTACGATTCGAAAATCCGTTATTTAGTTAACGACTTGCTGATGTTTATCCCCAACCTGCAATCCATCTTCGTTCCCATCAACAAACACGGCTCGCAGGGCAGGGACGCCACACTGAAAATCGAAGAATCCTTTCGTTCGGACAACCAGATACTCACTTTCCCGGCAGGACTTTGTTCGCGGAAAACAAAAGGCCGGATTTGCGATCTCGCGTGGAAAAAATCGTTTATCCAGAAAGCCGCAGCACACCGTCGCGATATTGTCCCCGTGTATTTCGAAGGGCGCAATTCCGCCTTTTTTTACCGTCTGGCAAATATTCGCAAGCGTCTCGGCATTAAAATGAATATTGAAATGCTATATTTGCCGGACGAAATGTTCGGAAACAAAAATCAAACGTTCCGGATTTATTTCGGAACGCCTGTTCCGTGGCAGACATTCGACAAAACAATGAAATGGGAAGAATGGGCGGAATGGGTAAAGAAAAAAGTGTACTCATTAAAAGAAGAATAAACAATTATGCAGAAAATTATCCAGCCGGTTGAACGGGATGTGCTGAGAAGAGAACTCGTACCGGAAAAACGGTTTAGAAAAACAAACAAATCCGACAATGAAATATACATTGTGACAGCGCAGGATTCGCCGCACGTGATGCAGGAGATTGGGCGACTGCGCGAAATCGCATTCCGTTATTATGGTGGCGGAACAGGCCTGTCCGTTGACATCGATTCGTTTGATACGATGGAAAATGCCTACCGGCAACTGATCGTATGGAATCCGCGCGACGAGGAGATTCTGGGAGGCTACCGTTTCCTCTGCGGGGCAGACGTGCGCTTCGACGCGAACGGCAGACCGCTGCTTGCCACGGCGCACCTCTTCAACTTCACGAAACGTTTCCTGAACGACTACCTGCCGTACACGGTCGAACTGGGACGCTCGTTCGTCTCGGTAGATTATCAGGCGACGCTCAGTTCGTCCAAAAGTATTTTTATCCTGGACAACCTGTGGGACGGACTGGGCGCATTGACCGTCGTCGACCCTGACCTGAAGTATTTCTACGGCAAGGTGACGATGTACAACACATACAACGTCGAAGCGCGAAACATGATTCTGTATTTCCTGAACAGGCATTTTCCCGATACGGAAGGACTTGTCGAACCGATTTGCCCACTGAAAACAGATACGGACATGGAAGAAATGCACCGCCTTTTCTGCCACGAACATTTCAAGGACAACTATCGGGTGTTGAATTATGAAGTACGCCGGCGAGGCATCAACGTCCCGCCTCTGGTGAATGCCTACATGAATCTGTCGCCCAGGATGCGCGTGTTCGGGACAGCCGTCAATCACGAGTTCGGCGACGTGGAAGAAACGGGCATCCTCATTGCAATCGGCGATATTCTGGAAGAAAAAAAGAAAAGGCATATCGAAACCTACCTGCAGGAACTGAATGACGGTGCGGGATGATGTTGCATGCGACATTCACTGATCCCGGGTTCGGGATAGGGATTCCTGTCACCTGTTATACTGCACGCAGGATAAACATGTTCATTGGCACACGGGGCGCTCCTGACGAAAATCCCTGAATCTTTGAGTTTTTGAATCTTTGAACGGTTCGTTCAACTGCCGCGCGCAGTACGACAAATCGAATCTTAACCGGATTGTAATAATGCCGTTGTCGTTTCGTAACAATTTCGGGCTATTTTTGTGCGAAGATTTAACAGTCATAAAAATGAGAAAGACAATCGTAGCAATAGCCCTTTTATCGAGCGCATTATCGGTCGCTCAGGCTCAGAAAATCAAAGGTTCGGACACCATGCTGCCCCTGTCTCAGAAGGCAGCCGAGAATTACATGAAAATCAATCCTTCACAAACGGTAGTGGTGACCGGCGGAGGTAGCGGAACGGGTATTTCGGCGCTGGGCGAAGGCACTACCGACATCGCACAGTCGTCGCGCAGGATCAAGTTCGACGAGCGGCAGAAGCTCCAGAAAGACGGCAAATCGGTAAGAGAAGTCATTGTCGCTTACGACGCCCTGGCCGTCATCATCCATCCGGACAATAAAGTCAGAAACCTCACGCGCGAACAGTTGGAAGGTATCTTTACCGGCAAAGTCAAAAACTGGAAAGAAGTCGGCGGCGACGATCTGACGGTAATTCCCTATTCCCGCGAAACGTCGTCGGGAACATACGAATTTTTCAAGGAAAGCATACTGAAAAACAAAAACTACAAGAACGGAATCATGAGTATGCCGGCCACCGGTGCCATTATCCAGTCGGTGAGTCAGACCAAAGGCGCCATCGGTTATGTGGGGATGGCATATCTTAACGGCAACGTGAAGGCCATCCATGTTTCCTGCGACGGGGGAAAGACCTTTGTCGAACCGTCCGTAGCCACGGCCAAAGACGGCACATATCCCATTGTGCGCGCGTTGCTGTACTACTACATGGACAAATCGGAAAACAGGGCAAAACCGTTTATCGATTATGTCATGTCCGATGCAGGGCAGAAAATTGTTTCGGATATTGGATTTATTACTGCGAAATGAAAAAGCTCAGGCGATTCACGACGTGTTTGATGGAAGGCCTGTTCACTTTGAGCGGCAGCATGACAAGCCTCGCGATCCTGTTGATTGTTGTTTTTCTGTTTAAGGAGGGGCTGGGTTTGTTTCAAAGTCCTGCGGTGGAAAATGGGTATGCGCTTTGCGTCAATGCCGCCAATACGGTTGAAAAACTTGACTCGAAACAAATCAGGCAAATCTTCGACTCCGAGATAACCGGCTGGCAGGAATTGGGAGGCAGAGACGGGGAAATCATGCTGTTCCGCTTCGACGAAATATTTTCTCTTTATTCCGAAGAAGAACTGGGTGACGACTATGAGTTGCTTCCCCTGAAGCTGGGCGAAGTCGTCGAGCAGCATACGGACATCCTTGCATTTCTGCCCGAAAGATATCTGCCTGCAGAAAACAGAGCTGTCAAGGTCTTGTCGACCGGAAATATCCTGCCCGCCGACTTTTTCGGAAGGACGGAATGGATGCCGACGGCCACGCCTGCTCCGCAGTTCGGGACGCTTCCTTTGATATTCGGGACGTTGTGGGTAAGCATTTTCGCCATCCTCATTGCCCTTCCTCTGGGTTTGGGTGTAGCCATTTACCTGTCGGAACTTGCCGGCGAACGCATCCGCAAAATGCTGAAACCGGCTATCGAATTGCTGGCGGGGATACCGTCGGTCGTGTACGGATTTTTCGGACTGGTGGTGTTCGTTCCGTTGATTCAGCAGACATTTCGTCTGCCTGCGGGCGAAACGGCTTTGGCCGGCAGCCTGATACTGGCCATTATGGCGTTGCCGACGATTATCACCATTACCGAAGATGCGTTGCGCAACACGCCCGAAGCTCTGCGCGAAGCCAGTCTGGCGCTGGGAGCCACACACTGGCAAACCATTTACCGGGTGATTGTCCCGTATGCGGCATCCGGCATCAGCGCCGCCGTGGTACTGGGCATCGGACGGGCTGTCGGCGAAACCATGGCCGTGATGATGGTCACGGGCAATGCCGCCGTGATACCTCATTCGCTGTTCGAATCCGTGCGTACCATTCCTGCCACCATTGCCGCCGAACTGGGCGAAGCGCCCGCTGGAGGAACGCATTATCAGTCGCTGTTTATGCTTGGATGTATTTTGTTTGTCATCACAATGATAATCAGCATCTCGGCAGAAATGATTTCGAGGTCGCAACGTAGGAGAGAGATTTGAAATGCAAGATTTAAGATTGGGAGTTTCGTGGATTAGTTGAAGTTGACAGTTTTGAAAATGGATAAAAAAGTAAAACAGAAAATAGCGTTCGTCCTTTTCCGGGGGTTGAGTTTGCTGGTGGTCGGGATTTTATTCTGGATACTGGGATTCATCATATACAACGGGATACAGGTCATCAGCTGGGATTTTCTGACGACAGTCCCGACAGAGGGAATGACGGCTGGCGGCATTTTTCCCGCCATCGTTGGGACGCTTTGCCTGATTGCCGGCAGCATTGTTTTTGCCTTTCCTGTCGGTCTCATGTCGGGCATCTACATCAGCGAATACGCGGGGAACGGCCGGATAGTCGAATTTATCCGTATCATGACCAATAATCTTGGCGGTATCCCGTCCATCGTGTTCGGATTGTTCGGAATGTCATTATTTGTCAACACGTTTGGGTTTGGCGATTCGATTATTGCCGGTTCGCTTACACTCGGGTTGCTCATATTGCCGCTGATTATCCGCACTACAGAAGAAGCGCTGAAAGCAGTTCCCGCGTCGTATCGCACCGGCAGTCTGGCTCTGGGAGCGGGCAAGTTGCAGACTGTCGGACGTGTTGTTTTGCCGGTGGCATTTCCCAACATCGTCACAGGACTGATTCTGGGTATCGGGCGAGTTTCGGGCGAAACTGCTCCCGTGCTGTTCACCGTCGCAGCCTATTTCCTGCCCAAGCTGCCGTCAGGCATTTTCGACCAGGTGATGGTGCTGCCCTATCACCTGTACGTCATTGCTACCAGCGGTACCGACCTCGAAGCGTCGCGACCGATTGCCTACGGTACGGCTCTCACGCTTGTCGTCATGGTTTTTATCATCAATCTGCTTGCTGCAACGCTGAGAAGGCATTTCGGGAAAAAGGTGAATACCGGAAGCTCATCCGGAAAGACATCACACAACCGACCGTCTCCGAAGACCGAGGCAGTTATTCACAAAACAAATTAATTCGATATGATTGAAACAAAAAATATCAACTTCTATTATGGCAGTTTTCAGGCGCTGAAAAATATCAGCATGCAGATGCAAATCCATACTGTGACGGCGCTTATCGGCCCTTCGGGTTGCGGAAAATCTACTTTCCTGCGCCTTTTCAACCGCATGAACGACCTGATTGACGATACACGTCTGACAGGTGAATGTCTGATAAACGGACGCAACATATATCACAGCTCCGTTCAGGTAGACGAATTGAGGAAAAAAGTAGGAATGGTATTTCAGAAACCCAATCCATTCCCGAAGTCGATTTTCGAGAACGTGGCCTACGGTCTGCGGGTGAACGACGTGCGCGACAGGTCTTTCATTGCCTGCCGCGTAGAAGAATCGTTAAAAGCAGCCGCTCTCTGGGACGAAGTCAAGGACAAACTGAAAAAATCGGCTTTCGAACTCTCCGGAGGTCAGCAGCAGCGTCTCTGCATTGCACGCGCGCTGGCTGTTTCGCCTTCGATTCTGCTGATGGACGAACCGGCTTCGGCGCTCGATCCCATCTCCACGTCAAAAATCGAAGAACTGATTTATGCACTGAAAAAAGACTATACCATCGTCATCGTAACGCACAACATGCAGCAGGCCGCACGCGTGAGCGACAGGACAGGATTTTTCATGCTGGGAGAACTGATTGAATATAATGACACAAAAAAAATGTTTCTGAATCCCGAAAAAGAACAGACCCAAAATTACATTACCGGAAGATTTGGATAGTCACAATGCAGATTAAATATCTTTTCTACCTTTGCAGCGCAAAATATATTAAACAGACAATGGTAAAAACGGGGAAAAACAGCCGGAAAACTCTCGAGAGATGAAAACTATCTCTCAAGAGATGAACCCCGTCTCTTCAGAAATGAAAACTATCTCTCAAGAGTTTTTTTGAATTCCGAATTATTTCATACATTTGCCGTCATGATGACGTTCAGTGATTTTTATACGAACTGGTATCCACGGGCGACGGCGTTTGCACGCGAATATCTTCTGTCCGAAGATGATGCAAACGACGCTGTACAGGACGTTTTTGTTGATTTATATGAAAAATACGACACCCTGACGGAGCGCGTCAACCTCGTGGCATATCTGTTTACGTCGCTTAAAAACAGATGTATTGACATCCTTCGCCACAGGGTAATCGAAAAGAAAGCGGTCGACCGTATGCAGGAAGAATACGAACTGACGCTACGCATGAAGTTCGACTCGCTGGAAATACTTGACGACGGCATTTTCGATGAGGATACGATAGAAAAAATCATCGAAAAAGCCCTGGCCGCCCTGCCCGAACGCTGCCGCATCATCTTCGTCAAGCACAAATTAGACGGCATGAAGCAGAAAGACATAGCAGCCGAACTGGGTATTTCGAACAAAACGGTGGAAAACCAGCTGACCATAGCCTACCGAAAAATACGCATCGAGCTAAGCCCGTACTTTACGCTGCTGCTGTTTCTGTCGATGTAAAAAAATCATTTTCCTTTGGGGGATTTTCGACGCCCGTTCGTTTACTTATTGTATGGACGAAAGAATTGTAAGATATTTTGACGGCGAACTGTCCATAGACGAACGGATCAGTTTGCTCAGAGAAGCAGAAGTAAATCCCGCATTGCGGAAAGACTTGCTGGCAGCGCAAAACATGCGCGGCATCTTTTCGCTGAAGGTAAATGCGGTCGAAAAGGTGGAAGTCGAAAGGCAGTACCGGCAATTCGTACGCACGTGTCGCCGCGCGAAACTGTATCGCATAGCCGGACGGGCAGCCGGTTATGCCGCCGCCATCGCCCTGCTGGTCTTTGCCACGTGGAAAATTACACTGACCACCGTGCCACTTCCATTGGGCGAAACCATCGCCGTTCAACAGGAACTGTACGCACCGGCAGGCCAGCGCGCCCGCATCACGCTTCCCGACGGGTCGACGGTCTGGCTGAATGCCGGTTCTACGCTACGCTATCCGTCCGTTTTTGGCGGCGAACGCAGGATTGACCTCACGGGCGAAGCCTTTTTCGACGTCGCACGCGACCCCGGCAAACCGTTTATCGTCTCGACCGCGTCGCTCGAAATCATGGCGCTGGGCACACAATTCAACGTCTACAGCTATCCCGATGCAGAATATGCAAGCGCTTCGCTTGTCGACGGCTCGATCAGTGTGTGCGCGGAAGGAAAACCGGACGTCGGCACGGTGCTGCAACCCGGTCAGGAACTGATCTGCGCAAACGGACGGATGCAACTTGAAGCGCTCGATAAAGACCGACTGCTCTGGAAAGAAGGCATCTATCCCTTCAACGGGCAAACGCTGGAGAAGATTATCGAAAAACTGAAACTGTATTACGACGTGGATATCGTGGTGACGAATCCGAAAATCCTTCGATATCAGTACACGGGTAAATTCCGCCAGCGCGACGGCGCAATGGAAATCCTCCGCATTATCCAGAAAATTCACCACTTCAAAATCTACAAAAATGATGAATCGAACAGAATAACACTGAGTTGAACCATGTGACCTATTTTATAACCCTTTAAAAACGTATTGCCTATGAAATAAAACAGAAGAAAAAAACAGAAAAACCGGCAGATGCCGTTAACATCCGCCGGTCAGCGAAAAGCAAACAAAAAAAAGAATGTATCAAATTTATTATTTACTTTATCAATGCAAAGATATGAAAAAAAAACTTTTGCATGAACAAATCATGTATCATAAAAATTTTAACACAGTATTTCGAACCATGAAATTATCTGTAATCCTATTATTTGTATGCGTTTTCAGTGTATGCGCAATTGACGGTAACACTCAGAACGCAACGATCAGGCTCTCGTCCAACAGGCTCAGTTTAGCTCAGTTGTTCGACGAGATTGAAAGGCAAACAGACTATCTGGTCGTGTACAGCAACAGCGAAGTAGACACGAAACAGACAGTGGCATTCCACGAGACCTCCGGAAGCGTTGCACGCTATTTGCGCGAAGCTTTCCCGGGCAATGATTTGAATTTCGAATTTGAAAACAATTACATCATCCTCTCGAAACGCGCCATCCTGTCAAATGCCGACAAACAGCAGACCGGCAAGCGCATCACTGGAATAGTGGTCGACGTCTCCGGCGAGCCTGTCATCGGCGCGAATGTGATGGAGAAAGGCACGATCAACGGTACCGTGACCGATGTGGACGGGAATTTCTCACTGACGGTGGATGACAATGCCATGCTGCAAGTCTCCTACATCGGGTATATCTCGCAGGAAGTTAGCGTATTATCTGCTGTCGGGGGGGCAATTCGCTCACTGTCAGGCTATTGGAGGACGCGCTGGCATTGGAAGAAGTCGTAGTAGTCGGTTACGGCACGCAGAAGAAGATAAATCTGACAGGCTCTGTGACAGCGATTAACAGCAGAGAAATAGCTGCTATAAAAGTTACACAGCCTTCCCAGTTATTAGCCGGTCTTGCGAGTGGCGTCACCGTCACCCAGTCGTCCGGACAGCCGGGATATGATAATGCCACCTTACGTATTCGCGGTTTGGGAACGTTCAGTTCGGCAGGAACTTCACCGCTCGTGCTGATTGACGGGATTTCTTCCGATTTGAATCACATCAATGCCAATGATATTGAAAGTATCTCAATCCTGAAAGACGCAGCATCGGCTGCCATTTACGGAACGAGAGCGGCCAACGGTGTGATACTCATTGAAACAAAAAAAGGAAAGGAAGGGATTACCAAAGTGACTTATCAGGGTAATTTTGGCGTTCAAAGACCTTCGGAAATACCCCAAATTGTTGATTCGTGGGTATATGCCGAAATGATTAACGAGGCATTGAGGAACGCCGGCGGTAACCAGCAATACACCGAAGCGGAAATAGCCAAATTCAAATCGGGAGAAGATCAGGATAATTATCCGAACAAACGGCATTATGACGATCTCATTAAATCCGGTAATGGTTTGCAAACCGAACATTACCTGAATTTTACCGGTGGCAATACGAATAATTCATACCTGTTTTCCGTCGGGTATTTGAATCAAAACGGATTTGTCGCCGAAACCAATCATAACCATTACAATGTATTGTTCAATGCAAACAGCAAATTGTCGAACAGTTTCAGGTTGAATGTAAAATTTGCCGGACGAACAGGAACGACAAGCGAACCTACTACTATCAGGCGTGGCGATGGAGTAGAGGGGCTTCTTGATTATGCTTTGAAAATACCGAATGCGATTGCAGGCAAAAAATCCGACGGTTATTACGGACAGCAGACCGGTTTCACGATCGAAGGGTGGATGGACAGCGAGGCATTCATTAAAAACGCGAGCAACAGGATGAATGTAAGCGCCGGATTTGAATGGGATATCATTAAGTCATTAAAACTTACCGGATTGGCGGGGTATAACTACGACAATACAAAGTATAAGAGGTATTATCCAACCCTGGTGGTAGACCAAACCTATACGGAAAGCCCCTCCGAATTAACCGAAACACGGACGGAGAACGCCCTTTTGACATTGCAAACATTCCTTAATTACGATAAAACTTTTTTTGATATACATGAATTTCATGTACTTGGCGGTTTTTCGCAGGAAAGCAATACCAACAGTTGGCTACAGGCTTCAAGGGATAATTTCCCCAGTAACACGCTGTATGAAATAAGTGCCGGTGCACCTGCCAATCAGAAAAATGGCGGTTCGGGATACGAATGGGCGCTACAGTCATTTTTTGGCCGCATCAATTATATTTTCGACGGAAAATACTTGCTGGAGGCGAATACGCGGTATGACGGTTCTTCACGATTTCCAACCGGCAGACGGTGGGGTTTATTTCCTTCCGTATCGGCCGGATGGATTGTCTCTCAAGAAAACTTTTTCCGGATTGAGCCAATCAATCACCTTAAAATAAGGGCTTCATGGGGAAAACTCGGAAACCAGAATATCGGAAACTATCCTTACCAGCAGGTATTGACGCTTGGCGTCAATGCGCCTTTCGGAGTATCGGAAAAAATGTCTTCCGGAGCTGCGGCAACCGTGGTTCCCAGCACCGATATTACCTGGGAAGCAACCCGGGTTGTAGATGCCGGGCTGGATATCGGACTGATAGATAATAAAGTCAATGTTTCAATCGACCTTTATGATAAACTGACTACGGATATTTTGTACAATGTGACGGCTTCCTCCGTTTTGGGAATGACGCCTTCCGTACAAAATGCAGGTGTTGTGTCAAATAAGGGATTTGATTTGAGCCTTCAGCATCGAAACCAAATCAATGATTTTTCGTACAATATCTCGGCTAATTTTTCATACGTGAAAAATGAAGTAAAGGAATTGGCTACTGTGATACAGGATGTTAATTCTGGTCTTTTTGTCGGATACCCGCTGCAGTCTATTTATGGATACGTCGCCGACGGTCTTTTTGTCGACCAGCAGGATGTGGACAACTATCCTTCCCAACCCAGAGTAGCAGCGCCGGGCGACATCAAACTGACGGATATCAGTGGCCCCGACGGTGTGCCTGACGGAAGAGTAAATGCGGATTATGACCGTGAAATTATTGGAAATCGGTTCCCTAAATATACGTATGGCATGACGTTCGCTCCCCGTTATAAAAATGTTGATCTCTTTATCAATTTGTATGGCGTGGGCGGAGTGAATGCAATAATGGGCGGATATGTGACTAATGCGTTCTATCAAGGTTCTAATCCTCAGGAATGGATGATGGATCGATGGACAAAAGAGAATCCCAATCCGAATGCACCCTATCCCAGATTTTTGGTTGTAGGCGGAGGTGAACAGCAATTCTACAACTCTACTTATGTCATGCAGGATGCGTCGTTCCTGAGAATCAGTAATATTCAGTTGGGATATACCGTACCGGCGAAATTAGTAAAGAATATCTGGATGTCAAATCTTTACATTTATATAAATGTGAAAAATCCGATTACTTTCGACCATTTCAGGGACGGTTGGGATCCGGAGATGGGTTCCGGTTATCCTCCGGCACGATATTTTAATGTAGGAGTTAATGTTAATTTTTAATGGATAAATCAGATGAAAAAGTTAAATATATCACATAAATTTGCAAGCGTTTGGGTGTTTTTTACCATGCTTGTTTCGGGTTGCTTGACAGGTTGCGTAAATTTGGACAAAGACCCGTTGGACAGTTTATCTACCGGCACTTTCTGGAAAACGGAAAGCGATGCGATGTTAGGATTGACAGGCGTTTACAAGGTTGTCGGAGGGTTAAGTCAACAAAATTGGGATTTATGGAGTCAGCTTGCCTGTCTGTATCTGTTCGAAGCTACGACTGATAACGGTTTTGAAAAAGATAACCATGTTACGGATTTCAACAACGGCTCACTTGCATCTACCTATAGCCCTGTCAGTGGATTATGGGCTAACACTTATACGCATATTTCGAGATGCAATAATTTTATTAACAATATCGATGCCGTACAGATGAATTCCGGCAAATCGGCAGAAATGAAGTCGGAAGCAAGAGTAATCAGAGCCTATGATTATTTTCATCTCGCCTTTTATTGGGGAGATGTGCCTTTCACTACGCAGATACTGACCGTAAATGAAGCAAACAGCATTTCCCGTACGGCAAAAAGTGAAGTGATGGATTTTGTTATCAAAGAATTGCAGGAATCCATTCCCCAATTGCCGGCTACCCGTCCTGATGATGAATACGGACGTATTACCAAGGGAGGCGCTTTGGCCATTTTGGGACGTGTCCTGATGGCCGAAAAACGCTGGGCGGAAGCCAGAGACGTTTATAAACAGATCATGGACTTGAATATCTATATCATTGCCCCGAATTTTAAAGAGATCTTTATCGAAAAGGGGGAAACCAGCAAAGAGCATATTCTGGTGAGTGTGCGAATGCAGGATTTATACGGTACTCCCATGCTTCGCGGCTGTCACGGATTCGACTATGGCGGATATCACTGGTTTAGTCCTTACAATGAACTGATAGAAGAGTTTGAATGTATCGATGGCAAACCTGTTACCGAATCGCCGCTGTACGACCCTGAGAATCCCTACGAAAACAGAGACCCGCGGTTGTATATATCCATAGGCATCAATGGTCTTACCGTCTTTAAGAATAAACTGTATATATCACATCCCGATTCGTCTGCCGTAAAATATCAGGATCAGGTGACACGGCGCCCGTGGAGCGGCTATTTGCTGCATAAGTTCAGCGATGGCGATTATGCCGGAGATATAACGCAGTATGGCGGTGATTTTCCGATGATTCGTTATGCCGAAGTGTTGTTGAGTTATCTGGAATCATGTATTGAGAGTGGCGTCCCGATTACACAGGATTTGTTGGATGCGACGATCAATAAAGTACGTGGTCGCGAAGAAATCCAAATGCCTCCCGTCACCGAAACAGACCCTGTCAAACTCACCGTTATTCTGAGGCGCGAACGCAGGGTGGAACTCGCATGGGAAGGACTGCGACTTTACGACCTGTTCCGGTGGCGGATCGCTCATGATAAATTGAAAGGTACGTTTACGGGCATGAAAGTTTGTCCGGCTTCGGAAGCGGCAAATTATAAAACGGTTAAGGTGGATGCAAAGGGATATTATTTCTGCGAAGAGACCTATTTCCGTGAAAATGTGGATTATCTATGGCCTGTTCCTCAATCGGAAAGGGACGTGAATCCAAACCTAACCCAAAATCCGGGTTATTGATATTCTAATATTTGGAGAGATGTATCTGTAAAATACCTCACAGTGTCTTATGATACATCTCTTCTTTATGATTGAATTTATTATAAACAAATTATTAAGAAAAGTAAAAATGATTATCAGATATATTTTAATCGCCATATTGATGTGGGGTGGGACAATCGTCTATGGAAACAGCCCCGGTCAGGGAATTGTTAAAACAGTTATACACTCGGATGTATGCGTATACGGGGCAAGCGGACCGGGAATTGCCGCCGCTGTTGCTGCTGCAAGGGAAGGTTACTCGGTGACGATAATTGAGCCTGCACACAAAATAGGCGGATTATTAGGCTCCGGCTTCAGAATGCAACAGGATGTCCCGTACGCAGACCATCTCGGCAGCCTCACTAAATTTTACTATGAGCAGGATCTCCTTCAGCCAAAACCGCGACATCATCAGGGAGCGGGGAAAAATAACATTGCCATCCTCCAATCCATGATTGATGTGTATAAAGACCTTATTAAAGTAACGGTTGATTACAGGCTGGCCTCCGTCGTGAAAACGAACGGCGCAATAGAAGCGGCTATATTCGAATATGCACCTGCGGGGAAAAATGGCATTCCCGTTCCGGTCAGAACTTCGGACAACTTGATTAGCGTACGTGCGAAGGTTTATATAGATGCGAGTTACGAAGGAGACTTAATGGCTTATTCGGGTGTTCCGTACCGCACAGGCAAGGAATCGAAAACGGAATACGGGGAATCGCTTGCGGGAACCGTCGTAAGCAAAAAATTTCCGGGCGTTGATCCGTATGTGAAAGAAGGGAATCCCAAAAGCGGCTTACTGTCATGCATTACGCCCGATCCGCTGGGGGAAGAAGGCGATTCGAGCCGTTTTTTCATGGCATACAATTTCAAACTCGCATGGGAAATAAATCCGTCGCCCGAATATCCGGGAATATTGGTCACACCTCCCAGTCCGAAGGATAATGATGTGTATGAATTGTTGCGACGTTATGTGAAAGCAGGATATTCCTTCACATGGCCTTGCGATAATTTTGACAGAAGAGAACTGATGACCGGAACGTTGCCCGGCATGCAACTCGATTATCCCGACGGCGACTGGGCGACTCGCTCCGGCGTATGGGAAGGATTCATCAATCATGTCAGGACGTTAAGCGATTTTTCCGGTAAGGAAATAAGACTGGTGTCGGACTGTAATGAAGATACGGATGGCTGGCCTTTTTTGTATATCAGAGGCGGCAGGCGGATGACGGGCGAGTATGTCATGAGACAGCAGGACATACAACTGCAAACAAAACCGCCGACACCCGTAGGATTGGGATACTATCCTGTCGACATCTACCCGAACCGGTTAGTCGTATTGGCAGACGGTACACTGGCTCACGAAGGCAATGTCTGGGAACATGTCGCCCCGGGTCCGTATCAATTGCCATACGGGGCGATTATCCCGAAAAAACAGGATTGTACAAACCTTTTGGTTCCGCTTTGCATGTCTGCAACTCATGTCGCATATTCTTCCATCCGGATGGAGGCTACCTACATGGTTATGGGCGAATCGGCCGGGGTTGCCGCCGCAGTAGCTATCCGGCAGGGAAAGGCAGTACAGGATATCGATCGGAACGAATTAACCGACATGATAAAGAAATACGGACAAAAACTTGAATGGGACGGATATGGCTACCGGACGTGGAGATACAATGTTTTGGGCAGACCGGTTATCCAGAAATTCAGATGGGATACGCATCCTGAAGAATATCAAACCTGTCCTGTCGAGAAACTTCGAAAATAAATTAACTTTTTAAATTATGTTTATATGAATAATTATTCCAGAAGACGATTTATTAATCGCATGATTAAAGGAGGTATAGGGATTGGAGCCATGTCTTCCATCGCCCCTGTTGCCTCTTGTAGTTCACCCCAAAGCACAGGCAGTCAGAACGGTTTGCCGGTTATCAGTGAAGTGGACATTTGTGTATTGGGCGGAAGCTGTACAGGCGTATTTGCTGCCGTACGTGCATCCAGGCTGGGAGCAAAAGTCGCCATCGTTGAAAAACAGAACGGTTTTGGCGGAGTGGCAACCGGTTCTTTAGTTAACATTTGGCATTCGGTCTACGACACGGAACACAAACAGCAAATTATCGCCGGGTTAACCGTCGAAACGATGGAACGCCTGAAAAAGAGGAACGCTGTGGCAATAAACGAAAAGTCTCCCAGTACATATTTCCGGTTCAATTCGCAGGAGTTGAAAATCGAACTGGATGAACTGGTCGTGGAAAACCACATCGTCCCGTATCTTCATACGCTTTTCTCCGAACCGTGTACGGATGAGGACGGTAACCTGACGGGCGTAATTGTAGACAATAAGTCGGGGCGGGGCATTATCAAAGCCAAATACTTTATTGACGCCACAGGTGACAGCGACCTGTGTACGCGCCTGGGTTTGGAAACGTATACACGCGAGATGCTTCAACCGCCCACGACATGTGCCCATTTTGAAAACTGGAACGGAAAGGAATTTAATGCCATATTGAAGGAACACGGCGCCGAATTTAACATTCCCGACGGTTTTGTTTGGGGCGCCATGCTGCCTTCCACAGATACTTACATGCTTGCCGGAACAAGAATATATGGCAGGGACTGTACGCTTGCCGATGACCTGACCCTGGCGGAAATTGAAGGTCGACGGCAAATACGCGCAATCATGGATATGATGCGGAAATACAGTCCGCAAACCAATCTGGGATTGACGGCATTACCGGCTTATATCGGTATCAGGGAAACAAGACACGTCAAGTGCCTGTATCAGGTAAGCGACGACGATGCGCGTTACGGAAAACGCTTTGACGATGCGATTGCAAACGGCAGTTACCGCCTCGATTTACATCATCAGGACAAACCGGGGCTTACGTTCTGGTATCTGGATGGCGTTGAGATTTACGCACGGCCGGGCTATCCCGACAAGGTTGGCCGCTGGCGACCTGAAACACCGGTTAATCCGACGTTTTATCAGGTTCCGTTGAGATCGATTATTCCGCCGAAATATTCAAACCTGATGGTAGCAGGGAGAATGTTGGACGCAAGTATTGTCGCCTTTTCGGGAATCCGGGTTATGGTCAATATGAACCAGTTAGGCGAAGCGGCAGGAGTGACTTCCTATCTGGCGCTCGACAAAAATATTCCTGTCGGCCAAGTAGATTATAAGGAAGTCAGGGAGACGTTAAGGAATGGCGGTTCAATTGTTTTGTGATTATTCGACAAAATAATAGCACATGTTTTACGTTTGTACTTAATCAGAACAAATATACAATCATTACTAAAAAAAAGTATAGATATGAAACAGGACAAAAAAGCTCGGGATATGAGCAAACAGGAACTTGCCGCATACATCGATCATTCGGTACTCAAGCCGGAATTTACCCGGGCGGAGATAAAAAAATATATCGGCGAGGGAATTGCCTGTGGCTGTAAAACCGTATGCATTAATCCCGTTTCTCTCGATATTGCCCGGGAAATGTGCAAATCCACAAATACCGGTATCTGTGTGGTTTGTGATTTCCCTTTTGGACTTTCAAGCACGGCTTCCAAGATACTTCAGGCGGAAGATATATGCAAAAACGGAGATGTGGATGATCTGGATGTTGTAGTCAATTACGGCTGGTTGCGGAGCGGTATGTGGGCGGAGGTTGAGGCGGAATTAACGGCGCTTGCCGACAAAGTACATACATACGGAACACTCCTTAAGGTGATATTTGAAACCGATGCCCTTTCCCTTTATGAAGTGGCAAAAGCAACCGAGATTGCCTGTAACGCTGCCGTCGACTTCGTAAAAACATCAACCGGATTTTATACCGGTGGAGAAAATCGGGGCGCCACGGTTGAAGTAATAGCGGCAATGTTGAAGGCCGCCAATGGCCGCTGTAAAGTCAAAGGTTCCGGCGGCATACGGGATCAGGAACATTTTTTCAGGTTGATCGACATGGGGATTCACCGTATGGGCATCGGATACAAATCAACTTCAGTTGTACTTGGTATATAGCCGTTGTAAATTTATCTGCAGGCACCGGGTTTTAGCGATACGGAATTTGCTCAGACAAGGGACCTGTTGAAGTCGGCCACGGCTTCAAACATCGTTAACACATTTTCCGGCGGCACGTCCGGCAAAATATTGTGTACCGTATTGAATACAAACCCGCCGCCGGCGGAGAAGATTTCCATCCGTTCGAACAC
>JAISXP010000047.1 GCA_031270465.1 Tannerella sp. | reverse complement strand
GTGGCTAAGGGATTGGAATGTGCCGCATCGGAGCTTTCCATAGGCACACCGTCGATGACCACCAGCGCATTGGCATTGTTCGCTTCGGCAGTACCCAAACCACGTATCCGGATACCCATATCCAGCCCGGGCTGGCCGTCGACGGCTGCCACCTGCAGACCCGGCACGACGCCTTCGAGCGAACGTGTGACGGAGGAGGTGGACTGCAGGCCGATTATTTTGGTATCGATCGCCGTGATGGCTCCCGTCAGGTCTTTCTTCTTGGCCGTACCGTAGGCCACGACTACAACTTCATCCAGTATCTGCAAATCTTCCTGCAGAACGATTTGCAACTGCGTCCGGTTTCCCACGGCGATTTCCTGCGTCACATACCCGATATAGGAAACGACCAGCGTTGCCCCCGGCGATACGTCCAGACTGAATTTGCCGTCCACATCGGTGATAGTCCCGTTAGAGACATTACTCTTTTCCACAATATTCGCCCCGATGACCGACTCGCCCGTCCGGTCAATCACCGTACCCGACAATCGGGTTTTACTCTGCGCCGGTTCGAGCGATTCCTGCGAATCGCCGCTACGGGCGCCTGCCGTCCCTATCCCCATGAGCAGGAGAACAGCGGACAGTGTCATCATTCTTTTCAATTTTTCAAATTTGACATTTTTCATGTCATCAATTAATTTTTCTGCCATTTTTCTAATGATTTAAATTTATATTTGTTGTTAATTTATGGTACTGTTTAAAAATCGATGCGACCGAAAGACGGTACCAGCGTTTTCCGGGCATTTTTGTTGTTCGTTTATTTCGTTTTCCCCATAAGCATTTCGTTTTAAAATGTTATTGACTGTTACCGTTCATTTGTTTGACATGATTTCCGTGTATTCAGTTTCCTGTTTTATCCTTCGCCTGTCATTATTCGTTATACAATTCCCCCGGAAAAGAACAGTCTTTCCCGAAGAAGTGGGAATACTTTCTAAAATATGTTTCCCGTATAAAAAAAACAGGATGGATTTACTTATTTTTTCGAAGATAAATGCACATCCTAACGCGCGTGCGTTACATAATAATAATGCAGCCTGAGTCTTTTCCTTTGCAAATATCATGCCCCAGACCGCCGGAAGGAGGACTGAAATACAATTATTTACGGTAAAAACAGAATGCGTATTCATATCTTATTTTTTTTAACTGTTTTGTTTATTACGGTTGCAAAGCTACATTCCTTATTTTAAATAGCCAAAGATTATGTATAGCTTCTTTGCATAATTAAGTCTTTTTATGTTAAAACGAAAAAGTCAAATGTTCGTGTTATCAGTTTTTAACTCCGTTCGGACTTATGCTTTCTCCATACAGCTCAGTGTGGCCGGCCTGGCCGGTCTCATCGACTGTACCGATTGTGGCCGGCTGTGGCGGTATACGCATCGCTAAAAAAACACACAGTGAAGCGCGCAACACTGCGGGAAGGCAACCCGCCGAGTGTGATTTGCCGCCGCAGGCTTGCAGGAAGGTTTCCCACTGAGTGTATTTTCCAGCCGCAGCGCTGCAGGAAGGTTCCACACCGAGTGTAGAGGGCTGCTGCAGGCTGCAGGAGGGTTTCACACTGAGTGTGGAGGGCTGCCGTAGCGCTACGGGAAGGTTTCACACAAAGTGTGGAGGGCTGCTGCAGCCGGAACAAAGGTTCCAACGCAGTGTGGAAGGCTGCCGTAGCGCTACGGCTGGAAAATACACTCAGTGGGGAGGCTGCGGCAGGGCTGCGGCTGATTTTAACGCAGTGTAGAGCCTCGCGCAGAACGGATGCGAAGGGGAAATCTATTCCCAGCGATCCAGCACCGCTTTAGCATTTCTTATGTTTTGACGGGCAGCGGGAATATGTCCCAACGAAGACCGGTATGAAAGAACTTCTTTCGCATACTGATATGCTGAAAAACACCTGTATTCCGTCCCTGACGGGATGGGGGCAGGGTGCGAGGCACACATTTTCTACCAACATTGTGTCCCTAACGGGACACCGGAAAATTGTTATAGCTTATTTATTTCGCATCCCTTAACCGTAAGGAACGCCAAGTATCCGCAAAGTGCGCAAAGCATTGGCTCCCTTTGTGCTTTCATCTTTGCGCCCTTTGCGGTAAAATCTCCTGTCACGCGACAAGGTAAGATTGCAGGCGTGCGTTCGTGGGGAGCATCGGGTGCTACCTTCGATGAATTGCACCCCGATTTACAGGATTTTTTGGTAACAATTAATAATCTTCATATCTTTGCAGGCAATGTGAAAAATAAAGACTGCAATCTAACTGTACGAAAAAAAATGAATGATTTGAAAATGAAAAAGGTAGTTACTTTCGGGGAAATCATGCTGCGGTTGTCGACACCCGGATATCAACGGTTTATACAATCCGCCGGTCTGAATGCCTGTTTTGGCGGAGGCGAGGCAAATGTGGCCGTATCGCTTGCCAATTACGGCGTTCGCGTTGATTTTGTGACCCGCCTGCCTCAAAACGATATTGCCGAATGGTGCCTCTCCGAGTTGCGCAAATATAATGTGGGAACGGAAAGAATCGTTCGCGGCGGCAACCGTGTAGGCATCTATTTCCTTGAAACGGGCGCCGTTGCCCGCCCATCGAAGGTTGTTTACGACCGCGCCGGTTCAGCCATGGCGGATATCCGGCCAGGCATGATAGACTGGGAAGAAGTGTTCGGCGACGCCATGTGGTTTCACTGGACCGGCATCACGCCTGCCATCTCGCAGGGAGCGGCCGATGTATGCCTCGAAGCCATCCGTACGGCAAACAGGCTGGGCATAAAGGTCTCGACCGATTTGAACTACCGTAAAAACCTGTGGAAATACGGAAAGACAGCGTCCGAAATCATGCCCGCGCTGACGGAAGGCTGCGACGTGATTGTGGGCAACGAAGAGGACGCCGAAAAAGTGTTCGACATCAAGCCCGAAGGGTTCGACGCGACCCGTACAGGAGGCGAAATCGACGCCGCCGGCTTCGAATCGGTATGCCTTCAACTGAAGAAGAAATTTCCGCGTGCGCAGAAGGTCGCCATCACACTGCGCGGCTCCGTCAGCGCCAGCTACAACACGTGGGGCGGCGTCATCCATGCCGACAAACTGTATCAGTCCAGGCGATATGATATTACACATATCGTAGACCGGGTGGGCGGCGGCGATTCGTTCACGGGCGGACTTGTTTACGGCCTGCTGACTTATCCGTCGGAGCCGCAGAAGGCGCTGGATTTTGCCGTGGCTGCTTCGTGCCTGAAACATACCGTCGACGGCGATTTCAATCTGGTCTCCGCGGGCGAAGTGGAAAATCTCGTGAAGGGCGACGGGGCGGGGCGCGTGTCAAGATAAGATAATTCAAAATTCAAGATTTAAAAATACAAAGAGTAAACTATGGAAAATTTGTTTTCACTGAAAGGAAAAACGGCGCTGATTACAGGCGCATCCTACGGTATCGGTTTTGCCCTCGCCACGGCTTTTCACCGGGCAGGGGCAACCGTTGTGTTCAACGACATCAGGCAGGAACTGGTCGACAGGGGAATGGCCGCCTACCGTGAAAAAGGCATCGACGCGCACGGCTATGTCTGCGACGTCACGGACGAGGCGCAGGTGAACCGGCTGATTGCCGAAATCGAAAAAGAAGTCGGCGCCGTCGACATCCTGGTCAACAATGCCGGCATCATCAAGCGCATCCCGATGCACGAAATGAGTTCGTCAGAGTTTCGGCAGGTGATCGATGTGGATTTGACCGCGCCGTTCATCGTTTCGAAGGCCGTCATTCCGGGCATGATAAAGAAGGGACGCGGCAAGATCATCAATATCTGTTCGATGATGAGCGAACTGGGACGCGAAACCGTGTCGGCCTACGCCGCAGCCAAGGGCGGGCTGAAAATGCTCACGCGCAACATCGCCTCCGAATATGGCGAGTACAATATTCAGTGCAACGGCATCGGTCCGGGCTACATCGCCACGCCGCAGACGGCGCCGCTTCGCGAAATGCAGCCCGACGGTTCCCGTCACCCGTTCGACCGCTTCATCATCGCCAAGACGCCGGCCGCACGCTGGGGAACAACCGCCGACCTCGAAGGCCCGGCCATCTTCCTCGCTTCCGCAGCCTCCGATTTCGTGAACGGCCACATACTCTACGTCGACGGCGGCATCCTCGCCTATATCGGCAAACAACCGTAAACAGATTTCATAACACAGATAAAAACATATCGAAATGAACAAGATAAATGAAAAAAAGACGAACTATCGCTGGATGATTTGCGCGATGCTGTTTTTCGCCACCACGATAAACTATCTCGACCGGCAGGTGCTGTCGCTGACATGGCCCAAGTTCATCGGGCCTGAATTTGGATGGACAAACGACGATTACGGAAATATCACGGCCTGGTTTTCCATTCTTTACGCCGTAAGTATGCTTTTTGCCGGAAAGTTTGTAGACTGGCTGGATACCAAAAAAGGTTTTCTGTGGGCTATCGGTATATGGTCGGTCGGCGCGTGTCTGCACGCTTTTTGCGGCATTGCCACGTCGGGCATCCTTGCCGGCGAGTGGTTTGTGAATTTTGCCGAAGCGAAAGAGATCATCTCGCACATCGGCGACGGGGCGATGGTCGTCAGCGTGAGCGTCATTCTGTTTATCTTCGCGCGGTTTGTGCTGGCGCTCGGCGAGGCAGGCAACTTCCCCGCAGCCATCAAGGCTACGGCCGAATATTTCCCGAAAAAAGACCGCGCCTTCTCCACCAGTATCTTTAATTCGGGCGCCACCATCGGCGCCATGATTGCGCCGGCCTGTATCCTGTACATCGCCGTGCTGTGGGGCTGGGAGGCGACTTTCATCATCATCGGCCTGCTGGGATTTATATGGATGGCCTTCTGGGTGTTCGTCTACAAAAAACCGGACGGCAACCCCGGCGTGAACAAAGCGGAACTGGCATACATCCAGCAGGATCAGCAGATGGAACAAACGGTCAACGGAGGAACGGCAGAGAAAAAACTGCCGTTCATCAAGTGTTTCCAGTTCAAACAGACGTGGGCGTTTGCCTTCGGTAAGTTCATGACCGACGGCGTCTGGTGGTTTTTCCTCTTCTGGATGCCGAAATACCTGCAAACCGTGTTCCATATCGAAGGTACGGCGCAGGTGCTTCCGCTGACCGTGCTCTATACCGTCGTCATGATCTCCATCTACGGCGGATGGCTGCCTTCGTACTTTATCGACCGCAAAGGGATGGACCCGTATGCCGGACGCATGCGCGCCATGCTGATATTCGCCTTCTTCCCGCTGCTGGCGCTCTTTGCACAGCCGCTGGGCGGATATTCCTACTGGCTGCCGGTCGTGATCATCGGTATTGCTGCGGCGGCGCATCAGGCCTGGTCGGCGAATCTCTTCTCCACGGTCGGCGACATGTTCCCCAAGGGAGCCATTGCGACGGTAACGGGCATTGGCGGTATGGCGGGCGGCCTCGGTTCGTTCTTTATACAGAAGAGCGCGGGTATGCTTTTTGACTATACCGGCAAAACAAACATGCGTTTCCTCGGCTTCGAAGGTGAATCTTCGGGTTATTTTATGATCTTCATCGTCTGTGCCTTCGCCTATCTCATCGGGTGGATTGTGATGAAGGCGCTTGTTCCGAAATACAAACCGATAGCGGTGGAATAGGCGGACAGAAATATACGTGCTTTGAACTTTATTTTACGTCAAAAAAACGTGAAACCTGCACCCGCTTTTAAAATAAATTGTTAGCTTTGTGCTGTCGTTTTAGAAGCTGATGATTGAAATGAAACATACTGTTCTTGTATTGTGCATATTGTGCATTCCTGCCCCGCTGATGTCGCAGACGCAGGTCGAAAAGAAAGTGGCCACCCGGGCGAGCGGCTACGGCGTAACATATTCGCTGCCGCTCACCTCGCTCATCGTGAATGTGGAAGTCGTAAAAGAAGTCTGCAAGGCAGGGCCGTACTACAGATATGCCGAAAAATACCTGGGTGTCAGGGACGCCGTCACCGAAGACGCCGTCACGTATGCGCCGGGCAGAGTCACGCTTGAAAACAGGGGCATTCCGGATACGAACAACACGTACACGGTCGAATTTAAGGCCGGTACGGTTGCGCCGTACGTGTATCTGACGGACGACGGCCTGCTGTGCTCCATCAACGCCGACTATACGCCCCCGGCTATACCGCCGGCCGGCGCCTCAGAAACGGAAACACCGGCCAACGCCGCAGCCGGTTCCACAGCCGTCTTTACGGAAGAACTGCTGATGGCCGGCTCGCTGGCACGGCAGGCCGAAATCGCCGCCAAACAGATTTACCATATACGCGAAAGCAAAATGGACATCCTCACGGGCGACGCCGACAATCTGCCGCCCGACGGCGAAGCCATGAAAATCGTAATCAAACAGTTGGAAACACAGGAAAATGCGCTGACACGCCTCTTCACCGGTACGCGCTCGACCGAAACGTCGTACTACGACATCAGCATCGTCCCGCATGAAAATATAGAAAACGAAGTCCTGTTCCGCTTTTCAGCAAAACTGGGCGTGCTGGATGCCGACGACCTGGGCGGAGAACCCGTGTACATGAATCTGACCGCCACGGAAAAAGCGCCCGAACTGACGCCGAAAGAAGCCGAGAAAAAAGCAAAGATGAAAGGTATCGTATACAACGTGCCCGGAAAAGCAGCAGTCGAAATAAAAACAGCACAGCGCATTCTTTTCAAGGGCGAAGTGCAGATCGTACAGTTCGGTACGTACGAACTGCTCGCGCCCGTGATGTTCGAAGACAAAAAGAAACCGGTGAAGGTCTTCTTTTATCCCGAAACAGGCGCCTTGAAACAGATCATACAGTGAAACGACCCGATTGAACAACTGAATCAACTGTGAATAATAATCAATAAAACTCATACAAAATGTTCAAAAATCATCCCAAAGGACTCATCCCCGCCGCCCTGAGCAACATGGGCGAGCGTTTCGGATACTACATCATGAATGCCGTACTGTTGCTGTTTTTATGCTCTAAATTCGGACTGAGCGAGGAAAACGGCGGACTCATTTACTCGTTTTTCTACGCCGGCATTTACATTCTAAGCCTGGCAGGCGGACTGATTGCCGACCGTCTGCAGAATTACAAAGGTACGATTATGACCGGTCTGGTTGTCATGGCCGCAGGCTACGTCATCCTTTCCGTCCCGATCCTGTCGACGGCCGGCAACATCGGCTGGCTGCTGCCTCTGACATGCTTTGCGCTGTTTTTTATTGCGTTCGGCAACGGACTTTTCAAAGGAAACCTTCAGGCGATAGTCGGTCAGATGTACGACAATCTCGAAAAAGAAGCTGCCCAAAAAGGTGAAGAAGAGTTGAAACTTGCCAAATCGCGCCGGGATTCGGGCTTTCAGATATTTTACGTGTTTATCAACATAGGCGGTCTCGTTGCGCCGTTTGTCGCTCCACTGCTGAGAGGCTGGTGGCTGGGCAAACATTCTCTGACTTACAATGCCGACCTGCCCGCACTTTGTCATCATTACATCGAAGAGGGCATCGACATGAGCACCAAACAGTTGAGCAACCTCAATGAACTTGTGGGCAATGTTGGCGGTACGGTTTCGGCCGATTTGACCGCATTCTGCACTCAATACCTCGATGTGTTCAACACCGGCGTTCACTATTCGTTCATCGCTTCGGTGGTTGCGATGCTTGTTTCGCTGGTAATTTTTATCCTAAGCAAAAACTTGTTGCCCAATCCCGCAAAAAGGGAAAAGAAGGAAACATTGAATTACACGGTCGAAGAAAAAGCGAAAATGGCCAATGAGATCCGCAAGCGGATTTATGCCCTGTCAGCCGTACTCGGCATAGTGGTATTTTTCTGGTTTTCGTTCCACCAGAACGGCGCTTCGCTATCGCTTTTTGCCCGCGATTTTGTGGTCACAAGCTTTGTGCCTCCCGAAATCTGGCAGGCAATCAATCCGTTCTTCGTGATCGTGCTGACACCGCTTATTGTTCTTTTTTTCGGCGCGCTAAGCCGCCGCGGCAGAGAAATCTCCACTCCGAAGAAAATTGCTTACGGTATGGGAATTGCAGGTCTTGCATTCCTGTTTATGACAATTATTTCATGGATAAACAACTATCCTTCCGCAACAGAATTCAGGGAGATTGCAGAAACAGTAAAAGAAGGCTTAAAGTCAGGCCCGTGGGTGCTGGTTGTGCTGTATTTCTTTCTGACAGTGGCGGAACTGTTTATCTCGCCTCTTGGCCTGTCGTTCGTGTCGAAGGTGGCGCCTAAAAACCTTCAGGGACTCTGTCAGGGCTTGTGGCTTGCCGCAACAGCGGTAGGCAACGGTCTGCTGTGGATTGGCCCCTGGCTTTACAACAAGTATCCGATAGGGATTTGCTGGCTGCTCTTTGTGCTGCTGTGTGGCATTTCGATGGTTGTGATGCTGTCGATGGTCAAGTGGATTGAGAGGGTGGCGAAATAAACAGGGTGCAGTTCGAATTGTCGCAGTCCCTGACGGAAAAGGGATTTTGCAGCAGTCAGAATTGACAGTCGATGCAGTCAAATGCACCCTCTGCACAGGCTTGTGTTTATTCGAAAAGGAAAGGTTTCGTGACGATTTGCCGTGCGCCGTGCTCTTCGAAGAAGAATTTTTCTTCGCCGAAAGCAGGTTTCAACTGGTTGAACCATGTCGCATGAGGATCATATTCTGCGAAAAACGGAATGTCGACCCATTGCGGATTCCGTCCCTGCAGAAAGCGCAGCACGAACACCTTTTCGCCCTTCACCTCCTGTATGCCCAGTACTTGGATTTTGCCTGCATGATCGCTCATGCCCGGCCCCCTGACCGTGCGGCAAAGCCCGCTCACACGCCGGTATGCCCTGCGGAAGATGTTCCAGCATCTTTCCAGCGGCAGTTCGAAAAACGGTTTGGCGCCCGTGTCGCGTGCAACAAACATATAATAAGGTATACATCCGAGGTCGACCTGCATCCGCCACATCTCGCTCCAGAGTTCCGGCCTGTCGTTGATGTGGCGCAGGAGAGGAGACTGTGTCCGTATCTGTGCGCCTGTAGACCGGATGCGTGCGATGGCTTTCCTGACGGCGTCGGTCGACAGTTCTCTCGGATGATTGAAATGTGCCTGAATGGACAGGTTTCGCCCTGCGGAAATGATTTTGTCGAACAGGCGCATGATGTCGTCGCTGTCTGCATCGGTCAGGTAGCGATACGGCCAGTATGACAGTGATTTTGTTCCGATGCGGATCGAATGGATGTGACTGAATTTGGGCGACAGCAGCGGCTCGATGTAGGCATTCAGCGTGGCGGCATTCATCACCATCGGGTCGCCTCCCGTGAGCAGAATGTCGGTAACTTCGTTGTGAACGTGGAGATAGCTTTGAAACAGGTCGGCTTCCTTCATCGCGAATTTCAGTGCGCTCATGCCCGAAAATTGCGGCCAACGAAAGCAGAAAGTACAGTAAGCATGGCAGGTCTGCCCCTGACTGGGAAAAAACAGTACCGTCTCGGGATACTTGTGCTGTATGCCTTTCAGTCTGATCTTGCCCAGGTACGGCACATTGTGTTCCTGACCTGCCGGGTTGGGATTCAGTGCAAGGCGTATCTTTTCCACCGCCTTATCCATTTCCTCTTTGGAAACTCCCTGCGACATCATTTTCTCGACAGTCGCAAAATGTCTTTTGTCAAGCATTTCACGCCGCGGGAAGTTCAGCGTGAAAATCGGATCGTTCTCGACATCCGACCAGTCAATCAGTTGATCGACCACATAATTGTTCGTTTTGAACGGCAATACTCGCCCCACAATTTCGATATGGCGCAGCATTTCTGCAGGCAGTGAGGCTGTTTGCGGAATGTTACGGTAGTTATGTAACATGTAGATGGTTATCGAATTTTCCATAATATACTGTTTCTTATCAAATATCAATTCTTTCACTTTTCGCACGCCAGCGAAAAGATACACGCCCTGTGTGAGAATAAACATCCCCACGTGGCAAAGCAAAACACCGGAAAGACGATGCGAGGCGGCAGATCGCTGTCCTTCCTGCTCTTCAGTCAGCAGTTTGTTTTATTTCTGCCGCGTACGCTGAGTGGTTTTGGCGACGGGTTGTCTTGTTCTGGCTGCAACTTTCGGTACGGAAACGTCCTTTGAAGCTGCTGTTTTTACCGTTTTAGCGCTTTTTTTAGGCTCGTCCTTTGCCGTTTCCTCTTTTTCTTCTTCTTTACTTTCCTCTTTCTTCGGCTCGAAGTCGGTGAGTCCTACGCTCAGCAGGATGTTGTACCAGTTGAGCATGCGCTTGATGTCGGTCGGATAGACACGCCCGCGGTCGAAATCGGGCAGTACCCCGGCCATATAGGCGCGCAGGTCGTCGGGTGTAGCCTTGTGCAGGTCTATTGAAGCCGGTTTGCTTTCTTCTTGCGCTTTCACATTATTAAGCACCTGATATAAGGGAACCTCCGCTTCGACGGTATAAATCGATATATCGCCAAGCGAAATGACTTTATCCCTGTTGTATGCAGGAATCCGCCTTTTATCTGTCAACGATTCTACAATCAACATGGTTTTAGTCTGGGAAACCATCTTGTACAAACCCGGTTTGCCTGAAACTGAAAGAATTTCTTTTAACATATCCGTATAATTTATATCCGTTACTACTCCTTTGAATGACAAATATAGTGGAAATTGTGAGATTGTCGGGAATTTATCAGGTTAAAAAAAATGATAAAAGATTATTTAACGATTATTCAGCCAGGCGAGGAAGTTTTCCATTTGGGGGATCAATGCATGTTTGTCGTCATTAAGTATTACGTAGTCAGCATATTTCACCTTGATTTCGTCCGGCAGCTGGTTATTCATCCGCTGCCGTACTTCTGCTTCGCCTGCCTGTTCGCGAGACATCACACGCTGCAGGCGCAATGCTTCGGGCGCATGGACAGTCAGGCGAATTTCCACTTTGCCGTCGAATCCCGACTCGAACAGAATGGCCGACTCCAGTACGGCATACCGTCCGGTCTGCCATTCCAGCCAGTGGTCGAAATCAATGGCTATTGCGGGATGAATGATGGCGTTCACTCTTTCCAGCAGACAGGTATCATTAAAGATAAGCGAAGCCATCATGCGCCGGTTCAGCCCGTCTTCACCGTAAATGTCATTGCCCAACAGAGACGTCAGCCGGTTGCGCAGGTACGGCGATGTGTTCATGAGTCTTTTTCCCGCGTCGTCGGCCACGTAGACGGGAATGTCGTATGCGGCAAACAGTGAGGCGACCGTCGACTTGCCGCTTCCGATTCCTCCGGTCAGGCCGATTGTCGTCATGGTTTTTTCTGTTCCAGAATAAACTCGACCGTACCGGGGTTTATCAGCGGGTTTACGATCCAGCCGGGGCACCGGGTCAGGCGGACGGTCAATTCGCCTGATGCACGGTTTGAATCAAATTCCTGAAAGGGAATTTGTATGTTGAAGTCGTCGAGTCTCAAGTCTTTATATTTGGACATGGGAACGTTGCATATCACTTCGACCGACGAAGGAAATACCCGCAGGTTATAATTGGCGGGCAGGTTTTTGCATCCGACGGGTATTTGGAAGCGTCTTTCCGTAAATTCTTCGACGGGAACCGTTATTTCCACTTTTTCAGGTTCTACCCGCACGTTCGGGACCGGCTTCAGCCGGACGGAAAGCGTTACGGTTTTGCGGGCCTGTTTCAGTTCGACAAGTTCGGTTTCAACTGCAGACAAAGTGTCCAGAACGGCACTGCGCGCATAGACATGCACTTTGGCAGGATTGATACGGATGGCGTCCGAAAGCTGGAATCCGGGTTCGGTCTGGATGTCCACGCGGGCGGACACGGTCACTTCTTTTTGCATCAGTGCGGTGTAGTCGACCTGAATGGCTGGCGGATCGATATTCAGTAACGAGGTGGATGAAATCAGTTGGCGCGATATGATGGATTCCAGGGTTCGCCTTTCCATAAAAACGTGCTGTCTTTTTTCGGTGAGGGCGTCTTTCATATCTATGTCCACGGGCGAAAAGGAGTTAAACCACATGTAGTTGATCAGCACGGTGCCTTTATCTTTTATCCTGACCAGCAAGTTTTGCGGATTGTCGTCTGAAAGAATCATGTCTCGCGGCACATTCCTGTATTTTACCGGAATCGCAATATCTATTTCGTATTCATCCTGCAGGCTCTCAAGATACCAGAAGCCTGTTGAGAGCAATAAAAAACTCAGAAAAATCAGAATCTCTTCCCATTGTTGCCTGCGGAAAAAGATTCTGACTTTCCGGAAAACAGACTTGAAAAGAAGCGGAAAGTCAAGTCGTGCCATCACAGCGTGGAGTTATTTGGTTTGAATGTCTTCCGACGAGGCATAAACCGATGCCTTGTCTACGCGGATGCGGATGCCTTCGGCTATTTCTATCAAAATCGTAGTGTCGGCTATTTCCTTGATTCTGCCGTGAATGCCTCCGGCCGTAACGACTTTGTCTCCGGGTTTCATGGCTGCGCGCGCTTTCTGAATATCTTTTTGACGTTTTTGTTGCGGGCGGATCATCAAAAAGTAGAATATCGCTACAATAGCGATAAGCATCAAAATCCCGTTGTATTTTCCCCAAACCGATTGGTCTTGAGCGGCTGTTGCCTGAAGTACCAAGTTAAGTAAATTCATAGACTAATGTATTTAGAATGTATTATTCGGCAAATGTACGAAAAAAATCAGTCTTTCAGCAACAAATTTTCTTTTTTTAATTCCTTTACGACCGAATCGAGAATGGCGTTGATGAAGGTAGCGCTTTTGGGGGTGCTGTAGTATTTGGCGGCGTCGATGTATTCGTTCAGTGTCACATTGACAGGAATGTCAGGGAAGTTTATGATTTCGGCAAGGGCTACCTGTATTATAATTAAGTCCATGCTGGCGATTCTGTCCATTTCCCAGTTTTTCAGGTGCTGGATGATCCGTTCGCGGTAGGCATCGCCGTCTCGCAGGGTATGGCGAAACAGGTTGATGGCGAAGTCGTAATCGTCGTTGTCCTTGAACATGGGCAGCAGTTCCTGCCAGCTGCCTTCCGATTCAGCGAAACGCTTGATTGTTTTAATCACAAACGATTCAATGATTTCCACGTCGTCGTTCCAGTAAATGCTGATGTCTTCCAGGTCTTCTTCCAACTCTTCGTTTCCACAAATCAGCCGCCGGAAGACAGTGCGCCAAAATTCGCGGTCGACTTCGTAGGAATCTTCCGCGCTGTTCATATAGTCACGGTAAAAGTCGGACGCCAGTATAAGTTCCAGCACCTTTTTCACAAACCCCGTTTCGTTAACCCACGAGACGCCGTGTTCCTTTACGTACCGCAGCAGCATCCTGTTGGTTTCGAGCTGGCTGGCAAACCGGTTATTTACCAGGCGCATGTTGGGATTCAGTTCTTCGGCCGTCGGGTGATATTTATGTTTGCGCATGTCCAGTTTCCGTTCCTGGAGGTTTGTGACTTCAACTATCAGCAAAAGAAAATAGTGATAAAGGTCGTAGGACCTTCGCAGACTTAAAAGAAATTCGTTTTCCGCTACTTTCGGGTCTTCATTTCCGTTCCGGTAGCAGGCGAAAACAATCTGTAATATTTTAATGCGGATTAGAATCCTATTAATCATCGTATAAAAGAGTTTCTAAAAATTTACTGTTACGAGGTTGCGAAGTTAGCAAAACTTTGGCGATAATGCACCTTCGACGGTAAAATAATTTTCAAAAAAAGAAATTGTGCGATTCTGTGATTCGAAAATTCGATTTTTTCCGGCGTGAACGGATCATGCGTCAATCTCCGCTCCATATTCGCACGGCACAGGGTTCGATACAAAAAAAAGCGTACCTTTGCAGAGAAAAAATAAGGATTTTGCGTATCGCACGCATATTAAATTAATGTAGTAGTAACAACGCGAAATGTTAGAGATAAGAAATTTGCATGTAGCCGTCAACGGCAAGGAAATATTGAAAGGACTGGATTTGACTGTGCGCAGTGGAGAGATACACGCCATCATGGGGCCGAACGGTTCGGGTAAGAGTACGCTCAGCAGCGTACTGGTGGGCAATCCGGCGTTTGAAGTGACGAAGGGGACGGTTTCGTTTCTCGGGAAAGATCTCTTTGCGCTGTCGGCCGAAGATCGCAGCCGCGAGGGTATCTTTCTCAGTTTCCAGTATCCGGTGGAAATTCCGGGGGTGAGCATGGTGAACTTCATGCGCGCCGCGGTCAATGCACACCGCGCATACGGCGGGCAGCCGCCTCTTTCCGCAACCGATTTTCTGAAACTGATGCGCGAGAAGCGCGAGATTGTCGAGTTGGACAACAAGCTGACAAGCCGCAGCGTGAACGAAGGTTTTTCGGGCGGCGAAAAGAAACGGAACGAAATCTTCCAGATGGCCATGCTCAATCCGCGTCTTGCCATCCTCGACGAGACCGACAGCGGTCTGGATATCGACGCCCTGCGTATCGTAGCTCACGGCGTCAACAGGTTGAAGACGCCCGACAAGGCCGTCATCGTGATCACCCACTATCAGCGGCTGCTCGATTATGTCAGACCCGACGCCGTGCACGTGCTCTACAAGGGACGCATAGTCCGCACGGCCGGCCCGGAGCTGGCTCTCGAACTGGAAGAAAAGGGATATGACTGGATTAAGGAAAAAGTGGATGGGAAATAGACGGCCGTTCGATAATTATTATTACGAGCAGAAGCAAACTATGAAAGTTATAACAATAAACTGGATATTATACATGTAATAAAGGAATGGACACAGCAATTTTAAAATATTTAACAAACATACTGCCCAATATGAAGCGTCCGGTTTTACTTATATTTGTAATTTCGATAATGACAGGCATTGCCGCCTGCTCCGACAGACCGGAAGACGACTTTCTGCCGGAAGAAGACACGATTCCTGCACACCTGAGAATAGGTTATCCGGTTCAAACCCGGATAATTGCTCACCGAGGCTATTGGAATACCAAAGGGTCGGCCGAAAATTCGCTTACCGCGCTGGACAAGGCGGCCGAAGAGGGTTTTTACGGTTCCGAATTTGATGTGAGGCTGACTGCGGACAGCATTCCCATAATCTTCCATGACGACCGGATACAGAATTTCGTGATAGAAACCACACCTTATGCCCGTCTCAGGGATATAAGGTTGCAAAACGGAGAAAGAATACCAACCCTTCAGCAGTACCTGGACAGGGGAAAGGGTCGGAACATACAGCTTATTCTGGAGGTAAAGGCCCACAGGCAGCCTGAAACCGACCTCAAGGCTGTGGCGACGGTCGTGTCCATGGTAAGGGACATGGACATGGAAGAACAGGTAGACTATATCTCGTTCAGCTTTCCTATTTGCAGGGAGATTCTTCGCCTCCTGCCCGGTGCGGCCGTATCCCTGTGCGGCAACGTTCCGCCTTCGAAACTGAAAGAGACGGGCATTACCGGAATTGATTACAGTTACGAGGTGTTGAAAAAGTATCCGGAATGGATACAGGAAGCAAAAGACGCGGGAATGACTGTGAATGTCTGGGGCGTGAACGACCTGCGAATGATGTACGATTTCATCCTGCACGATGTCGATTTTATCACGACCGACAAGCCGGCAACGCTCAAGCGGATGCTTGCACCGTATTAAACCGGGATGCAATAAATCAATATTATTTCCGTTATCCGTTTATACTGCGCGCAGTATAATATATAGACAGAGAGATGACAGAGAGATGAAATTACAGTCACAAATAAATATGTAAAGATTATGAAAAAGATTTTCGGTATAGGCGCTTAGAGCGCACCATTTAACGGGTTTATATTCTTCTTGTTGGTTCATATTCTACCATCCGCTTAACGAGATTGTCGAATATCGTTTCCATGTGATTTCTCCTAT
>JAISXP010000019.1 GCA_031270465.1 Tannerella sp. | reverse complement strand
GTTGAAAGTTTCTGTACCATGCAATACGACGGCGCGTTTAATCCTGCCCGTTACGAAACAGGAACACATACTTTCGTCGGGAACTTATGAATATGTAATTTAGGGATGTGAAATAAATAAGCTATAACAGTTTTCCGGTGTCCCGTCAGGGACACAATGTTGGTAGAAAATGTGTGCCTCACACCCCACCCCCCCCGTCCCGTCAGGGACGGAATGCAGATGTTTTTCAGCATATTCCGTCCCTGCGGGACGGTACATCAGGGGGATGATCTGTTTCTACCAACATTAATTTGTTGTATTATATTTGTACGATTTTTAATCGGAGTTTTAACGAGGATTTCGGCTCCCTATAAAAATCAAAACAGACAAAATAGTTTTTAGGAATCCTCTTAAACAAATCGATCATGAACAGGAGCGAGTTTATACGGAAATCGGCAATGGGCTTGGGGGCTTTTTCTCTGGGGCTGGACGTGTTGCCGGCAGCCGATGGCGGGTCTGCCGCGGAAGTGAAGGCGGAGTCTTTGGCTGCGGAACAGCATCCGTCGCCGGGAGGTGCGGTCAAGCGTTTTGGCGACGGGCGCGACTGGTTTTTCGAGAAGCGGTTCGGCATGTTCGTACACTGGGGGATATATGCCATTCCCGCATGGCACGAACAGCATCAGTGGCGTGCCCGTGTCGAACGCGCCGAGTATGTGAAACTGGCCGGACAGTGGAATCCTTTTCTGTTCGACCCCGACCGCTGGCTCGACCTGATGCAGGAAGCGGGCATGAAATATCTTTGTTTCACGACGAAGCATCACGACGGTTTCTGCATGTGGGACACGCGGCAGACCGCTTTCAACGTGATGAATACGCCTTACAAAAAGGATATTGTGGGAATGTTAGCCGATGCCTGCCACCGTCGCGGCGTCCCTCTGTGCCTGTACTATTCCATTGCCGACTGGAATCATCCGAACTATCCCAACCGGGGACGTCATCACGAATTGCCGCCACAGCCGGGCGACAGTCCGGACTGGGACAGGTATATGGAATTTTTGAAGGCGCAGGTGCGCGAACTGTGTACCGGCTACGGCGAGATACACGGCTTCTGGTGGGACATGAACGTGCCCGGATACAAAGACACGTCGATTAACAGCATGATACGCCGGTTGCAGCCCAGCGCCGTCATCAACAACCGCGGTTTCGATGCGGGCGACTTCGGCACGCCCGAACGCGATTTCCAGTCCGACGCCGGCATCGCGTTTCCGCTCCTTACCGAAGCCTGCCAGGCCGTCGGGATGGAAAGCTGGGGTTTCCGGCGCGACGAAGACTGGTATACGGATCGCCACCTGATCAACAGCATAGACCGCTACCTCTGCCGCGATGCGAACTACCTGCTCAATGTCGGCCCGACGGCGGAAGGCGTCATACATGCCGACAGCCAGGCCATCCTGCGACGCATCGGCAAATGGTATCATGCAGTCAGGGAATCGCTGGAACAGATTGAACCCGCTTCGCACCTCACAACGAACCGCGACGTGATGCTTACGCGCAGAGGAGACTCGATTCTGTATGTCCATCTGAACAGCTACCCGAAAGGCAACAGCGTGAAACTGCCGCCACTGACGTCGAAACCGCGCCGCGCGACACTGCTTAACGACGGCAGCCCCGTCGAAACCGTTGTCAACCTGACACCGCTCGACCATGCCTCGCAACAGCCCGTCCTGCGCATCCGCAACCTCCCGGTTAACGAAACGGCTAATGTCGTGCCGGTTGTGAAACTGGAATTTGATGAGGCGGAGACAGCAAAAATATTTTCTTCAAAAAAAAGCACATAATCTTTATCTTTATAAAAAAATAGCTTTATATTTGCAGTCTTAATATTAAGGATTGAATATAAATTTATGGTTAATATTGGACATATCAAATGTTTAGAGTTAATTAACGCGATGGTGTTGGTTAGCTGCCATATTTTTTTAGAGAGAGAGAGAGAGAGAGAGAGAGAGAGAGAGAGAGAGAGAGAGATGCGCAGGCGTATATTTTTATTGTACGCACGTGTACGCAATATAGCATACATCCCCTTATTATACAAGAAAAGGCAAGTCCTTTTTCCCGTACTTCAAGGATTCGAAGTTCGAAAAGCAGGATTTCAAATTCAGGATTTGAAGGAATTTCTACGTCCGAACGAAAGAAACGGAATATTTTTCTTCATGTTAACTCATTTAATTTAATCATTTAATTTATAAGCATTATGGCAAATTCCTATCATCGCATCAGAGCGTATCTGTACAAAAATCTGCTGACGGACGACCCGAACGACTATTCGATACGGGTAATCCCCGAACGCACTCTCAACATCACCCAGGTTTGTGAAATCGCTGCCTCGCGAGGTGGCGCAGACATTTCGGCTGCGGCCATGGAACATGCCGTCGAGTTGTGGTTCAAAGAAATGGCCTATCAGCTTTGCGACAGTTTCTCTATCAACACCGGCTGGTTCAGGGCTGCGCCGCAGGTCAAAGGCATAGCCAATACGCCGAACGAACACTACAACGCGGACAAGCACAGTCTCGTGTTCGAGTTTCAACAGGGCGTGCTCCTGCGCAGGGAAATCGAAGGCATCGAAGTCGAATTTCTCGGCGTGGCCGATACCGACGGGCTTATCGCCCAGGTGATCGACGTCAAGACCGGCTCGGTCAACGACCTGCTCACCCCGGGACGCAACCTGCGCATCAGCGGCGACAAGCTCAAGATTGCAGGCAGCGACCCCGCCGTCGGCATCCGTTTCCGCAACCTGAAAACGGATGCGGTCACCGTTGTCGACCCCACAGACCTTGTCGTCAACAACCCTTCGGAACTGATTGTCGTCATTCCCGACCTGGACAGCGGCACATCGTTTCAACTGGAAGTGACCACACAGTATGCCGTCAGCTCGCTGCTCAAACAGCCGCGCACGATTACCTTCATCCAGCCTCTGACCGTGCCGTGAAACGGAGACGGCAGATAAAGACCTTTTACCTTCCCGGATAAAGACAATTTATCCGGGAGGATAAACGCGATTTATCCGGGAAGATAAAACCTCTTTATCCGGGCGGATAAAAATAAACATCTAAAACCGATTTGACTCATAAATAAATATAAATAAATACATATATGAAACAGTACTTAAATTCTTTAGCAGGGGCGCTGCGACAGATACGCCCCGACAGAGGCAGACAGGCTGCCTTTCGATGCCTGATAGTAATGATTGCGGCAGCCGGATTGCTGAACAGTCCGAAGACGAATGCCGCCGTGGTTTTGAACCCGGGAGATACTAAAAGTATTAACGCCGAAACCAGTTTCCCGTTGAACATAACGCAGAATGGCACTTACACCATTGTGGGAAGCTACGCCGGCGATTATGGCGAACCACTTGGCTATGCCGGCACACAACTTACTGCCGTCCAGAGCGCCGAACGGAAAGACCCCACCGGTTCCGGCGTGCTCAAAATCGGAAAGACAAATCATGGTATTGTCGTGGCGAGAGGGTTGAAAAATGTGACCGTCATTCTAAGGAATGTGGCCATAGTGACCGAGGGTGTAGACAATGCGGCTTTTCTCATCAACGGCATGAGCAGTGCGAATAGTGGCACTAGTGCAACCGCCTTTCAGGGTCATGCCGAAGGGTCCAACGTAGTAGTTAGGCTGGAAGGGAAGAACATACTTTACAGCGGCGATACCATACCATGCAATCGTGCCGGCCTCGAAGTATGGAAAGGCAGCACTGTATACATTGAGGGTGAGGGTTCCCTGCTGGCAAAATCGTCTAAAACAAGAAATTATTATACGGACAGTTACCCGCGTCTGGCAACTCATGCCCATCCTCAGGGATCGCCCTACTGGGATGTGACCGGCAACACTTCCATTCAAGAAACTGAAAAATCCAACAATTTAGGAGGACGATCCGGAGCAGCCGGCATCGGCGCTGGCGATGTCGGCGGCAGCGGTGGCAATGTGGTAATCCGCGGGAATCCTACTGTAATTGCAATATCCGCCGCTCACGGAGCCGGTATCGGGGGAGCATGGGGCACAGCGAGCGTATATCATGCCGATGTACTGATTTACGGCGGCACGGTCGAATCGTGGGGCGGACAGCATGGAGCAGGCATCGGCGGCGGTTGCGCTAACTCAGGCACCGCCGGCACCGGCACCATTGTCGTATTGCCTACCGCCAATGTATATGCCGCCAGCTACGACCCGTTAAGAGCCATGCTGGGGCAAATGGGCAACGTGATTTATTTCGGCAATCCGCACGACTCGCGGCTGGCCCTCTATACGGAAGATTACCGCGAGGTGGACATGTTTCTCGACGTAAGTAAAAGCGAGCCGGTAAGGAAAGTGATCGAACGGCTGGGCGGCGGCATGAATCCCTCGTACCTGCCTCTGGGCAAAACGCGGAACGACTGGCCTGCAGGCGACAATGCCTACAATCAGCACCGTCCCAACTATACGGATTGGGCGGCCGCGACAAGTCCTGCCATCGAGCAGGGCGCGGGCAAGTATGTATTGCTGCTGAACGGGGGATTCAGCAAAAATTTGGACATAGCGTTCCTGACGGCCGCCAAAACAGAGAAAAACCATTCGTATGATCCGGTGACTACGGAAAGCAATAATACATCATATATAAGTTATTTTAATACCGCAAGTCCGTATACTACATACGGGCTCGAATATCCCCCTTCGGACAGCTATTATAACAGCAGTTCCCCGGCAGCCCTTCATTATGCCTATTCTACTCCTGCTAACCGTCCCGTCCCCCGCTTCGTAATGATTGCCCCGACGTATATCCCCAGCGTGAAACTTATACCGTCCACACCGCCGGAACTGATCAAGGGATATAGCGTATTGGATTCGGACAACAAGATTACGCTGAAAATAGGCAACACGGGCAACCAGAAACTCTATAATCCTCAGATTACGATTATCGGCGACGACTACGAACTGATTTCAGATCCGGGGACACCGCTGCAGACGGCCGTCGATGTGGCGCTTCCCGGTTTGCTCTCAAACGATTCGGACGGGAAAGGGGATTATATTGCTTCCGACGCGTTCTTTACCCTCGAACTGCGGTTGAAGGCGAACAAAAGCCCGGGCACGTCGTACGACGGCTGGGTGCTCTTCAGCGCCGACAACCTGCCCGACGCAGCCGTACCCCAACAGTTCAACATCCACGTGCTCGACAAGTTCCTGCCGCCGCCCGACTTAATGATGGAAACGCCGACGGACACGGTCGTCAGCGGTCCTTTCAGGATTCGCGCGCAATTCAAAAGCCAGACAGGCGTCTATCCGCACCCGGTAACCGACCTGCAGACAAGCGACATCTTTGTCGACTACGGCACGGTCACGGCCGTTGCGGGGGATCCCTTTACGGAAAGCCCGTCAGGATATTTCTCCGACTGGATAATCGACATCACGCCCACCCCCGCTCTGCCCAACAAGTCGACCATCTCGGTTGCCGTCAGGCAGGATGCGGCCGAAGACGAGGTGCTGGCGTCGACGCAGACGGTATCGAAGCCCAAACTCGTCACGTTCAGTTCCGAAGGCCCGTATGTGCTGTTCAGTGTGGTCGAGGGCGCAACGCTTTTGTCGCTCGACACCATTCTGGTATACATCAACGGCAACGGCATTACCCCCGGCAAGGAAGACAGCGCATACGTCAACGGCTGGCAGCTTACGGAGCCGACCGCACTGACCGACCTGCAGGCGAACTTCACGCTGACGCAACTGCCGTCGACGCCGCTGAACATCATTTCAGCAGGGCAGTACGAGCTTTCGGTCACGGACGAAAACAACCTGAAAATCGGTTCGCCCGCGCCTATCGGATTCCCGAACGGCGACTATGAATTGGACATACCTGCCGGCTATATCCGCAACTACGACGGCAACTACCTGCCGAACACGAAACTGACCTTTAGCATCCATCCGCCGGAGATAGCCGACGGAGGGACGGGAGGAGCTATCATTCCCTCCACGCTGCCGGCAGCCGGCGGAACTGTACGGATATGGGTCTACGGCCAGCATCTGCTGGCGGCCAAGGGAAAGCTGATCATCGTGTTCAATGACAATATTCCCGGTTACGGCGCCGGTTATCAGTACTTCGTCCCGTCCGCCAATTTCACGGACACGGAAGCATACATCGACGTCGTACTGCCGCCAAACATATCCATCTTGCCGGAAGCGTATGACTTCACGATACGGCTGATCGGCCGGCTGCCGTCGACGGACGTCACGCCCGACCTGACGGCAACCGTCAACACTGCATCGGCCGTCATCGACACGACACAGACCGCGCTGGGATACAGGGAAGGACTTCACGCCTGGCCGCACACGCAGACGTTCGAAGGCGGAGCGGTAGACCTCCGGCTGGTCGGCGAGAACCTGTTCTTCCTGAACCTGTCGCCCAATACCAACCTGCGTATCCGTGTGAAGAGAGACGGCGTGTATACCTCTACGGTAATACCCGTGCCGACGCCTTCCACGCTCGGAGCCGTCACGATACCGCTGGGCGCCGCCTTTACGACCGAAAAGAACCTGTCGCCCAACGACGTGGTCTACGTCTTCGAACTGTGGCATGACGTGAGCGGCATACCGACGCCTGTATCCGAAACCAGTTCGGGACTGCCCTACGTGTCCGACAGCACGACGGTGAAATCCGGTCTCGACGACCTGATAGAAACGCTCCGGCGAACGCATCACATCGTGTCGCAGCGCGTGGCCAACACACCGTCCGAAGTGCGTACGTGGCTCGTACCCCGGCTCAACGCCATCGAAATACTGCGCGGCTTCGGCCTGACGGTCTCGGAAGACGACATCACGTTTACCGACTTCAATCCGGCCGTCGAAGGGACGATGGCCCTCCCGCAGGGTTCAAATGGAGATTTCGTCTTTACGCTGCGTCTGAATACCGTGCCCCAAAAGGAGATAACGCTCAATACGGGCGAAATCGAAGCTGTGCCCACGCCTCCCGTGACGCTCGAACGCGAAGTGATTATGCCCGAAGTGGCAGGATACCTGACTGACCCGCCTGTCGGCGACATTCACGTTCACAGCGGTAGCGACTTTATGTTCTATCTCATACCGACAGCCGACGAGACGCGCATGATCACGCCCAGAGTGACAACCGACCGCCGCTTCGGCTCCGATGAGGAAAGCATCACCGTCGAGTCGAAAGAAGACGGACTGTATTATGTCGTGACCATTTACCAGATACGGGAATCGTTCACGATATTTATCAACGAAAAGACGCCGGACGCGAACGGAGAGGTTGCCGGGACGCAAGCGTGGGGCGAACACGGTCGGCTGCATATCCGCTCCGTCGAACGGGGACGCGCCACCGTATACAACACGCTGGGCGCGCAGGTAACGACCGTCGCGCTGGAGGCAGGCGAGGCTGTGGCTGTGCCGCTGCCGGCCGGCATCTACCTCGTCGCGCTGCACGGTGAAACCTTCAGGGCGCTCGTAAAGTAATTACATTTGAATTTTGGAATCTTTGAACAAAATAAAATCAGATATAAAATGAAAGCAAATAAAACAGTTTTACAGTTTGCAGCGGCCGTTGCGCTTCTTGCCTCCGGCGTGCAGACAGCCGTCGCCCAGAATCTGGGCAGCATCGGCCAGGCGGTCAATGCCGCCGCGCCTTACGGTACCGTTTATTTCGGCATTTATCCGCAAAGCGTTTTTGATACAGGCGATCCAAACAGTAAAGGTACGGTACTCGAGGCCGTAGAACATTCGCCTGCGCCGCTGTATCCCACGGGGCCGTTTGTCGTGGCGAAGTCGGACAATCAGGCGTTCAACGGAGGCGCCCTCACCCAGTCGCCTCCCAAGCAGCCGCGCCGCCAGGCCACCATCATGAACGTGGAGCCGCTCAAGTGGCAGATCGTAAAGGACGATGCGGACGGCTTCCTGCTCTTTGCCGACGGCAACATCGACGTGCAGGCATACA
The DNA here is from genome assembly GCA_031270465.1 of Tannerella sp. Lineage (GTDB taxonomy): Bacteria > Bacteroidota > Bacteroidia > Bacteroidales > Tannerellaceae > Tannerella. The sequence goes on along the minus strand of JAISXP010000019.1, from coordinate 16,556 downwards.
GTAATACTCCGCTTCCGTCATGGGACGGAACGTGGGCTAACTCTTCGTTGCGCGCCTGGCTCTCAAACGGTTTCCTGGGCGGACATAGCGACGACGGGATTCCGCAGGTTTACAAGGCTACGCTGGCTTCCTATTCGACCGGACTTTACAACGACCTGATAGGTACGGTATACGATGCCGGCGAACTTAACGAGCCCACTTATGCTACTCTCGCATGGGTTGCCGCAGGCGACGCCGTGGCGACGGATTACTTCACGCAGGTGGAAAAGGATGCCATCGTGACCGTGTCGCTGACCAACCCGACGTTCGGAGCCAATCCCGACAATGTGACCACGCAGGACAAGATATTCCTGCCCGCCGCAGACGTCGTAACATCCGTATATCCGAACCCGTCGGATCGCAAAAGCGTGAATACCCGCTATGTGATGTCGTACGAAAACACGACGTCGGCGCCTGCGGACGACGACTGGCTGACGCGCTCGCACAGCACGGCGCCGTTCCCGGGATACGTGACGCAAGTCGCGCGGGGTACCGGAACGCTCAGCCCCGAAGCGGCCGGCGCGAAAAAGGCGATGCGCCCGGCGCTGTACCTCAATCGCGACAAAGTGCTGATGGTATCGCAAAGCAAACCAGGCGTAAGCACGTCATTTACGGCAGCTTCGTTTTCTCCTTCGAACACGTTAAAACTTACGCTGGTGGACGGTGCGCTTCCGAACATTACAGTCACTCCCGGCACAGCGGCAGTGAACGGCTACATCCCCATCCCGTCAGGCGACAATCTTGTGCTGAATTACGGCGGCGGCTCGGTCACTCCAAATTCCTATATTTCCTGCCTGCTCGAAGACAACACGGGAATCAAGTATTATACGAAAGCAGTGGATTATGTGACCTTGTCTTCATCGGTCACGCTCAATTTTTCGGGCGTGACGGCGGGTACCTACACGCTGAAAGTCTTCAACGAAATAGTCAATACAACCGACAAGCCGGACTATGCAAGCGAGCCGGTATCGTTTGACGTATACATCGCGGGAGGTCCGCTTGATCTTCCCGATATTAAAGAGAGCGAAACGCTTTCGAACGGTTTCGAAGGAAGAGCATACAGCGATACGGTGAAACTTGACGCCGGTACGCCTGCTCCCGTTTTCTCCATAACCGACGGTGTGCTGCCGACAGGACTGTCGCTGAATGCGGTTACGGGAAGAATCTCCGGCACGCCGGCAGCCGGTACGGCCGGAATTTATCCGATCACGGTCAAGGCAAGCAATCCGGCAGGAGCCAACGAAGAAGCTTTCACCATCGTGATAGCTGAAATCGTCCCGCCGGTTATCGCCACCACGCAAGCCGATCTGATAACGGCCGTCAAGCACGAGGGCTATCTCTCCATGCCGTACAGTTACCAGTTCGCACTGCAACCGGGTACAGGTCAGCCTTCGGTGAAGTTTTCCTACACGACCGGCAACCTGCCCCAGGGACTGACGCTCGAAGAGAACGGCCTGCTGCACGGCACGCCCACCACCGTCGAGACGCAGAACTTCACGATATGCGCCGAAACGGAAGGGACGTATGCCTACCAGTCGTATACAATATCGATTCTCGTGTCGTCGTCGACCCTGACGCTGCCGGTCTTTGTCACGCAGGACCTCGGCGCATCGTCGCAGGTGACGGAAAACACGCTCTTTGCCGATACGGCCGTACAGATCACGGGCAACCAGTACATCAACGTCCAGTACGACCCGACAACGTTCCCGACCGGCATGACGTTCGACCCGTCGACATGGAAAATCCTCGGCACGCCCATCCTCGGCACGGCCGGGACGTATTACCTGCATCTGTGGGCGAAGAACCCGGCCACGAAGCCGGGCAATCCGTCCGGCCCCGATTCGGTCGGCATCCTGTACGAACTTGAAGTACTGCCCGCCAACGTGCCGCACTTCACTACGTCGCCCTCGCTGCCCGCCGCCGCGCAGGGACAGGTATACAGCGAAAGCATTGAGGCCGACGATGCGTCCGCCACACTCCAGTTTGACGGCGGCCTGCTGCCGACCGGCATAACGTTCAATCCGGTGACGGGCGATGTATCCGGCACGCCGACCACTTTGGGAACGTATGCCTTCAAGGTGAAGGCCTCCAATGCGGATGGCGCGTCGAGCAGGACGTTCACGCTTGCCGTACAGCCTCCGCTGCCACCGCCGGTTATCGATCCGTTCACACTGCCGGAAGGCACGGTGGGCGAAACGTATCCGGGCGCCGCGCTCACGGCTACCAACAGCCCCACCGCATGGCAGTGGACAGGTGCGCCTGCGGGACTGTCGCTGAGCGGAAGCGGCACTGTCAGCGGCACGCCGACGGCGGAAGGTGTCTATACCGTCAACTTCCAGGCGACGAACGCATTTGGTACGTCTGCCGTACAGACGGTGTCCATCACCATACGGCAGTCGCCGCTGAGCGTCCCGCCCACGCTTGTGAATACCGTTGCGGACGGCATCGAAGGACAGGCCTACCATGAGCAAGTGTTCGTGTTTAACCGTCCCGACATCGTATGGACGCTGGCGGCAGGCAGCCTGCCCACCGGACTGACGTTTGAAGATGGCGTCATCAGCGGCACGCCCGTCGGAGGGGAAGGCAAATACACCGTCACGATCAAGGCATCCAGCGCAGGCAACCAGTTTGCACCGGTGACGAAGGAACTGACGATATGGATCATGTCGTTCACGGAAGAATATCGCTCGCGGAAAGTGGAACTGCCCGCCATTGCCGGAATGACGATCGACCGTGATCCGGGTATATACTATGTGAAGAGCGGCGACGACTTCAGCTTTGTGCTCACGCCGCACGACGCCGGTGTCACGCCCGAAGTGACGACAGGCCGTCTGTCTGCGCCGGATTCTACCGGCGTGCGCGTGACGCCTAACAGCGACGGCGTGTCCTTCTCCATCGTCATCCTGGACATACACGAGGATGTGCTCATCGGCGCCGTGCCGTCGGCAAATACGCCGGTCGAAGGCGCGGCGAAGGTCTGGAGCGCGGCAGGTCGCCTGTTTATCTCCGTGACGTCGCCGGTCGAAGCCCGCATATACAACGTGGCCGGACGGATAGTGAAAACGGTTTCCGTGGAAGCAGGCCGGACGACCGGCGTCACACTGGCCGCAGGGCTGTATATCGTCGAACTGGATAGCGGAACAGCAGTATACAAGGTATACGTACAATAATAGCGCGAATATCTTGCTTCATGCTTTTGTCAAAGGGCGCAGCGCCAGCGATGGTACTGCGCCTTTTCATTTTTACAGAATTTCAGAATTTGCAGAATGGACAGGTTTTTATTTACGGGATGCGAAATGGATAAGCTATAATAGTTTTCCGGGCTGCGCGTAGCGATCAGAAGCTGTCCATCGCAAGCTGTAACTCGGCTGCGGGTTTTTTGATGATGGAGAGGTTGAGGTAATCGAACGTGGCCAGGGCTATCATGGCGGCATTGTCGGTAGACCATCGCAGGGGCGGCAGGCAGAGTTCGACCTTGAATTTGCGGCACAGTTTGCGCGCTTCTTCGCGCAGTTGCGGACTGGCGGCTACTCCGCCGACGATGACGAACGATCGTGAGGGATGCTGTTTGAGCGCAAGGGATGATTTTTTTATCAGCACGTCCATCACAGCCTGTACGAATGAGGCGGCAATGTCGGCGTGCGGCGCGTCGGCATGGGTATCCATGTATCGTGCGACGGCGGATTTCAGTCCCGAAAACGAAAACTCCAGCCCCTTGTTTATCACCGGCCGCGGAAAGGGTATGGATGGTGCGCCCTGCATTGCGAGCCTGTCGACCACGGGGCCGCCGGGATAACCCAGCCCAAGCATTCGCCCGACTTTGTCGTAACATTCGCCGACCGAGTCGTCGGAAGTGCCTCCGAGCATTTCCATTTCCGTGACGCTTTTCATGCTGGCCAGCAGCGTGTGTCCGCCGGAGACGAGGAGGACGGTGGCGGGATACGTCACCCTGGTCTGTTCGAGGTCGGCGCTGCGGAGGTGTCCGCGCAGGTGGTTGATTCCTATCACGGGCTTGCGCCATGCCAGTCCCAGCCCGGTGGCGGCGTTCAGTCCGACGAGCAGGGAGCCGATGAGTCCGGGGCCGCGCGTGACGCCGATGGCGCGTATGTCGCGAGGCGTGATTCCGGCTTCACGGAAGGCCTGATGCACGGCGGGGAGTATGGCCGTGATGTGCGCGCGCGCGGCAAATTCGGGATAAATGCCGCCGAAGGCAGCGTGTACGTCCAACTGCGAGGCGACGACGGACGAGAGGATGTGTCCGTGGGCGTCGACAAGCGCTACGGCCGTGTCGTCGCACGAGGTTTCGATTCCCAGTATGATATCGTCGTTCATTGTGCAAGAATATGATGGATTGTTTCGGCGGAAATGGCGCCGTGCCGTTCTATCACCGGCGGATCGTGCCGGCAGTTGATGATGGTCGAGGGTGTTTCCCGGCCTTCGCCATCTTCGACGATCAGGTCCGGCGCGCCGCAGAGTTCGGCCAGGATGTCCTTCACCTTGGCGGGCGTGTCGGGGCGTCCGTGCCGGTTGGCGCTTGTGACCAGCAAAGGGCCTGTTTCTTTCAGGACAGAAAGCAGCAGCGCGTTGTCGGGGATGCGTGCGGCGATTTCTTCACGCGACTTCAGCCAGTGGGGTTTCCGCGCCCCGTCTTTGAATCCCAGCACAAAGGTGACGGCGCCCGGCACCAGGTCGGATGCAAACAGTTTTTTTGCATTTGTATTGATGTCCAGTCCCAGCGCTTCCAGGTCGTCCGCGCCAGCTGCCATGACGGGCAGGAACATGTCGCGCGGGCGTGCCTTGAGGGCGTAAATCTTTGCGACGGCGGCTTCGTCGGTCGGCAGGGCAGCCAAGCCGTAGACCGTGTCGGTGGCAATGAGCGCAGTGCCGCCCTGCTGCAATACCTGAACGGTGCGGGTTATCTTTTCGTCGGTCATTTTTTTTCGTTTGAATGGATTCGTTGTCAAAAAAGATGTGTCATATCGTCTGCTCGGTCACGGGCAGGGCAAATTCGGGAAACAGCAGCCCGCGGCCGGTGAACAGGTCGCTTTTCTCAATTAAAATGCGGGCGTTGCCGAACTGCATTCCGCTGTCGACGACGGTTTTTGTCTTCAGGGCGGGCAACTGTGCAATCGTCGCGCGATGGGCGCCGACGGCGACAAAGGCATCGAGGTCTGCAACCATCGGCGGTACGGTGTCTTCGATCCTGCCGTATGTTATCTTCACACCGTCTTCGGGCTGCCCGCCGTAGAAGCCGACGTAGGCATTGCCCCGGATGGACTTGACGGAACTGACGACCGGCATGTCGTAGCGGCTGCAGGCGTCCATCCCGGAGAGTTCCATGGACGAGACCGGACAGACGGGTATGTGCAGGCCGTATGCCAGACTGTTGGCAAAGGCGACGCCCGTTCTTACGCGGCTTGTGCCGCCCGGCCCGGTATCTACAATCACGTGTGTGATTTCGCCGATGTCTTTTCCACATGCGCTCAGCCCCTTCAACAGTAAATCGTCGAGTTCGCCGCCGGCCGGCTCGCTGTGGCAGGAGTCGTATATCACCCGGCTGTTTTCGCCCAATACGAGAGCGAACTGGCCTGCCGATGTCGAAATACCCAGTATCAGCATAATTCCGTCCTTATTCTGTCTAATAACAAATCATATCTATCGCCCTTCGCGGTGAAGGTAATCAGCCTGTTGCCGTCTTTCATTCCGAACGACACGAGCAGGTATTCGTCCAGACATTCGGCAAATTTCATTCCCCATTCGATCAGCACGACCGAGGTGTCGAAATAGTCGGATAGCCCAAGGTCGTTAAATTCGTCGACCGAACTTATGCGGTACAGGTCTGCATGGAGCAGGTCGAAACTGCCCGTCCTGTAGAAATTGGCGATGCTGAAAGTGGGACTGGTGACGGTATCGGCAGAGTTCAATCCTTCGGCAAAGCCTTTTACGAAGTGCGTTTTGCCTGCACCCAGGTCGCCGTCCAGAACAATCAGGTCGCCCGGATGGAAAAAACGGGCTATTGCGCGCGCCGTATTGCGCGTGCTCGCTTCGCTCTTCGATACCAACTGAAATTCATCCGACATATACATACTAATTATATTGAGATTACGAGAATCAGAGTGCAAATATCGCAAAAAATACGGCATCCCGAATCAAAGGATCTTCATTTTTTTCACTTCAACATTGCTGTCCCTGAAGAATGATTCGTACTTTTGCTGCCGGATATGCTTGCCATGTCCGGACGCATTCCGAACATCCGGGAGCTAAACGGACGGAACGGGGACATGGATCCGAACATTCAGGAGCTTAATGGACGGAAGACGGTGCAGATTCCGAACATCCGGGAGCCGGACAGGACAAAGTGAAAACGACAGTTACATAATGAAGGAACTTTAGAATAAATGAACAAACAAAGGCAGACAATAAAATATATCGCCGCCGATTTTCTGACCGCTGCGGTTGCGTGGTTCCTGCTCAACCTGATACGCTATTCCGAGGTGGCGCAGTACGAAGGGTTCGCCTCCGCCGGAGAGTATCTCCTGTCGCGCCAGGTGGTCGCCGGACAGGCGCTGATACCGCTGTTCTGGCTGATACTGTATTATTTCTCCGGATACTACAACCGCCCGTTCGGGAAGTCGCGCATCGACGAACTGTTCAATACCTTCGCTACGGTTGCCGTCGGAGTCACGTTCATCTTCTTTGCCGTGATGTTAAACGATTTGCCCAAGTCGTTCGACATTTACTATACCGTATACTTTTCATACGGCGCCATGCAGTTTTTCCTGACATACGTCTGCCGCAGCCTGACAACCCACTACGCCGCCCGTAAGATAGCGCGCTGTGAATGGGCGCTCAACGTGCTCATTGTCGGCACCGGAAGCCTGGCGGCGAAAATCAGGCGCGAACTGCCCAAAGTCGGCTACCGCATCATCGGCTTTGTGGAGAACGGCAGCCGCGCCGGTTCGGAGGTGGGCAACGAGGAGACGGTAGGCTGTGTCGACGACCTGCCCCGGCTGATGGAAACGCTGCCCGTCGACGAACTGATACTTGCGCCCGAAACCGTGCACGACGACGAGAATATCCGCCTGCTCTACTCGCTCTATCACTACAAGCGTCCCATCAAAATATGGGCGGAAAAGGACAATCCGTTCTACACGGCCGACGTCCGTACCATCCACGGCATCCCCCTGATAGAAGTCACCGCCAACAACTTTTCCGAAGCAGGCAAAAACATCAAACTGGCGCTCGACAAACTCGTCTCGGCGCTCGTGCTGACGCTCTTCTCGCCGCTGTACGCCTGTATCGCCATCGGCGTGAAACGCAGTTCGAAAGGGCCGGTCTTCTTCAGGCAGGAACGCATCGGATTCATGGGACGGCCGTTTACCATCTACAAATTCCGCACCATGTATGCCGACGCCGCCAGCCAGGGGCCGCTGCTGACGGAAAAGGACGACCCGCGCGTGACGCCGTTCGGCCGCTTCCTGCGCAAATACCGGCTCGACGAAATCCCGCAGTTCTGGAACATCCTCAAGGGCGACATGAGCCTGGTCGGACCGCGTCCCGAACAGCGGTACTACGTCGACCGGATCGTCCGCATAGCGCCCTACTACTATCTACTCCACAACGTCCGTCCCGGCATCACCTCGTGGGGCATGGTGAAATACGGCTATGCCGACACAATAGACAAAATGATCGAACGCCTCCACTTCGACATGATGTACTACAAGCAAATGTCGCTCACGCTCGACATTACCATACTGATCTATACGGTAAAAATCGTATTTACGGGAAAAGGGGTATGACGACGGCGCCGAACGAAACCGAAAACAGGGGGCTGTTCTATCGCTTCCTCCTCTGGCGTGAAAAACACGTCCGCGAGAAAACCTTCGTTCTTGTAGTCAGTTTCCTCATCGGCATAGGAACGGCCGCAGCCGCCATCTTCCTGAAATATCTGATTCATTCGATACAGCATCTGCTGCAAGTCAACTCGGGCGAAGGCGTCAACTACCTGCTTCTCATCTATCCCGTGGCAGGTATCCTGCTGTCCGGATTGTTTGTCCGCTACATCGTCCGCGACGACATCAGCCACGGCGTCACAAAGATACTGTACGCCATCTCGCAGCGCAAAAGCCGGATCAAGTGGCATAACATGTGGTCGTCGCTCGTTGCAAGCTCGATGACAATCGGATTCGGCGGCTCGGTCGGAGCAGAGGCACCCATCGTGCTGACAGGCGCCGCCATCGGCTCTAACCTCGGACGGCTGTTCAGAATCGAACAGAAAACGCTGATGCTCCTCGTCGGCTGCGGCGCGGCAGGCGCGGTGGCCGGTATCTTCAAGGCGCCGATAGCAGGGCTTGTCTTCGTCATCGAAGTGCTGATGCTCGACCTGACCCTGACATCGGTATTGCCGCTGCTGATTTCGTCGGTGACGGCCGCCACCCTGTCGTACATCTTCACCGGCACGGAAGCCATGTTCAAGTTCTCGCAAACCGAAGTCTTCGAAATAGGACGCATACCCTACGTCCTGCTGCTGGGCATATTCTGCGGACTGGTATCGCTCTACTTCACCCGCTCCATGAACTGGATAGAAGGCATCTACAGCAAACTGAAAAACCGGTGGCAACGGTTCCTGCTCGGCTCCGCCATGCTGAGCGTGCTGATATTCATCTTCCCGCCCCTCTATGGCGAAGGCTACAACACCATCGAATCGCTGCTCGGCGGACAGTACGACTTCATGCTCGCCAGCAGCCCGTTCCGCAGCCTCGGCGGCAGTTACTGGGGAATCGTCGTCTTTCTGGGACTCATCCTGCTGACCAAAGTGTTCGCCTCGAGCGCAACAAACGGCGGCGGCGGATGCGGCGGAATATTCGCGCCCAGCCTCTATCTGGGCTGCATCGCGGGATTTGTCTTCTCACATATATCCAACAGCTTCGACTGGACAATGTACCTCTCCGAGAAAAACTTCGCCCTGCTCGGTATGGCCGGCGTGATGGCCGGCGTGATGCATGCCCCGCTGACGGGCGTCTTCCTGATTGCCGAACTCACGGGCGGATACGATCTGTTCCTGCCGCTGATAATCGTGTCAATCAGTTCATACACGCTGATAATCATGTTCGAGCCACACAGCATCTATTCCATGCGGCTGGCCAAGAAAGGCGAACTGCTGACGCATCACAAAGACAAAGCCGTCCTCACACTGATGAAAATTGACAAAGTCATCGAAACGGACTTCATCGTCCTGCACCCGAATATGACGCTGGGCGAAGTCGTAAGAGATGCCATCGCACACTCGCCGCGCAACATGTTTCCCGTCGTGAACAAAAACAGTATGCTGATAGGACTTGTCATGCTCGACAACATCCGTAACATCATGTTCCGTCCCGAACTCTACGACCGCTTCAAGGTATCGAAAATCATGGTCTCCCCGCCCGAAAAAATACGCACGGACATGCCGATGGAGAAAATCATGCGGATATTCGACGACACGAAAGCGTGGAACCTTCCTGTAGTCGACAGAGACGGGCATTACATCGGCTTCGTCTCGCAGTCGAAGATATTCAATGCCTACAGAGACATACTGGTACAGACGTTTTCGGAAGACTGACGCAGCAGTGGTATCAGAGATGACGGTTGCAGGACGGGAAGAATTGACATGTTCACAGGGTCTGTTTTTTGCGGGCGCTGCATCTCGGTGTGATGTGACAGTTTGAAATGCATCCGGCCGCTGGTGGAACTTGCATAATCGCACAAACTTCCGTAACTTTGCCTTCGGAACAAGAACATTTTTGCAAAAAAAGGATATGGAAAAAACCGATCTGCGAATAGTCTTCATGGGCACGCCCGAATTTGCGTGCGAGAGCCTTCGCTCTTTGTTCGAGGGCGGTTACTGCATTGCCGGCGTGGTCACCATGCCCGACAAACCCGTCGGCCGCCACGGCAGCGTATTGCAGCCAAGCCCGGTAAAGCAGTACGCCTTGTCGCAGCACATCCCCGTCCTGCAACCCGAAAAACTGAAAGACGAAACGTTCCTGAGCGAACTGAAAGCATGGCAGGCCGATCTCCAAATCGTTGTCGCATTCCGCATGTTACCCGAAACGGTGTGGAACATGCCGCGTTTCGGCACGTTCAATCTGCACGCTTCTCTCCTGCCGCGATATCGCGGGGCGGCTCCTATCAACTGGGCTGTTATCCACGGTGAAACGGAAACGGGTGTGACCACGTTTTTTCTGACACACGGAATGGATACCGGCCGCATTATCATGCAACGGCGCACGCCCGTCGCTCCGGCAGACGACGCCGGCACGGTACACGACCGGCTGATGACCCTCGGCGCCGGACTGGTGGTGGAAACGGTCGACCTGCTGCTCGAACACGACGGACACATCGCCACCATCCCCCAGGAACAACTCCTCCACGACGACGCTACGCTGCGCCCCGCACCCAAAATATTCAACGACACGTGCCGAATTAACTGGCATCAGCCGGCCGGAAAAGTGTACGATTTCATACGGGGTCTGTCGCCCCACCCTGCGGCATGGACAGAACCGGTCTTTGACAGCGGCGACCGTAAGCCGCTGAAAATATTCCAGACCGAAATACTCCGCGAAACCCATTCGCTGACTGTCGGCGCCATCCGCACAAATGCCGGCGACTGTCTGGATGTGGCTGTAGAAGATGGTTTTATCCGCATCCTTTCGCTTCAGATGGCAGGAAAAAAAAGAATGTCCGTCAAGGATTTTCTGAACGGGACAAAACAAATCTTTTCGGCAGTCGAATAATCGTCGCCGCGCAAGCGTAAAAAAACACAACAAAAATACTTTTATGTAAAAATGGCGTGTTTATTGTCAGATTTCGGACTGTACATGCATGCTGTTCCATTTATTTCGCTTACCTTTACAGATTCAAATCACCATCGGTATCGAATGATGGTGATATGCTGTTTAATATGAGTTTGTTCGGAAAGAAAAAAAATAAAAACAATATATAATGATAAACAAATGGAATATTCGAACCCATACGGAAAAAGACCTCCAAAACGCGGACATACTGGCATCGGAATTAAAAATCAATCCGGAGATATGCCTGCTGCTTGTTCAGCGCGGGATAACGACCACCGATGTTGCGCGTAAATTTTTCAAGCCGAGCTTGAGGGATCTGCACGATCCGTTTTTGCTGCCCGACATGCACAAGGCGGTAAAGCGGCTGAACAAGGCGCTGGGAAACAAGGAGAAAATCCTGATATATGGGGATTATGACGTAGACGGCACGACAGCCGTATCGCTGGTGTACAAATTTCTGCGCCCCTACTCATCGCTCCTGGATTACTACATCCCCGACCGTTACGACGAGGGCTACGGAATCTCGTACAAGGGTATAGATTATGCCAAAGAAAATGGCGTGACGCTGATCATCGCACTCGACTGCGGTATCAAGGCCATCGACAAGGTGGCCTATGCCAGGGAAAAAGGTATCGATTTCATCATCTGCGACCATCACATGCCCGACGACGAACTTCCCGCCGCCGTGGCCGTGCTGGATGCCAAACGCCCCGATTCCGAATATCCGTACGAGCATCTTTCGGGCTGCGGCGTCGGTTTCAAATTCATGCAGGCCTTTACCCAAAGCAACGACATCCCTTTCTCGAGTCTCGAAAGTCTGCTGGAACTGACTGCCGTAAGCATCGCTTCAGATATTGTCCCCATCACCGGCGAGAACAGAATACTGGCCTACTACGGACTGCAACAGTTGAACAGCAACCCCAGCATCGGGATGAAAGGTATCATCAATATCTGCGGACTGTCGGGGAAAGAAATTACTATCAGCGACATCGTTTTCAAGATCGGCCCCCGCATCAACGCATCGGGACGCATGATGAACGGCCGGGAAGCCGTCGACCTGCTGCTTTCCAAAGACAAGGAATCGGCGCGCGAAAAAAGTGAAAACATCAACCAGTACAACGAGGAGAGGCGCGAACTGGACAAACTCATCACCGGCGAGGCAAACGACATCATCACCGAAATAAAAAATATTGAAAACCAGAAGGGCATCGTCGTCTACGACCCCAGTTGGCACAAAGGTGTAATCGGTATTGTGGCTTCACGGCTGACGGAACAGTATTACCGTCCGGCGGTTGTCCTGACCAAATCGTCTGAACTGATTACCGGTTCGGCGCGCTCGATCACGGGGTTCGACATCTACAAGGCCATCGAATCGTGTCGCGATTTGCTGGAAAACTTCGGAGGACATACATACGCCGCAGGTCTTTCGCTCCGCGAAGAAAATCTCGAAGCCTTCAGCCGCAGGTTCATGCAAATTGCCGACGAAGAAATCAAGCCCGAACAGATGACCCCGCAAATCGACATCGACGCCGTCATTGAACTGAAAGAAATCAATATGCGTTTTATGAACGAACTGAAATTGATGAGTCCGTTAGGCCCCGAAAACGAAAAGCCAGTCTTCTGCACAAAAAACGTGCATGATTACGGCACCAGCAAATGCGTCGGAAAAGATCTGGAACACCTCAAACTGGAAATCATCGATTCCAAAGGGGGCGGCCCGGTACACGGCATCGCCTTCGGAATGCATTATCACAGCGCTTACATCAAGGAAATGAAACCGTTCGACCTCTGTTACACCATCGAGGAAAACACGTATAACGGAAACACAACCGTCCAACTGATGGTAAAAGACATACGACCACTGAAGGAATAAACAGGCCGGCAATGCAGACGGATTCTTCACTATTGCTCGACACGCTAAAAACGCACTGGGGATACACTTCTTTCCGCCCGCTGCAGGAAGACATCATCCGCTCGGTATGTGAAGGCAACGATACGCTCGGACTTATGCCGACCGGCGGCGGAAAATCCATCACCTTTCAAGTGCCCGCCATGATTACGCCGGGACTTTGCTTAGTCGTCACTCCGCTGATTTCGCTCATGAAGGATCAGGTAGACAATCTCCGGGCAAAAAGAATCAAGGCTACGACGGTTTATTCGGGCATGACCCGCGAGGAAATCAATGTCCAGTTGGACAACTGCGTTTACAGCGATTACAAATTTCTGTACATCTCGCCCGAACGGTTGGCCTCGGAACTGTTTATCAATAAACTGCATGCAATGAACATAAGTCTGCTTGTCGTCGACGAAAGCCATTGCATCTCGCAGTGGGGATACGATTTCCGCCCTTCATACCTGCATATCGCCGCCATCCGCCAGCATCTGCCCAACATTCCCGTGCTGGCGCTTACGGCTACCGCTACGCCCGAAGTGGTGAACGATATACAGGACAAACTGCTCTTCCGCAAGAAGAACGTTTTCCGTAAAAGTTTCGCCCGTAAAAACCTGTCGTACGTAGTGCGGCGGACGGAAGACAAAAACCGGATGCTTGTTTACCTGCTGAACCGGGTGCCCGGAACAGCCATCGTATACGTCCGCAACCGCAAGCGGACGCAGGAGATTGCCGAAATGCTGAAAAAAGAAGGTATTGCGGCGCATTTCTTTCATGCGGGACTGACGCGTGAACAGAAAGGCGAACGCCAGAACCAGTGGAAAAACGACACGTGCCGCGTCATCGTGGCGACGAATGCGTTTGGCATGGGCATCGATAAACCCGACGTGCGGCTGGTCGTACACATAGATATCCCGTCTTCGCTGGAAGAATATTTTCAGGAAGCCGGACGTGCAGGGCGCGATGACAAACCGGCATACGCCGTCGCATTGTGCGCGTCGCCCGAAAGTTCCAATCTGAAAAAACATCTTTCGAATGCATATCCCGAAAAAAAACTTATTGCCCGTGTATACGAAGCCCTGGGGAGTTTTTACCAGATTGCTGTGGGATACGGCCTCAACACGACTCACAACTTCTCGCTCTCCGATTTCTGCACGGCATACGGCTTTTCGTTCACTCAGGCACAATATTCACTCCGAATCCTCGAACTGTCAGGCTATATCGAATACGTTGAAGATCCCGACAACACTTCCCGTCTGATGTTTTCGGTCAATCGCGAAGAACTCTACCGGATGCCGAAGCATGACCCTGTGACCGACGAGATTATTCAGGTCATCCTCCGCTCGTATACAGGTATTTTCGCCGAATATGCCCGTATCGACGAGGCAATGATTGCAACACGGGCGCACACAACGCACCAGGAAGTATACGAACGGCTGTGCAAACTCTCAAAATCAATGACTGTAAATTATATCCCGCGTTCAAACATTCCACAAATCACGTTTATCGCTCCGCGCGAAGAGACGCGACACGTTCGCATACCGGCCTATGCCTACAGTGAACGGAAGGAACGCGACGAAATGCGCATCAAAAAAGTGCTGGAATACATCAACGAAGAACATCACTGCCGTACGCGCCTGCTGCTGCACTATTTCGGTGAAAAAGATACGCAGGACTGCAAAACGTGCGATATATGCCTGAAAAAGATGCAGCCGGGATTGAAACAATGGGAATATAACACTGTTTGCGAGGCGCTCGTAAGCCTGCTGGCCGACGGGGCGGAGAGTGTTCAGATACTGGCAGAGAAGCTGCCGTTAGACAAGGACAAAAACATCATGGCGCTCCGCTTCCTGATTGACAACGACGCACGTTTTCGTATGGACGACAACCGGTTGATGCTCCGTCCGTCCAAATGACGATACTCATTCTGCTTTCCGACAAAGAATCACAACTTTCCCGTTTCCGGTCAGTGTGGTAGCAAAGAGATATGAGTCTCCACCGTCGGCTACACGGATGCGTTTGCGCAGTTCGCTTGCCGTGAGTGGAAAATTTCGTGTGGACAAGTTTGCCTGCGGAACGGCACGGGCAATCGTGCGGCAAAAAGCGTTATTGAAAGCAAACACGCGCTCGACACGGAAAATCCGCCCCGGAAAAGTGTGCAGACATTTGTCGGAAGTATACAAATGGCTGCTTGCGTGCAGTTTTGCCACGCCGTACCGCTTCGCCGTCAGTTTGTATGCTCCGGCTTTCAGAATCGATGCGTTCGGTTCATACAGGTAAGTCTGCACCTGACTGCAAATGTGCGTTTCCGTTTTTTGTTCGTCCTGATAATGAAAATCGAACATTTGTTCCCCGCCGTCCGAAGTAAAATTGACGCAATGCACGAGCGGGTCTCCGTTTTCCGTTCCGCGCCTCGCGACAAACAGCAATTCTCTACATTCGTTGCGCACGGAAACGACGTGTATCTCGCTCGTTGCAGGCAACAAGGCCAGTGTATGCCGAATGTCGAGCATCGGGGAGAGCTTGGCAATAACCTTGGGTGCAAGGCGCAGTAATTCAGGTAATATCTCCGTCAAATCAGGCCTGCAATCCTGGAGTGCGAAGACACGCGCATTGCCTGCTCCCCGCCGTGCAGGGTCGATGTAAAACACATCCTGTCGGGGTATTTTGTCCAGCACGTCACGGGCATCCGCATGATACCCCGCAATATTATCAACATTCAACCGTTCAAAATTGTACATCGCCGTATCGAAACAGACACGGTCGCACTCCACGTAAGTTACGTGCAGTGTTCGGCGGGAAAAAAAATACGAATCCACCCCCAAACCGCCCGTCAGATCGCAAAGATATCTTTCGTCTTCCAGCAGTCGCTGTTTGTAACAGGCCGTGAGTTCGGACGAACATTGTTCGGCTGCCGTCCGCGAGGGAAAAAGCAATCTTTCGTCCGCTTCCCAATGCGGCAACTTGCCGCGGATATGCTGTCGCGCCGCAATCTGTTCCGCCGCAAAAGAGACGTCGACATCGGGATAACGCCCGGCGGAAAGCAGCAAATGCGCCACATCGTCCGCCACATGCGCCCTGATAAACGAAAACAAACGCTCTGATATTTTCATTGGACAAATATACGAATTTTAGCCGAAGTGATGTCGTTTATTGATCTCCATGCGAGGGTCGGCTTCAGAAGCGATAAATGTACCTAATCAATTCTACTACTTTGTTCAAACAACGAAGTGTCGCAACATTTAATATCCAATATCGGCGTGCCGTCCAGAGCGTCAAGTCCTTCAACGATCAGTTCGTTACCGTTTACTTCGACAAGTTTCACGGTTGTAACTCCAATCAGGTTGGGGCGACGTGGGCTGCGCGAAGCAAAAATACCTCGCTCGAGTCCTGAATATGTCTTGCCCGAAAGCGATATTTCCTGGCCTTCCAATCTATCAAAATAGAATATAACATCCAGGTAATCACATTCGTTTATATTAAGCAATGCCTCTGTATATTCAGAGTCAATGAGCAGTTTGCCCGGTGCGCTTTTTAATTCCTTCAATGGCGTGTCGTAATTATACATGGGGTTCGACACTACTTTCCCTATCGGTTTGAACTCTATTTTTATCATACTTGTACAATATTGATAATTTAATACTAAACAGACAATCAAGAATATATATATTTTTATTTCGGTATAGGCGCTTAGAGCGCACCATTTAACGGGTTTATATTCTTCTTGTTGGTTCATATTCTACCATCCGCTTAACGAGATTGTCGAATATCGTTTCCATGTGATTTCTCCT
>JAISXP010000008.1 GCA_031270465.1 Tannerella sp. | reverse complement strand
CAGAGCAAAGAAACGCTCTCAAAGACCATGCTTATTACACCCAAACACAAGTCTATTGCGGTGCTTTTTGACCAAAATTTTTGGAAAATGCCGTAGGGTGTCGCATTGTCAAAGTCAGGAGGTAAGCGCAAAATTACAACAAAAAATTGATACTGCAAAGTTTTTCTGACATTTGACCCAAATTTTTTTAATAGACGGGGTAATTTTTTGCGGAGTTAGGGATTAAAAACAGTGAGTTTCACAGAGAAAACACAGAGGAAAAAACCTCCGTGTTCTCTGTGTCTCAGTGGTGAAAAACCTTAGTGTTCCCCAGGTTCTACCTGCGAGTATGTGTCGAAAACGAATATGGTAAATCCTCATCCGTCACGCCACGTTCGCGACTGGGACGGTTGCTCATGCGGAAATCCATTACGCCGCCGTTTTGCAGGTCGGCATGGTGGACAAAGTTTTTTGTGCATGAGACGCCGTTGAGCGTCAGTGAATGGATGTAAATGTGCTCGTCGCTGTTGTCCGGCGCGTTGATTACCATTGTTTTTCCGTTTTCGAATGTGAGGGTGGCCTTTTTGAACAGAGGCGTTCCGAGTACGTATTCGTCCGTACCTGGGCAGACGGGATAGAATCCGAGGGCGGAAAATACATACCATGCGGATGTCTGTCCGTTGTCTTCGTCGCCGCAGTAGCCGTCGGGTGTGGGCAAATACAGCTGGTTCATCACACGGCGCAGCCAGTATTGCGCCTTCCAAGGTTCGGCGGCATAGTTGTAGAGATAAATCATGTGCTGAATGGGCTGGTTGCCATGTGCATAGTTGCCCATGTTCATGATTTGCATCTCGCGTATTTCGTGAATGACCTGTCCGTAGTAGCTTTCGTCGAAGAGGGGCGGTACGGTAAAGACGGCGTCGAGCATGGCGACGAATTTTTGGCGTCCGCCCATCAGGTCAATCAATCCCTGCGGGTCGTGGAAAACAGACCACGTATAATGCCAACTGTTGCCTTCCGTGAAAGCGTCGCCCCACTTCAGCGGCGAGAAAGGCAACATGAAAGAGCCGTCGGCATTGCGTCCGCGCATGAGCGAAGTTTCGCTGTCGAACAGATTCCTGTAGTTCATGGCACGCTGCGCGTAGAGGTCTATTTCGTGCTGCGGGCGGTTCAGGGCTTTAGCCATACGGCTGATACACCAGTCGCTGTAAGCGTATTCGAGCGTGCGCGCGGCGCTTTCGTTGATTTTGACGTCGTAAGGCACGTAACCCAGTCTGTTGTAATATTCATGTCCAAGCCGTCCGGTGGAACGCACGTCCGGATGGACGTTTTCCGTGCCGTGAACCAGTCCTTTATACAATGTCTCCGCATCGTCCACCTTCACGCCTTTGAGCCAGGCGTCGGCAAGCACAGAGGCGGAATTGTTGCCTACCATGCAATTTCTGTGTCCCGGGCTTGCCCATTCGGGGAAGAAGCCGCTTTCGCGATACGTATTCATCAAGCCTTCCTGTATTTCCCTGTTTTGCGAGGGAAACATCAGGTTGAGAAACGGAAAGAGGCAACGGAACGTGTCCCAGAAGCCCGTGTCGGTAAACATGTATCCTGGCAGGACTTTGCCGTTGTATGGGCTGTAGTGAACGGTTTTTCCTTCGCGGTCTGTTTCGTAGAACTTGCGCGGGAAGAGGAGTGAGCGGTAGAGGCATGAATAGAACGTGCGCAGTTGGTCGGTCGTGCCGCCTTCTACCCTGATGCGCCCGAGTACGTCGTTCCACGCTTTTTTCCCTTTGGCCGCGACTTCGTCGAAGCTGTCATTCCCCAGTTCTTTCAAGTTCAGCAGCGCCTGTTCGTCGCTGATAAATGATGATGCGACCCGCGCGTGCACGATTTCGCCTTTTTTCGTCCTTATTTTCAGCGCCAGTATGACATGATAGTTACGGGCTGTCCGTATGCCTGCATCGCCTTCCTTTCCCTGCACGGCTTCGAACTGTCCGTCGCGCGCTTCCTTGATGTAGTGTATGAATGTTTCGCACGGCCGGTCGAGCTGAATGACAAAATAGTTGCGGAAATTGTCGGGAACGCCTCCGCTGTTGCGCGTCGAGAAGCCGCGGACGGTTTTTCCGTCGTCTGAGATCGTGATGGACGAGCCTCGGTCGAAGGCGTCAATCAGGATGTAGCTGTCGTCGTTTTCGGGAAAGGTGAAACGGAAGATGGCGGCGCGTTCGGTCGGTGCTATTTCGGTCACGACGTCGTGTTCTGCCAGATAGACGCGGTAGTAGTAGGGTTTTGATATTTCCGCCTTGTGCGAGAACCAGCTTGCGCGTCCGTCGTCGTCGACGCCCGTCGCGTCCGTCGCGCCTGTCACGGGCATGATGGAAAACTGTCCGTAGTCGTTGATCCAGGGGCTTGGCTGGTGTGTCTGCTTGAAGCCGCGGATTTTGTTGTCGGTGTACACGTATGCCCATCCGTTGCCAGTTTTGCCGGTTTGTGGCGTCCAGAAATTCATGCCCCACGGCAGGGCGATGGCCGGGTAAGTGTTTCCTGCCGACAGTGCGTAGGTGGACTGTGTGCCCATCAGAGGGTTTACATACTCCACCGGGTCAAAGTTTTCAGCCGCCGCCTTTCCGGTGCAGAAAAGCAGGGCGCATGTGATCAAAAGATTTTTACTGTTCATGATTTTGTTGTTTTTTTTATCTGATTTTAAATGCTGTTCCAGATTGTCCACGATTCGCAGGCCTGCAAAATAAGCATTTCCAGTCCGTTTTTGACCGTGGCGCCGCGTTCACGTCCTTTTTTCATGAAGAGCGTTTCGCCGGGGTTGTAGATCAGGTCGTACAGGATATGGTCGGGTGTGAGCAGACGGTATGGAATGTCGGGATATCGTTCCACATGCGGATACATGCCCAGCGGCGTGGCGTTTACGATGACGGTGAACTGTTCGATTACTTTCGGTGTAATTTCGTCGTAGGTGATGCCGTCGCCGTGCGTTTTGCGGGATACGTACACGGGCGTGACGTGCAGTTGCCGCAGCGCGTGACAGATGGCTTTTGAAGCGCCTCCCGTGCCAAGTATCAGGGCTTTGCTGTGTGTTGCATTCAGCAGCGGTTCGATGGATTTCCTGAATCCGGTGACGTCGGTATTAAATCCTTTCAGCTTCGGCTTGCCGAAACGGCCGCGAATGAATTTTATCACGTTGACCGCTCCTATCATGCGTGCGTCTCTGTCCACACCGTGGAGTAGCGGGATGATCTGTGTTTTGTATGGCAGCGTCACGTTCAGCCCGCACAGCGACAGGTTTTCGCGAAGGATGTTTTTCAATTCTCCGACGTCTTTGATTTCAAAATTCGCGTATTCAGCATCGATATGCTCCGCAGCAAACTTGCGGTTGAAATAATCCTTCGAAAACGAATGTTCCAGCGGATAGCCTATTAAACCGTATTTTTTCATATCCCGAATATTGTTTACTGTTTTCCTTCGCAAAGATAGGTATAAAATTCAAAGATTCGAAGAATTGTCCGGCAACGTGTGCGAATGGCAGAAATAAAAAAAAGGGCGAAGAGTATCGTATTCTATAAAATGAATTATTTGAGGAACTCTTTTAGCCCTTTTATTTATTTTCTTTGTTACATCTTCAATACAGACATTTTATAACCGTATCTTTACTCATTATACAATTTTTTTCTTTCGTGACAGTGAAGCCTGCATCGGCCAGAATCTGTTCCAGTGTCAGCAGGTGTTTATGGATTTGTTTCATGAACACCAGTTGCAAATCGGTAATACTTTTTTCGGAAATTCTTTTGTCCGAAGTTTTTAAACTGGCAAAAATAAATTTGCTGTCGACAAAAACACCAAGTTGTTTTTCTTCGCTGTCGCTGATATTTGTTTCGTACTGGAAGATTATGTTTTCGGGATTGACCATATAATCTCTTTTTGGCTCTCCTTTTTCTATTTTTTCCATTGCAAAAAAGACCTTGAAGGAGGCTTCTTCATTTTCCAGATAATAGCCGTTGACACTGACAATGCCTTCCCCATCACTTTCTTCGCGACGGTAAAGAAGTTCCGTTGCTTCGGGGTTGGCGGTGGTCATGTCGCCCGAATAGACGAAACTTTTCACATCGTCATAAAACTCGGCGTCCCACCCTATTTTTCTTCCTTCGCTGTCTATCATCGACAAGTCCAGGTCTCTTGCGCCGTCTTTCTCTTTCCAGTTGATTCCGATAATCACATCATTTTTCAATTCTACAAACGAATAGATCGGAATTTCGCCCATAAACTTCTTTTCCGATACGGGCGCCATTACCGTTAAATGTTCGGGCAGAGTGATTTCGCATTTGTTTTTGCCTGCGGAGCGGATCAGTGACTGATACAGGATGTCAAATACTTTTTCAAGGTATGCGACGTTACGGCTGTTTTTTACGTTTATGTCTATCCACAGCTTGCCGTTTCTGATAATGTATGGCTTCACGTTCGTACTGTTGTGTATCCGTTCACGGATGGCGTTGAGAATGGCGATTTTTCTGAAACTGTTCAGTTCTTCCGCCTTCTGTTCTATTGTTTCCAAATCCTTTTGTGCGGATAAAACAGTCGACCAGAACGGCGTGACGAATGGCTTGTGATTCTTCGCCGCCAGTTTCCTGATTCTGTTTACCGTATGCCTGTTCAGCGGATTTGTCTTGAAGGAAATGAATATATCCTTGAAGCGGTAAAAAACTTCCGACAGTTTTCCGGCCAGTTCGATCGGAATAATAGTGTGAGACTGCGAAATCAGTTTCAGAGTTTTCCGGTCCTTTATCAGCAGCGATTTGCCTGTAGCCCTGTACACCAGCACTCTGACAATATCTTCCGCACCGGAAGGGTACACATCCTTTTTGACTGAAATCAGGCAAAGCGCTTCCCTGTTTTTTATTCCGTCAATGTCAAAGTTGCTTTCAATTATGAGCAGGATATTTTCGATCGTTTCCTGCGAAAGCGCCATGCCGGAATAGAGCATGTTTTGACATCTTTCGACTGCTTCGAGTTCTGTTATGGTATCTATCACAACCGTTCCGGACAGGTCGACAGGCGTATCGTTTATGATAAACGGTTTTGCCCGAAAATCAGTTCCGTATGTGGATGCGTAATGCAATACCTGGTCGACAAACAGTTCCAGCCGTGTTTTGAATGTGACTTCTTCGATTGTGGTGTAGAAAGTAGTGTCGGGGTTGATTTTCCTGTCGACTACATACTGAAAGACTGCATTATAATCGCAAAACGGACTGCATACTACACCGAACTTCAGCAGTTCGCGGGTGTAATAGCTGTCGTATTTTTTGTTTTCAAGCAATGCCCTGCCGAAAAGGTTCAATACTGCCAGTTTTTGCTTTTGATTCATTTTATTGCTTTCAGTTTCGTTTTGCAAATATACAACTTTTTTTTGTATACTGTTTCATTTCCATAAAAATTTTTCGGATACTTATTTTAACTTTTCGCGATGTTTACCCGTTTTCTGCAGAGGTTTTACCTTTTCCGGTAGCTCCACACAGCCCATGTGATGAAGATGGATGAGATGGCAAGCAGAGCGAGGAAATCGGTTCGCAGGTCGGCGAAAGTGCATCCCTTGAGGTATATGAGGCGTATGGCGTGTATGAAATATCTTGGCGGCATGGCGAGCGTGATCCACTGCGCCCATTCGGGCATGGAGCGTATGGGAGTGAGCAGGCCGCTCATCAGTTGGAAAATCATTACGAAGAAGAACATCACGAAAAGAGCCTGCTGCATCGTCGACGAATAGTTGGATACAACCAGCCCGAAGCCTGAAATGGCCAGTACGAAGAGCGCTGCGAGGAGGTATATGTGCAGGATGCTGCCTGCGGGATACAGTCCGTAGACGAGTGCGGCGAGCAGCATTCCGACGGTGAGCACGACGAATCCCGTCAGCCAGTAAGGCGTCAGTTTGGCGAAGATGAAGAGGAATCGCGGTACAGGTGTGACGTTGATTTGTTCTATCGTGCCGCGTTCCTTCTCGTTCACGATGTTGAGCGCCGGCAGAAATCCGCACAGCACGATGAGCAGTATCACCATCAGCGCCGGAATCATGTAGATGCGGTAGTCGAGCGTCGGATTGTAGCGATACTGTACCACCGCCTCCAGTCGCGGCACAGCGCTGCCGCCGTCCCCGCTTCGGGCATACGCCTGCCGGAATCCGGCCAGCAGCTGAGCCAAATAACTCCCGCCCAGCAATCCCTTCGTTCCGTTGACGGCGTTGACGGCGATGTGTACCGGCGCCGCTCCGCCGGCTGTCAGGCCGTGCTCGAAGAGCGGCGGGATGTCGAGCGCCACGTCGGCGACGCCGTATTCCACGTCGCGGAGGGCATCGGCATAGCTGTCCGCTACCCGTTCGAGCCGGAAATAGTTCGAGGCGCTTATGTCGCGCACAAGCCGTCCGGACGACGGACTGCGGTCGCGGTCTGTCACCGTGATGCGTATATCCTTTACGTCCATCGTCGTCACCCACGGCAGCACGAGCATGACCATCACCGGAAACAGCAGCACGAGTTTCGGCAGGAATGCGTTGCGGAAAAACTGCCTGAATTCCTTTTCAAGTAAATATTTCAGCATCATTCGAGGCGGTTTTTAAATTTTTTCAAACTTGCGGCGGTCAGCGCGAGCGCCATTGCTGCGAGGACGGCCAACTCCGCGGCTACGCTGTCGACGGGCAGCCCCTCGATCATCAGTTTCCTGATGGCCGCAATGTACCACCGCGCCGGGATGATGCACGAAAGCGTCTGCAAAATCTGCGGCATACTTTCTATCGGGAAAATCATACCCGAAAGCATGATCACCGGCAGCATCAGGACGACGGCCGAGATGAGCATGGCCGACATCTGCGTGCGCGCCGCGGTGGAAATGAGCAGCCCCAGCGCCAGCGCCGCCAGGATGTACACCAGCGAGACGGCCGACAGCCAGAAGAGACTCCCCTCGACCGGCACGCCGAGCAGCCACACGGCCAGCGCCAGAATCGTGGCAAAGTTCACGCACGAGAGCAGCAGATAGGGCGTCATCTTCGCTACGATGATGTACAGCGGTTTCACTGGCGAGACGAGCAGCGTCTCCATCGTGCCCGTCTCCTTTTCGCGCACGATGGAGATGGACGTCATCATGGCGCAAATCAGCATCAGAATCAGCCCCATCACGCCGGGCACGAACTGAAACGAGCTTTTCATCTGCGGATTGTAGAGCATGTGCAGTACAGGCACGACGCCGCCCGGCGCCCGCACAGCCTGTTGTCCGGACAGCCACGAACCGACAATTTCAGATGCATACATCACCGCCGTGCGCGCCGTATTGGTGTCCGTCGCGTCTGTAATCAGCTGGATTTGCGATCCCTCCGCCGTATACAGCCTGTCGGCGAAATGTGGACTAAAGACGATGACGAAATCGGCCGTCCCGTCCTGAAAGGCGCGGTCGATGGCGCCGGGCGAGTCGAGATACGCCCGGACAGTGAAACAGTCGCTGGCGTCGAACCGCTCGACGATGCGGCGCGTCTCCACGTCGTGCACAGGCGCAAGGACGGCTACGCGGATGTCTTTCACTTCCGTCGAAATGGCAAACCCGAACAGAAGCACCTGCACGACGGGCATTCCAAGCAGGATGAGCATGGTGCGCCTGTCGCGGATGATGTGGAAAAATTCCTTCCGGACAAAATGGCCAAACGGCGAACGTATCTTCGAATCCTTCATGTTCTGTCTGTTTAAAAATACGCTCCGCTTCATCCTCTCGCAATCCTGTAAAACACGTCGTCCATGCTGTCCGCCCCGAACCGTCGCTTCAGGTTTGCGGGCGTATCGAGAGCGCCGATCCGCCCGTCGACCATGATGGAGACGCGGTCGCAGTATTCCGCTTCATCCATGTAGTGCGTAGTGACAAACGTTGTGATGCCGCGCCCGGAAGCTTCGTAAATCAGGTTCCAGAACTGCCGCCGGACTGCGGGGTCGACGCCGCCGGTCGGTTCGTCGAGGAAGACGATTCCGGGGTCGTGGAAGACGGAGACCGAAAAGGCCAGCTTCTGTTTCCATCCCGGAGGCAGTGATTTGACCAGCGCATTTCGGGCATCCGAAAAGCCGAGCGCGTCGAGCAGACGGTCGGTTTTCCGGGCGATATCCGCGCTCTTCATCCCGTATATTCCGGCGAAAAGGCGTATGTTTTCCCACACCTTCAAGTCTTCGTAGAGCGAAAACTTCTGACTCATATATCCGATGCGCCGCTTCACTTCTTCAGGTTGCAGCGCCACGTCGTATCCTGCCACCCGTGCGCTCCCCGAAGTGGGACGGCTCAATCCGCACAACATGCGCATTGCGGTGGTCTTTCCTGCTCCGTTCGCTCCGAGGAATCCGAAGATTTCACCCTTCTGCACGTCGAACGAGATACGGTCTACGGCCGTAAACGCGCCGAAACGCTTCACGAGATTTTTTACTGTAATCGTATGTTCCATATTCGAAATTCAAGATTCGGTATTTTCCGTTTCGTCTGCGGCCAGTTCCATGAAGCAGTCTTCGACAGTCGGCGCGACTGTCTGTATTGCAACGCCGGTATGCCCCTGTCCGGCCAGTTGCAGTCGCAGGCTTTCGACGGTCAGGATGCTGTCGTCGACGGTGATGTGATGCGTGCTTCCGAATGCAAAGCAGGTGAGCACTCCGCGACACCGGCGCAAATCGGCCAGCAGCGCCGCCATCCTGTCGCCCGAAACAGCCCAGAGTGTTTTCCCGAACCGTCCGGCAATCCGTGCCGGTGTGTCGGTCTTCATGAACCGTCCGTTGCGCATCAGAGCAATGCGGTCGCATCGCGTCGCCTCGTCCATGTACGGCGTACTGACGAGTATCGTGATGCCCTGCTCTTTCAGCCGGCGAAGCATCTCCCAAAATTCTCTGCGCGAAACGGGATCGACGCCCGTCGTCGGCTCGTCGAGCAGCAGCGCCGCCGGCTTGTGAATCAGTGCGCACGAAAGAGCCAGCTTCTGTTTCATCCCGCCCGAAAGCTGCCCTGCGCGGCGGTTGCGGAAAGGCTCGATATGCCTGTAAATATCTTCAATCAAATGGTAATTCTCGCGGACGTCCGTTCCGAAAACCGAAGCGAAGAAGGTCAGGTTTTCTTCCACCGTCAGGTCGTGGTAGAGCGAAAAACGTCCGGGCATATAACCGATACGTGTGCGAATCCGTTTGCAGTCGCGCACGACATCCAGCCCGTCGACCGTCGCCGTGCCGCCGTCGGCCATAATCAGCGTGGCAAGGATACGCAGCAGCGTAGTTTTTCCCGCCCCGTCCGGCCCGATGATGCCGAACAGTTCGCCCTTTCCCACATCGCCGCAGACGCCGCGCAGGGCGGCAGCGCGTCCGTAAGACTTGCTCAAATTATCGAAACAAACCATCAGTTATTCAGTCTTTCAGTTATTTATTCCATCATTTGCACCTCGCCATACATCCCGATTTTGATGTATCCGTCGTTTTCGACAGCGATTTTCACGGCGTAAGCAAGATTTTCGCGGTCGTTCCCGGTCAGGATGTTTTTCGGCGTAAATTCGCTTTTTTCCGAGATCCAGGAGACGACACCCCGGTATTCACGCCGGTTGTCGCCTCCGAAGTCGGCAAAGACCCGTATTTCCTGTCCAAGCCGTACGCCGGCCAACTGCGCTGAAGTCAGGTATGCACGCAGGAAAATGCGTCGAAGGTCGGCGACCTTGAAAAGCGGCTTTCCGACGACGCTCAGTTCGCCCGCGGCCGTATATTTCGCCAGCACGACACCCGACACAGGCGAGGAAATCACGCATTTGGACAGTTTGTCGTCAATCTGCGCGAGTTGTATTTCGAGCGCCGAACTCTGTGCGTCGATGCTCGAGGCGCTGTTTTGCAGGGCTGACTGCTGCGCGGCGAGCTGACGTTCCAGCACGGCGATGGCCGAGAGGATGTCGTCCGACTGTTTTTGCGTGGCAGCGCCGGCATCCAGCAGGCGCCGGACACGTTCATGTTCGGCCTGCTGTCGGGCGATTTGTTCCTTGAGCGCTGCAATCTGCGTTCTGATATCCGGACGGTTACTCCTTACCGAGGCGATGTTTTGCTGCAATTGGAGTTTGGACAGGTACAGTTGTACGGAATCGATTGCGCCCAGTCGTTCGCCGGCCGTCACCTGTCGGCCTTCCGTCACGTCGAACGAAAGAATCCGTCCCGTCGCTTCGCTCGAGACAGTCACTTCGTCGGCTTCGAAACTGCCCGTGGCGTCAAACGGATGCCGTCCGTTCCAGCAAGAGGACAGGCAGAGGAGCGCACACAACATTGATTTGATTTTTACTGCTTTCATATATTCATGATTTATTATCCGTCAATTCACCGTATCGAGAAGGTCGTAAATATTTTTTATCCATTCGATTTCGTGTAGTGTTTCGGCCTGTCGCGCCCGGCTTTCGGCGTTGATGTCGCGGAGGAGTTCGCCGACGGTGAGCGTCCCATTGGCAAACCGGGCTTCGGACGCCTGTCGGATAGACGTGCGCAACGAAATAATTTCGGCGTCGTCGGCCATAATCCGTGTCATTTTGTCGATAGCTTCCTGCTGTTGAAGCCTTTTCAAGTCGAGGTTGAACAGAAAGACGTCGCGCTGACTGTCGACCCGCTTTCGAGCAAGTTCGAGTTTCCGCCTGTTGCCTCCGTGCGTGTAGAGACTTCCGAAGTTCCACTGGAAGCGGATGCCGGCCAGCCAGTTCCATGTCCATCGGTTTTCCGTCATATCCCTGAACAGATTCAAGCCCGGATTGCCGTAGAAGCCCTGCGCGAAGAGTCCGAGGCGTGGCACGAGAGATGAGTTGAGCGCCATTTCCTGCGCGTCGAACTGTTGCCGCTGCGCGTCGAACAGATGCAGTTCGGGACGGTTGCCGGCGGCAGGCGCGACCTGCACGGCCGGTTTTTCGAGCGTATCCGTTTGGCCGACGGGAATGCCGGTCATCACCGACAGCATTTTGCGGTAAGCTGCGGCCGCGCTTTCGATTTGCACGCGCTGCTGCGATGCTGCAAGCAATTCGACCTGAATGGCCTGCCGGTCGCTCAGGGTGGCGACGCCGTGAGCGATGCAGGCGTCGACGGTTTGGAGATTGCTTTGCAGCAGTTCCTGCAGGAGCGTGTTCTGATTCAACTGTTCGTGAAGCATCAGGATGCCAAAATACAGACTGTTCACCCGCTCGCGAAGCGCATGCATTTCCACTTCGAGGCTTTGCCGCGAAAATTCGCCGTCGGCCTTGGCCATTTCCTGTTGCGCCCTGTGCTGGCCGCCATCCCAAAGCGTCTGACCGACTTCCAGCGTCAGACGGTACTGGTCTTTGTTCAGTCCTTTCATGTCGATGCCGAGTTGGCGGAACATTGCCTCCATTTCTTCTGGAAAGGATGCTACGTCGCTCTGATAGCCGGCCTGCGCCGTGAGCGATACCTGCGGCAGCCATGCTTTGGCGGCGTTGGCTATGGAATAGTCCGTGCTTTGCCTTACCAAATCGTATTGCCTTATCAGCGGGTAATTTTCGCGCGCCGACGCCTGGCACTGCGTCCATGTGATTTGTCCATGCAACGGCGATACGGCCGCTGAGACAAGAAGGGTCAATAATATGAACTGTTTCATTTGAAGATTGAATGACTGAATTAAGATACTGGTGGCGTGTTACTTTTTTAACCGTCGCATAATCACTTCTGCATTTTCCTTTTTGCGCATTTCGAGAAAGTCTTTTTCGCTCATGCCGGGAGGAATGATGAACATTCGCAAAAGGGGTAACGCGAGAAACATGAAGATGTTAAGCGAAGCCGCGTCAAGCAGAAGGACGGTAGCGTCAATCGGATGAATGGAGCCGCGAGCGACTTCCCTGTCGATTTCCTGCTGTACCCGATCTATCAGCTGTGGGACTGTCTTTTTTATTACGGATTCAATCATTTCCCTTCGCTTCGGTTTGTGTATTAACTCATTTATCACGAAGCGGGGCAATTCGGGATTCGCGGCTATGAAATCGAAGTGCGACTCCATTCCGATTTTGATTCGCTCCAGAATCGGCAGTTCGGAATTTTGCACCAGCGTGGTGATCGATTCTTTCAGCAAATTGATTTTCTTGTCGAAAACCATGTTGAAGAGCTTTTCCTTGGTGCCGTGATAATAGTGCAGCATGGCGTGCGTTACGCCGGCACGCGATGCGATCTGCGTCGTTTTGGACGCATCAAAACCCTTTTCGAGAAATTCCCGCTCGGCCGCTTCCAATATGGCCTGTTCCGTATTTTTATCCTTTACATTCATGCCTGTAAAATTGTTATTGTAAATAGTTTATGCATAACAGCGCTGTTTAACAGTTCTGTTAACAATGCAAATGTAATGGCTTATTATGAAATGCAGGCATCTTTAACTGTTAATAATGATTAATCGGAGATTTCAACCATTTCAATTGTTGTGCCCGGTGCAATAGTTGCAATGGTTTTTTGTTCAAAACGGAAGACATATCAATCATTCACCGGGAAAAGGATTCGGAAGCCATCCTGAAATGCAACGGGTACGAAAACTGGATATCGTTGTCGCACAGGATGACGCCGGCGTATGGCTGAACGACAAAAGGTGCGAATCGACAAAGGCATTGCCGTTGAAACAAGGGTGGAACAAAGTAGCCGTTTTGCTTCCGAAATAAACGATTCCGCAAAAAATCCGGTTTGTTTGCGAAAATAATGCTACTTTTGTCCATCAATTACAAACATCGCTGCAAAATCATCAAACTAATATATCATAATAATGAAAAAGTACTTATTTTTTGGACTCGTGTTTTTACTCTCCTGTGCTGCCGAAAAGGAAGCGGCGAAAACGGAGATTGACGTACATTCGGTCGTAGCTAACCCGATGAATCTGAATTACCGGTTTCAGTTTGACGACCCCGGTTGGCGCGAAGCGGCCGACCCTGTCTGCGAATATTTCAAAGGGAAATATTACCTGTTTGCCTCCAAATCGGGCGGTTACTGGAGTTCGCCGGATTTGAAGAGTTGGGATTTCATACCCACTAAAAAGATTGAAACGATTGAAAATTATGCACCTACAATTCTCGTGCTTGATGACACGCTGTATTTTATGGCTTCGTGGGAACCTGTCAGAATTTACAAAACGGCTGATCCCGGCAACGACGATAACTGGGAACCGGTCGACAGCAAGTTCCATTTTAATGCGGAAGGTTCGCAAGACCCGGCATTTTACAGGGACGACGATGGCCGAGTGTACATGTACTGGGGTTGCTCGAACGTGCATCCGATCTACGGCGTGGAAGTAGACCCGACAAACGGTTTTGCTACCATGGGCGACGCCGTAATGTTAATCGAACATCATTCGGACAAATACGGCTGGGAATCGGTCGGCGAGAACAACGAGCGGAACAAAGACGGCTGGAACGAAGGGCCTTGCATGATTAAATACGGCGGGAAATATTACCTGCAATATGCCGCTCCGGGAACGGAATTTAGAGTCTATGCCGACGGCGCCTACGTGGGAGACAGTCCGCTCGGCCCGTTTACGTATCTCGAAAGTAATCCGTTCTCTTTCAAGGCCGGAGGATTTGCGGGAGGCGCCGGGCACGGGCATACGTTCCTCGACAAATACGGCAACTACTGGCATGTGGCAACCATCAAAATATCACAACGCCACATGTTCGAACGGCGATTGGGACTGTTCCCGCTTTACTTCACGAAAGATGGCAATCCGGCCACGCAGACGGTGTGGACGGATTATCCGTTCGTGATACCCGACGAAAAAACGGATTTTTCGGAAGATGACCGCTCTACCGGCTGGAACCTCCTCTCCTATCGCAAGACTGCGATCGTCTCATCCGAATTGCCCGGTTTTCCGGCAGTCAATGCGCTGAACGAAGCAATCGAAAACCGGTGGTCGGCCGCCACGGGCAATCCGGAAGAATGGTTCTGCGTAGACCTGAAGGCCGCCATGACCGTTCGTGCACTGCAGGTAAATTTTGCCGACCAGGATTTTACGATTCGCGCACCGCATGAACCGTTTGCGTATCAGTACGTCATCGAATCGTCCGGCAACGGCGTCGACTGGGAGACGCTCGCCGACAAGAGCCGCAATATCAAAGACGCCGTGCACGAACTGATTGTCCTGAATCATCCCGTCAAAACCCGCTATCTGAAGATTACGAACAAAAAGGCGTTACCCGGAAAGTTTTCGCTTTACGGATTCCGCGTGTTCGGCAAAGGCAACGGCAAATTACCCGCGACAGTGACGGGCGTCCGCGTTGTCCGCAACCCTGAAGACCACCGCAGGTATTCGCTGACTTGGGACAGACAGGATCATGCCACCGGCTACATCGTCCGCACGGGCATAAGCCGGGAGCAATTGCTCAACGCCGTCATAGTCTACGACAACCATTACGAAGGCGGATTTTTCAACCGCGATTCCCGCTATTATTTCTCGGTAGAGGCGTTTAACGAAAACGGCATCATCCGTTCGGCAGAGGTTTTTGAGGCCGAATGAAGCCCTGTTTACGTCCTGTTCTTTGTAAACGAGGCTTTCTTTTATCGGATTCTGACGCTGCAGGAGGCTTGTTCTTTCCTGTTTTCATCTTGCATTTTATACCGCGTAAAATATATATTTATGATTATACAATGAAACAAAATAATTTAATTCTTTATATGAACTTTCGAATGATTCTTTTGCTGTCGGTGGGTTTGTCACTGACTTTTCATGCGTTTTCCGGAGAGAAGACGTATGCTGTGCCATCTTCACACGCGAACGTCAGGCAGCCGGTGATACTGCTGAACGGCGTGTGGGAGTTTCAATTTTCGCCCCGCGACCGGTGGACAACGATTCAGGTACCGGGCGAAGCGGCCATGCAAGGCTATGCCGTCGAACACGACAAGCCGTTCCGTTACCGGAAATCGTTTACGTTGCCGTCCGATTATCGCGGAAAGACAGTGATCCTGCGTTTCGACGGCGTTTACAGCCATGCCCGCCTGTGGGTGAACGGCGCTTACGTGCGCGAGCATCACGGCGGTTTCACCCGCTGGGAAACGGATGTGACGCCGTTCGTCAAACCGGGAAGGAAAAACGAAATCGAACTGGAAGTGACCGACCGGCAGGATGATATTTCCTACGCCTCCGGCTATGCGCATCATCCTGTTGGCGGCATCCTGCGTGACGTGACGGTCTTTGCCCTTCCCAAAACGCACGTATATGATTTTCGCGTGGAAACGCATCCGGATTCGCTCTACCGGGATGCCGTCCTGAAGGTCGCCTATTCGGCGGAAGGCAGCGGCGGCGAGATTGAATTTACGCTTGTCTCGCCCGACGGACAGGCGGTTCCGCTTCCGCAAAACCGCTTCCCCCTGTCCGGCGAAGCCGGCGTGACCCGCGAATTTATCCTCCGGGAACCGCAGAAGTGGGACGCCGAACATCCCAATCTCTACACCCTGACCGCCACGATATACAACCAGGCAGGCCGGGAATCCTGCCGTTTCAGCCGCCGGGCAGGTTTTCGCGAGGTCAAAATCGTAAAAAACCAGCTGCTGGTCAACGGTCAGCCCGTCAAACTGCGCGGCGCCTGCCGGCACGACATGCATCCCTCGCTGGGACGGACGACAACGGCCGAACTGGACAGCCTCGACGCCGTCCTGTTCAAAGAGTCCAACATGAATTTTGTCCGCACCTCGCATTATCCTCCTTCGGAGCAGTTCGTGGAACACTGCGACCGGCTGGGCATTTACGTGGAGTGCGAAACCGCCGTCTGTTTCGTGGGCACCCATACCCATCCGAACTATAAACTTTCCGGCGATACGGCCTATGCCGAACGCTATCTGTCGCAGCTGCGGGAAATGGTGAACACGTTCCGTTCGCATCCCTCGGCGCTGTTCTGGTCGCTGGGCAATGAAAGCGAGTATGGCCCGAATTTCCGGCAGTGCAGGGACTGGGTGGCAGAGGCCGACACGACGCGGCCCGTCATTTTCAGCTATCCCGGACAGCAGAAGGAGGGCGAGAAAATTTACGACATCCTGAGCATGCACTATCCCGGCGTGACAGGTAACCTGTCGCAATATGGCATGCTGACGCTCGGATTTCAGGGGCACAATATTCCGGCGCTGTTCGACGAATGGGCACATGTACCCTGCTACACGTACGCCACCCTGCGCGACGACCCGAACATCCGCGAGTTTTGGGGCGAGTCGCTGGACAAAATGTGGACGAACCTCTTCGATGCCCGGGGCGGTCTGGGCGGCGCTATCTGGGGCTATGTCGACGAAATCTTCATGCTGCCCGAACCGAAGGCCGGAAGTCCCTGGTGGAAAACCGGCGCCAAGCGAAGCGGCGAGGAGTATTCGGGCAACTGCGTCGGATACGGCGAATGGGGAATTATTGACATCTGGCGACGGAAAAAGCCGGAATTTTGGTCCGTAAAGAAAGCCTACTCACCCGTCCGGCTGCTGACCTGCCGCGTGACGGACTTCACTCCCGGCGAGCCGCTGCTGCTGCCCGTCCACAACCGTTTCGATCATACGAATCTGAATGAAGTGGTCAAATCTTATGTTTACCGGGGAGTTGAAAAGCGATTGAAACATACCTCCATTGCCCCGCATCAAAAGGGCTTGCTGACGATTCCGGCCGAAGACTGGCAGGAAGGCGATACGCTGTTTGTCGAATTTTACAGCCTGCGCGACACATCGGACGTGATTGACCGGTATGCCGTCGTGCTGGGCGAGGAGCGAAAACGGATTTTCCCCCGTCCGCTGATATTTGCACCGCTAAGGGTGGAGGAGACCGGCGAATCCGTCATCATCCGGGGTAAGGACTTTGAAATACCTTTCAGCCGGGCGACCGGACTGATTGCCGGCGCCACGTCGAACGGTGAGACGGTAATCGAACGGGGGCCGTTCCTGAATCTGGATGTCGACCAAAAGCCGCTCCCGGAAACGGAGTGGAAGATGACGGCGTTCGCATGGAAACAGTCCGGCGAGCAGGTGGAAATCACCCTGTCGGGTGCGTATGGCGAAGTGAAAGCAGACCTGCGGATGCTGATATTTCCCGACGGAAGTCTGCAAACGGACTACGTCGCCACCGGCGAGCCGTCCGGCCGGTTACGCGAGGCCGGACTGAAATTTTACCTGCCTCCATCCATTCGCCGGCTAAGCTGGCAACGCAAAGGCTACTGGAGCTGTTATCCCGGCGACAGCTTTGCCGCTCCCGAAGGCGATGTCGACCTGTACGGCAGCCGTCAAGCGGCCTATGGCGAACGACCGACCCAATCTTGGCATCTCGACACGCACAACTATTATTACTTCGGAGACGCCGGCGCCGACTGCCTCCGTCCGCTGACGCAGCAAGCCAAAAGCATGAAGGAGCATTGTTTTCTGTACGCCCTCGCCACGGAGACGGGAAAAGGCTTCGTATCCGTCCGTTCGCCGGACGCATCCGTCGCCTGCCGCATCAACCGGACGGCGCAGGAACAGCTTGTGCTCTACGTCAA
>JAISXP010000042.1 GCA_031270465.1 Tannerella sp. | reverse complement strand
GGGTTCGTACAGACCGTTGCGCTTGAGGGCGCCGATGCAACCGTTACGCCTCTCCGTCAAGGCATTCAGATTGATGTCATAACATATTACGGCGATACGACCGCACCCCAGATTTATCAAGGCTTCGGTGGCTTCGGCAGAGGCTTTGTAGTTGTTTACGCCGATATAATTGGCTTCAAATTCGGGATAGTACCGGTCAATCTGAACTGTCGGGATATTGTTGTCGGCAATCTTTAACGCGATGTCCTGTCCGTTGTCGACAGGTACGAAAATTATTCCGTCGACGCGCTTGTTCAACAGGGTGGTTATCAATTTGTCAAATTCGTCGAGGCTTTCGTTTGTGTTGGTCATGATGACGGTATAGTCGTATTTTTTCGCCTGTTCCTGGATGTGAAAGGCGAAGCGTCCGAAAAATTCGTTGGAGATGTCGGTGACAATGACGCCTATCGTTTTGGTGTATCCCGTCCGCAAACTGCGTGCGATTTCGTTCGGCTGGTAATTCATGTCTTTTGCTGTGCGGATTATTTTCTCGCTCAGTTCTCTGCTTACTCTTTTGTTTTTTGCTTTTCCGCTTAGAACGAGTGAAACGGTTGCTTTCGATACTCCCAGCCGGTCTGCAATATTCTGCATTGATATCGTTGCCATCTTGAGTTTATATGTGCATTATTTCTGTCGTCAGCAATTATCGGGATGCCGGGGTTCGGACGAAACGGCTTCCCGGATTCGCACGAGTTTTTTCAGCAGGTTTTCCAGCAAATCGAGCGGTAGCATGTTCGCTCCATCCGATTTGGCTTCGGACGGTTCGGGATGTGTTTCGATAAAGAGCCCGTCCGAGCCGACGGCTATGGCTGCTTTGGCTATCGTTTCGATCAGTTCCGGCAACCCGCCGCTGACGCCCGATGTCTGGTTGGGCTGCTGAAGCGAGTGGGTGATGTCGGTAATCACCGGGAAGCCAAACGTTTTCATTTTCGGGATGCCGCGAAAGTCTACGACCAGATCGGTGTATCCGAACGTGGTGCCCCGCTCGGTCAGCATGATGTCGGGATTGCCTGCATCCGCGACTTTCTGTGCGGCAAATTGCATGGATTCGGGTGCGAGAAACTGTCCTTTCTTGATGTTTACGGTCTTGCCTGTTTTTGCGGCGGCGACCAGCAAGTCTGTCTGTCGACACAGGAAGGCGGGTATCTGAAGGATGTCTACATAGCCGGCAGCGAGCGCCGCTTCGTGCGTTTCGTGAATGTCGGTTACGGTCGGGATGCCGAACGTCTCGCCCGTCTTGCGGAGGATTCGCAATGCTTTCTCGTCGCCGATGCCTGTGAACGAATCTGTTCGTGAACGGTTGGCTTTGCGGTACGATCCTTTGAAGGCGTATGGGATGTGGAGCTTTTCGGCTGTTTTCTGTATTTTTTCGGCGATGCGGAGCGCCATGTCTTCGTTTTCAATTACGCAGGGGCCGGCGAGAAGGAAAAACTGTCGTTTGTTTGCGAGTCTGTTTATCGTGTTCATTTTGTTTTTTAATTATGCAGGATATTCAATGTGCGTTCTGTTTTTTCTTCGTCCGGGAGGGTGGCGTCTATCCAGTGGATGGTGATGCCGCGCCGTTCCATGCCTCGAAACCATGTCATCTGACGTTTTGCGAACTGGTGGATGGCTGTTTCGAGTTGTGTGGCCATTTCGTCGTGTGTGATGGCGCCTGTCAGGAAAAGCGTTGTGTATTTGTATTCCAGCCCGTAATAGAGGAGGTCTCCGGACGGGATACCGGAGTCGAGCAGGCGCTGCACTTCGTCGATCATTCCTCCGGCCAGACGGCTGTGCAGTCGCTGCGAGATTTTTTCACGGCGGAGCTCGCGGCTGATGTCCAGCCCGACGACAAGGCTGTGCGGCGGTTCGTATTCGTTTTGTGCAGAGGGGTTCTGCGTGTAATATTCTTCTATTTCGATGGCTCGGATTGCCCGTTGGGGTGTATCTGCGTCGGTTGTGTTATGCAGTTTCCGGTATGCGGCGAGTGTGTTTTTGAGTTCAGGCAGGGGTTTGTTTTTCAGCGAGTCGCGCAGTGGGGGGTTTTGCGGGACGTTGCACAGGCGGTATCCTTTGAGCACGGCTTCGATGTAGAGTCCGCTGCCGCCGCAGAGTACGGGCAGTTTGCCCTTCGCGCGGATTTGTTCGTATGCGCGGAAGAAATCGTGCTGGTATTCGAATACATTGTATCGTGTGCCGGGTTCGCGGATGTCGATCAGGTGATACGGTATCGTTCGGCCGTTCACGCGATAGTCGTGGAGGTCTTTTCCTGTTCCGATGTCCATTCGCCGGTATACCTGCCGCGAGTCGGCACTGATGATTTCGGTGTCGAGGCGTGCGGCGAGCGCTGCGGCGAAGGTTGTTTTGCCGGATGCCGTGGGGCCGATGATGGTGATGAGCTGATACGGTTTCATGCTGCAAAGGTAATAAAAATCTCCGTCCGGACAGCGCCCCTCTGTCGCGAACGGAGATTTGGTCGTTCGGTTATTCGGTCATCGTGTCATTCGATTTTGGTGTTCTTCAGCTGGCTGACGTCGAGGCGGTGCTGTTCGACGGTGCGCAGCTGTTCTTCGAATTCTTCGTGATGCTGCCGGTCGATTATGCCGGCCAGGTCTTCGGTGGAGAGCGGCATGGTGAATGTCGGTTCGACGCCGAAGTGCGGTTCGTCGTCGATGTGTCGAAGGAATGAGGCTTTGGCGATGAGCAGTTGTCCGCGCGTGTCTTTGGGCAGGAAGATGTTGTTGTAGAGGTGCGTCGTATACTGCCGGTGCACTTCGGTCGTGCCGTCGGCCTGGAGTATGACGATCAGCGCCTGGCGCACGCCGTGCGGCCATCCGTGTACCACGAGAGCGGCATTGTCGGTGGCAGCCTGGTCGATGACGATGCGGACGTAGTCGAGGTCGATGATCGATATTTTGACTTCGGCTCGTGCGATGGTCGATTCCTTGCGGTCGTGGTGTCCGCTTGTTTCTCCGGGGACGAAGAATCCGAGCAGGTGCACGTCGTCGATCGTCAGCGTGCCGGCGTAGTATTCGCCTATCGCCCAGACTTTTGCCTGCGTGAGGCACAGTCCGACGGTGGTCTTGAGCAGCGTATTGCGCACGGTGCGGTCTGCACCCGAGCCGTCGCTCGTGCGGCACTTGGCGATCAGCAGCGAGAGTTGGCTGCGGTTGGCGCTCAGCGTGGAGAGCAGGTCGGCAGGGAACTTCCAGTCCGGATGGTTGTTGATCCGGTTGATCAGATTGTCGATATTGGCGTACTGATCGTCGATGCTTCCGTGCCAGCGGCGTATGCTGGCAAGTACTATTTCGGGAATGTTGCTGTATGTGACTGCCCCGAGGGCAAGCGCGAGAGAGAGTCCGCCTCCGGCATCGAGCAGGTTTGCCGCGTCGAAAATGGAGGCGAAAAGCAGAGCGGAAAGGCCGGTCACGATGACGGCCGCAATTTTCTGGATTTGAATTGAATTTTTCATTACATTAATAATTAATTGTTTGTTAGTACTGGATAATTATATGGTAAGTGCGGGGCGCTGCGAAAATGTGCGTTGGGCAAAGCCGTCACGCGCGAGATGAAAACCGTCACACGCGTTTTGAAAACCGTCTCGCGCGAGATGGAAACCGTCTCGCGCGAGATGAAAACCATCTCGCGCGAGATGAAAATATCCTCGCGCGAGATGAAATCCATCTCGTGCGAGATGAAAATATTCTCGCGCGAGATGAAATCATCCTCGCGCGAGATGGAATTATCCTCGCGCGAGATGAAAATATTCTCGTGCGAGATGAAAACCATCTCGCGCGAGATGGTTTTCATCTCGCGTGTGATGGTTTTCATTTTTTGATAGCCAAATTTAACATTTGGTGATGCGGCTTTGTTTTGTGGGCAAGTCATATTGCGGAGCTTCATGCCGTCTTCCCTTGCGGTGTCGACACAGCCCGTCCTCTTGCATGCAGGCTCAACGTGGTCTGCGACGAGGTTCGGGATGACGGAAGCGGATTTTAAGCAGTTCATTGTTTCAATATTTTTCAGTATCAGATGCAAAGGAAATAACAATTTTGATAACGTCAAAATATTTTCCGTTAAAATTTTCCACAATTTTTTTTCCTGTCCGGACGAGGCGCTGCGCCGTGTCGTCGGGCGAGGAAATCACTCGCTGCGCGCTGTCCGAGCCGTCTCGCGCCGGTAGTATTCGTAGCGTTCAAGCACCTCGTTTACATAGTTGTATGTCTCCGTTCCGCGCAGGTAGCCGTATTTGCATACGGAATCGGTATAATACTGCGGTTCTGCCTTGAGGCGTATAAATTCGTTGACGCTGCCGCTCCATACGGCGGGATCTTTGCCGTATTTTTCTGCCAGCCGCTGCGCATCCTGCACGTGTCCGATTCCAGCATTGTAGGAAGCCAGTGTAAGTTTTATCTGTTCGAGGCTGTCGGGGATGGCGGCAAACTGCCGCCCGAAACGCCTCAGACATTCGACGCCGGCCTGTATGTTTTTTTCAGGCTCGTCCATTTCCGGCAGTTCAAAGCCGAGATGGACAGCCGTTTCGGGCATGATGCCCATCAGTCCGCGGGCGCTGCTCCACGCCACGATGGACGGCTCGAAGTGCGATTCCTGCCATGCGATGGACGCCAGCATCTGCCAGTCCCAACCCAGCCGGGGTGCATATTTGCGGAACAAATCGTCGTATGGAGAGATTTTCCCGCCGATAATTCGAGGCATGAGGTCGATGGGGTATTTCGACAGTTCGAAGTAGCGCTTCAGCGCCGCCCGGTATGTCGTCGCGCCCGTACTGTTCGACGCCCATTCGTCGATGGCCTGGGCGAGCAGCGGAGTGTTCCTGCGAACAGCCCACGAACTGCGCTGTTTGAAACTGATTTCCAGATCGATGTTGATGTTTCGGTAATAAGTGCGGTTCAGGCGGGCGATGTTGTCTTCGCAAACCGTACGCGGAATTTCTCTTCGCGCGACCATTTCGATGAGGTCTTCTGTCGTGACGGTATCTTTCTCAATGTCCGTGATGCGGATACCTCCACCCAGCTCACTGTTCAGATTTTCAAGTCGTTCGTGATGCCATGTATCGTGCTTTACATACACTTCCTTGCCGATAAGCTGTGTCACGTCCGTAAGCAGCGTGTCCTCGTTCGAGGCGTACTGAACAATCACCAGGCTGGATTGCTGCTCGTGTCCGCAGAAGAGCATTTCCTCTTTCGCGAGGTTGTCGATTTTGACGGGATATGCAACCACATCGGCCTCACCGCTTTGCAGAATCTCGACCAGGCGTGCGGTGTTTTCGGCTGTTTTGATGTTCAGACGCAGGCCGTGTGCACGTGCAAAATCGGCAATCAGCTCGTATTCGTATCCCATGCTCTGTCCCTTGTATCGGAAATACGAAATGGAGCTGTTCAGCGTCACCGCCGTGATTTCTCCCTGTTCGACAAGTTCGGGGAAATCAGCCGTTTTCTCCACGTTTTGCTGCGTTTTGCCGTGACAGCATGTCAATACGCAGAAGACGGCGATAGAAACCATAATATTACTGCATTTCAATCTCATACGGCGACAGAATTAATTTCGCTTCATAAGCAGCGCGACGTTTTCGACATGGTGCGTGTGCGGGAACATGTCGACCGGCTGAACTTTTTCGACATCGTACAGCGCGTCGAGCCTGTTCAGGTCGCGAGCCTGCGAAGCCGGATTGCAGCTCACATAGACAATGCGTTCGGGGGCAATCGCCAGGAGCGCGTCGGTTACGTCGTCATGCATACCGGCGCGGGGCGGGTCTGTGACGACGACGTCGGGATGGCCATTGGCTTCGATAAACGACGGCGTAAGAATATCTTTCATGTCGCCGGCAAAGAAATGAGTGTTGTCAAGACGGTTCCATTCCGCGTTGATGCGGGCGTCTTCGATGGCTTCGGGAACGTATTCTATCCCGATTACTTTCCCGGCCTGTCGCGCTACGAAATTGGCAATCGTTCCGGCGCCGGTGTACAGGTCGTAGACCGTTTCACGGCCTGTCAGTCCCGCAAAGTCGCGCACTGTTTTATACAGCAGATAAGCCTGCTCGCTGTTGGTCTGATAAAACGATTTCGGCCCTATCTTGAACTGC
This sequence comes from Tannerella sp., assembly GCA_031270465.1. Taxonomy (GTDB): domain Bacteria; phylum Bacteroidota; class Bacteroidia; order Bacteroidales; family Tannerellaceae; genus Tannerella. Next base: position 22,781 of record JAISXP010000042.1, on the reverse strand, counting down.
AACCCTTCCATCACTTCCGTCAGATGGTCTTTCCCGTGAAAAAGAATCACTTCGCGGTCTGTAATCGTGTCGTTGCATTTGTCGTTGACGACATACATCAGCGACGTGATTTCGGGGAAAGATTCTTTCAGATGATTCAGTAGCGCTTCGCGATGCGTTTTCTTTTCCTCGAAAAAGACGACAACCACCATCACTTCGCCCGTCGAAGCGGTGCGTATAATTAATGTACGCATAAAACCTTCCTGCTTCCGGAGATCGAAAAACGGATAACCGTCGTGCGAAAGACAGAAGTTTTTAATATCCAGGCGGATACTGTTTGAAATATCTTCCTGCAGCCAGCATTTGCGAATATCCAGCACCTTGTCGAACATTTTCGGAATGTGAAACCCTGCGCCGTTCGGCTGCAACGGTTCTCCGGTGGCAATCGAAATCTCATCTTCTGTCAGCCAGCGTCTGTTTGAAAACGTAAATTCCAGTTTGTTACGGTAATAAACCGTATTCTGCGCCCCTTTTATCGGCAAAACCGTTTTTGCGGCAACTTTTCCGATACGAGCCAGGCTGTCGGCAACCTGTTTCGCCTTGTGTCGCAGTTGCACCTCGTAAGGCAGATGCTGCCATTTGCATCCGCCGCAGATGCCGAAGTGCTCGCAGAACGGCTCAATCCTGTCCGGAGAATAGCGGTGGAAGTGCACGGCCTTCCCTTCGGCGAAGTGGCTTTTTTTTCGCACAAGTTGAATGTCTGCGATGTCGCCGGGCGCAGTCCAGGGCACGAAGACAACCCAGTCGCCAATTCGTGCAATGGCCTTTCCTTCAGCAGCCACGTCCGTGATTTCAATTTTCTCCAGCATCGGGAGAGACTTTTTCTTTCCTGTCAATACAATGCGATTTTAAAAGTTTGGGCGCGCAAATATATATGTTTTATATTACGTAATCTCGCGAATAATTGTAAAACATATTTAAAAAACAGGATAAAAATTTTTTTGATTCACTAAAATGAATGATATTTGCAAACTAAAGATTGCAAAAACAAGAATAAGATGGAAAATTCAAAGAGAATTTATACGTTCGGAAATGGAAAAGCCGAAGGTAAAGCAGACATGAAAGACTTACTGGGAGGCAAAGGCGCCAACCTGGCTGAAATGAATCTGATCGGAGTTCCTGTCCCGCCGGGTTTTACTATCACGACGGATACATGTAACGATTATTACCGCCTGGGTAAAGACAAGGTGGTAGAACTTCTTAAACCCGGTGTAGAGGCCGCTGTCAAAGGTGTGGAAACGCTGATGAATTCAAAATTCGGCGACGTGGAAAATCCGCTGCTGGTATCGGTACGTTCGGGCGCGCGCGCTTCCATGCCCGGAATGATGGATACGATTCTGAATCTGGGGCTTAACGATGCCGTAGTGGAAGGATTGTCCGCCAAAACGGGAAATCCGCGTTTCGCGTGGGACTCATACCGCCGTTTTGTACAGATGTACGGTGATGTGGTTCTGGGAATGAAACCTGTGAACAAAAACGACATCGACCCGTTTGAAGAAATCATCGAAGAGGTGAAGTCCGGCAGAGGCGTATGCCTGGATACGGAACTGACTGTCGATGACTTGAAGAATCTGGTTGGCAAATTCAAAGCTGCCGTCAAGAAACAGACCGGCAAGGACTTCCCCGACTCGGCCTACGAGCAGTTGTGGGGCGCCATCTGTGCCGTGTTCGACTCGTGGATGAACGACCGCGCCATCCTCTACCGCAAAATGGAAGGCATCCCCGCCGAATGGGGAACGGCCGTGAACGTCCAGGCAATGGTATTCGGCAACATGGGAAACACCTCGGCAACAGGAGTCTGTTTCTCGCGCGACGCCGCCACGGGCGAAGACTTGTTCATCGGCGAATACCTGATAAATGCACAGGGCGAAGATGTCGTCGCCGGCATACGCACACCGCAGCAAATCACCAAAACAGGCTCGCAGCGCTGGGCTGTGCTTGCCGGCGTATCCGAAGCGGAACGCCTTGAAAAATATCCTTCGATGGAAGAAGCCATGCCCGACATTTACAGGGAACTCGACGAACTGCAAACCAAACTCGAAAATCACTACAGAGACATGCAGGATATGGAATTTACCGTACAGGAAGGCAAACTGTGGTTCCTCCAGACACGTAGTGGAAAGCGTACGGGAGCTGCCATGGTGAAGATTGCAATGGACATGCTTCGGCAGGGTATGATTGACGAAAAGACAGCCCTGTTGCGCGTCGACCCCAACAAACTGGACGAACTGCTTCATCCCGTGTTCGACAAAGGCGCATTGAAGAAAGCTACGGTGATAGCCAAAGGATTGGCTGCATCGCCCGGCGCCGCTTCGGGCAAGATTGTATTCAATGCCGACGACGCGGCACTGTGGGCTTCGAACAATGAGAAAGTCGTGATGGTACGCATCGAAACATCGCCCGAAGACCTCGCGGGAATGGCCGCAGCCGAAGGTATCCTGACGGCTCGCGGAGGAATGACATCACATGCTGCCGTAGTAGCGCGCGGCATGGGAAAATGCTGCGTATCAGGTGCAGGCGCATTAAAGATCGATTATGCGTCCAAAACGGTTGAAGTGGAAGGCCGGATTTATAAAGAAGGCGACTATTTCTCGTTAGATGGCTCAACGGGCGATATTTATGAAGGACAGGTCGCCACCAGAGAAGCCGAACTGGATGCCGACTTTGCCGAAATCATGAAACTCTCGGACAAATACACTCGCATGTCGGTGCGCACGAATGCCGATTCTCCGCACGACGCCACTGTGGCGCGCAAGTTCGGCGCAGTAGGCATCGGACTCTGCCGGACGGAACACATGTTCTTCGAAGGACAGAAAATCAAAGCCATGCGCGAAATGATTCTGGCCAAAGACACCGAAGGACGCAAAAAAGCGCTGGCCAAGCTGCTCCCGTATCAACAAACTGATTTTGAAGGTATTTTTGAAGCAATGGCAGGCTATCCCGTAACCGTCCGTCTGCTCGACCCGCCGTTGCACGAATTTGTCCCGCACGACGAAAAAGGCCAGGAAGAAATGGCCGAAGCTATGGGTGTAGATGTCAGAATAATAAAACAACGGGTAGAAGCTTTGCACGAACAAAATCCCATGCTCGGACATCGCGGTGCGCGGCTTGGAAATACATATCCCGAAATTACCGAAATGCAAACCCGAGCCATACTCGGCGCAGCGCTGAACCTGAAGAAGAAAGGCATTGACGCCATCCCCGAAATCATGGTGCCGCTCACAGGAATCCTGTATGAATTTCTCGAACAGGAAAAAATTATCCGCGACACGGCAGCCGCACTGTTCAAGGAACACGGCGACGGAATCGATTTCAAAGTCGGCACGATGATTGAAATTCCGCGTGCAGCGCTTACGGCAGACCGAATCGCTTCAGCAGCCGAATTTTTCTCGTTCGGGACTAACGACCTTACACAGATGACTTTCGGATATTCGCGCGACGACATTGCCTCGTTCCTGCCCGTGTATCTGGAAAAGAAAATCCTGAAATTCGACCCGTTTAAGGTGCTTGACCGCAACGGCGTAGGGCAGCTGATTCGCATGGCGACCGAAAAAGGCCGTGCAGTCCGTCCCGACCTGAAATGCGGAATTTGCGGCGAACATGGTGGCGAACCGTCATCCGTAGAATTTTGCAACAAGGTAGGACTGAACTATGTAAGTTGCTCGCCATACCGCGTGCCTATTGCCCGCGTGGCTGCGGCGCAAGCGGCGCTCAGAAACTAAACCGGAACAAAAGGGAGAATTTTGTGTGTTCTCCCTTTTTTTATTTGCATATAACCAGGAAAAACCTTACTTTTGTTCGCGCTATATCGCACTTAGAAATAACAAATAATGGATAAATATCTGATAATAAAAACAAGGGACGAATTCCTGCGTATAAAGCTGCATGACATACTCTATTTTGAAGCAGATAGAAATTACACGAAGTTGTTGCTGAGTGAAGGTCTCCAGTTTACATTTGCCATCAATATCGGCAAGATTGAGGAAATGTTTCATACCCAGTACCTGGACTCGCAATCAACCTTGATTCGGGTGGGCAAAAGTTTTATTGTCAACAAAAATTACATCCTGCAGATCAACTTGCCGAAACAAAAACTGCTGCTGCTGACACCCGGAGGCAAACCGCGCGAATTGATTGTGTCCAAAGAACCGCTCAAAGCATTAAAAGATATGCTGGAACAGGAAGGAATCAAACCCAGAAAGAATGTCGAATAAACCATGATAACTGTCAGAATCGGAAAAGCGAAAGATAATGAATTTGTGGTAGACGACCCCTACGTAAGTCGTTATCATGCAAAACTGACGAAGAACGAGCACGGCGAACTCTTCATCGAAGATGTAGGGTCGACAAACGGTACTTTTGTCAACAAAGACAGGGTGATAAGGAAAAAAATCACAGCTGCCGATGCGGTCATGCTGGGCGACAGTTATACGCTGAACATCAGGGATGCACTGAAATATGACAATGATTACACCGAAGAATTTGCCGCCCTGAAACAGGTTTACGACAACTACATCCGCGAAAAAATCCGCATACAATCGTCCAATCAGTTTAAAACAAGGCTTTTCCAGTCGCTCCCATTTGCCGTCATCGGCCTAGTGGGGCTGATTGTCGGGCTTGTCGGCAAAAGTAACCACACACTGATCATCGTCAGCCTCATCCTTGCCGTATGCGCCCCGACCGCAGGCATTTACATGGGAGCAAGACAGTCGGCGAAGATTCCCGAATTACTGCAAAACATTGCGAACCGGTTTAAAATAGATTATGTATGCCCCAAATGCGGAGCGTTTCTGGGCGAAATCCCATGGGAATCGCTTGCCAACAAAAAGCAGTGTCCGGTCGGCACATGCAGAGCAAAATGGGTAAAGAAATAATCGACGGACATGATTCGCAAAAACAGCATTTTGTACAATAAACCCCCGCTTTTGTACGTTATTCAATAAAAACAAAACAACATATTTTTATATTGTGTATTTTTGTATGCCGAAAAAATATAGTAAGTAAGAGTGTATAAAATTAAAATGTTATAAATTATGATTGAAGAAAGTGCATTTGTCTCAATAGACAACGACGAAATGTGGGATGAAGTAGTAGTTATTGACATGGACGACAGCTATGTTGATTTCGTGTCGCTGGACGACAGCTATGATGAAACGCCCGATTTCATCACATTATCGGATGATGTTGAAATCGATACGGATATGGACATCCTGGATGTCTTTGCCGGCGCGGATGATATTGATGTGTTCATTACTCTATGATTCCGGTAAAATGCCCGCATTGCAAGGTTGGTTTAAAAGTTGATGAAGAGAAAATTCCCAAGGGAATAACCTCTTTTAAATGTCCCAAGTGCAAGCAGGAAATATCGGTTTCACTTTTGCGGGAATTGCAGGAAGAGCGTCGAGCGTCCGGCTCCGATACGATAGTAATCCCTACGGCAAAAAAAGGCGGGGGAAAGTTAGTTGTTTTCCCTAATGAATGTACGCCTGAACAGACGTTTCCCTTGCAGGAAGAAGGACTTTACATCGTAGGCCGGAAGGCTTCGGCCTCTAATGCAAATATCCGTATTGACACGAAAGATAAATCAATGAGCCGCAGTCATATACGGATAGAAGTAAAGAAAAGCGCACAGGGAAGCCTGCTGCATTCTCTTTCTGACAATCACAGCAAGAACCATACCCTGTACAACGGACGGTATTTGGACGAGGGCGAAGTGATTGTATTGAAAAATAAAGACGAAATTGTAATAGGGGATACCAGATTGCAATTTTGCGAATAACGTAAACGGGTTGTAATCATGAATATAAAAATCGAAAGACCTTTTGCTATTAGTGAAAAAGGAGGACGGATGAACAATGAAGATTCCGTTTTTCCACTATCTGAATTGGTAACCTCCAATCAAAAACTTTTTATTGTATGCGATGGTGTGGGCGGCGCCGAAAAAGGTGAGATTGCCAGCGCGCTGGCGTGCGAATCTTTTCAGACGTTTTTTTCCACATTCATTGATGGCGACCCGACCGAAGAATTTATCAACAAAGCCGTTCATTACACCGAAACCCGTTTTGACGAATATGCGCAGGCGCATCCCGACGCCAAAGGCATGGCGACCACGCTCACAATGGTATATATCGGAAAATCGGGAATCACCATCGCACATATCGGCGACAGCCGTATCTATCAGTTCCGCAAGGGCGAAGCCATATTCCAGACCGAAGACCATTCGCTGGTCAACTCGCTGGTGAAACTGGGGCAAATCACAAAAGATGAAGCCCGAACGTATCCCAAGAAAAATGTCATCACAAGAGCCATCAGCGGAACAGACTGCCCGACGGAAGCAGACGTCACGCTGATTACGGACATTCAGGCCGGAGACTACTTCTTCATGTGTACGGACGGAGTGACCGAATGTGTGATGAACGACGCACTGGCACAGATATTTATGAAGTCGGCTTCGACTGAAAATATCAAAAACACCATCGTCGAGTCTTGTAGCAAAAAAGCACGCGACAACTATTCATTTTATATTCTACCGATACAAAACGTGCAAAATTCGATTAGCTACAAACAATTTGTTTTGTCTTTTCTTTATACTTTCATATAAAAAATATACCTTTGCAGGTAGAAACCCTAATTGCTTACGGTAATTATGCATTTACCAAAAGGACACTATTTGCAAAAAGGAAAGTATCGCATAGCCGATGTGATTGGCCAGGGAGGTTTTGGTATCACATATTCAGGCGTTTGGAGTACAGAGGTGAAAGGAAATCTGGGTACGGTAAAGACTGATGTGCCGGTCTGTATCAAAGAATACTTTTTCAAGGACTACTGCTTGCGCGACGACGACACGCTGCGGGTAAAGGTGCATTCCGAGACAGGAAAAATCCTTTTCGCCAAGTTTAAGGAGAAATTGATCAAGGAAGCGAAGATCCTTTCCGAAGTTCATCATCCGTACATCGTAAATGTGCTTGAAGTATTCGAAGAAAACGGTACGGCATATATTGCAATGGAACACATACAGGGCTGTTCACTCAAATATATGCTTGAAACAGAAGGTATCCTGCCCGAAAAGAAAGTATTGAAATATGTATATCAAATTGGGCAGGCGCTTGAATTTGTCCATCAGAAAAGTATTATTCACCTGGACATCAAGCCTAATAACATATTGATAGACAGGAAAAACAATGCCCGCCTGATAGATTTTGGCGTAAGCAAACGCTATGACATTGAGCAGCAGGAGACGAGCACTACCATGCTCACCCTGTCCAAAGGATTTGCAGCCATCGAACAGTATGATACCGAAGGCATACAGAACTTTTCGCCCTGCCCCGACATCTACTCCCTCGGCGCGACCATGTACAACCTGCTGACCGGAGTGATACCAACCGAATCTATCCTGCGGGCTACCAAACCGATAGCCAAACCGTCGGAACTGAATAAAGCAATTACGCCGCAAACGGAAGCCGTCATCATGCGGGCAATGCAGATCGATCCGGTCAAACGTTATCAATCTGTCATGCAGATGATCAACGAACTGGATATACCGTCCTATTTCGAAGAAGCGGAAAATATCCTTTCGGAACAGTCCGGATCGGTGGCGACCGACAAAAATGATAACACGGTGGCGCGCAGCGATTTGCACTCGCAAAACGACAGAAGCAAAATCGACGATAAGGAATCTTCAGAGAAAGCGTGGACAAGAAAAAAACGGAAAAGGCGCATACTGATACCCGCAGTCATTATTTTTGCCGGAATTTTCGGTTGGGCGGTTATGTACATCCTGGACTTGAACGGCTCGGAAAGCAACGTTTCGTCGTTGGCGGCAAACCCGGATTCGGTTGCTGATACAGGAAATACAAAGCTCGAAAAAATATTTCCCGTTGAGTCCGATCCAAATACGGACAGAAATGGCCGGCCGGAAAACACCGAAACAACATTGAATAAGCAGAACGAAAAAACGCCGAAGGATACGGACGAAAAAGAAACGGTACGCAAAGATGCCGATAGCGGGACGGAAGAAACAAACCCTGCGGACGAAGAAATCGAAGCAAGGTATGCCGCGCTGATAGCAAGCGGGAAAACGAAGATGGAACAGAAAAAATATGCTGAAGCAAAAACGGATTTTACCAAAGCCAAAGACCTGAAAGTGACGGAAGAAGTGCTTCGCCTGAGCATTGCCTGCGACGAAAGTGAAGAAGAACAGCGAATCAGCGAGCGAAAGGCTTTGTATGAAGAAAAATATCCGTTTGGTAACTTTATGATTGTCCGTAAAATATCGAACGGGCGGTACGGTGCAATCGACTCGAAAGGGATTGAACGCATTGAAGCCGTTTATCTGAGCGTGGCTCCGTCTCCAAACGGACGCGCGTTCGAACGCGAAGACCATTTGTATGATATTTATGACGTGAATGGTACGCGAGTAGGAAATGGTTTAACAACATATTAAAAGGAAGTTGTATATGAGAAAAATTATCGTGGTTTGCCTGTTGTTGCTTCCGCTGGGCGTGTATGCACAGCGACAGACCGAATATAACCGCAGAGGGGACGAAGCAATGGGGAAAAAAGATTATCGCGACGCCAAAATGTGGTATGAAGAAGGTGTGACATACTGTAATCTGTACAGTATCGACCAATTGACAAAAATATGGAAAGTCGACGAGACGATGCATCTGTCCATGCGTACGGCAATGGCCAAGTGCCTGAACTGCCTGAATGAACTGGCGCTTGAGAACGACACCGTTGCCATGAACAGGCTGATTGTGTTTTATGCGGAAGGAGTCGGGACGGCCAAAAGCGAATCGTCTGCCAGATACTGGAAAAATCAACTGGAGCAGGCGCGTCAGTCTTATGCGACGGCGAGGCCTGCTGTCAGAGCGGAGAAAGAAAAAATGAATTTTTTTATCGGCTATCACTATTCTCCCATCGCACCGTTTGGAATCCAGATAGGCGGATTCAACAGTAAATTGGGCTGGTATCTGCGCCTGCGTTCCGATTTTTCTTTTCAGAACGAAAGCGGAAGAGTGAGATATTTTAAAAACGAAGAAACGAATGAAGAAAAAATAGTATTGGAAGGCGTTCAGTTCGAATTTGCCCGGGATGCGGGCGAACACAAATCCAATGCGGCCATGATGGGGTCGGTCGGCATGATGGTGAAAACCTTTTCCAATGTTTATCTTTCTGTTGGGGTAGGGTATTGGCAACGCGACCTGCTGCGAAAATTTGATTCCCTGGACGACGGGGAGAACAAGATATCCGAATTTTGGGTGAAAGACATAGATAAATCGAAAAAAGGCGTGCTGGTCGATGTGGATGCCGTGCTAATCGCCGGCAAGCGGTTCTACGGAACAGCAGGATGCAGTGTGTTGAATTTCAAAAATGTATATCCCAACGTAGGGATAGGTGTTTATTTTTAATTCCAGGACAATATGAAATCGGACATAATACAAAAATTGTTTTCAATCTGTCTGTGTGCAGGCATTGCATACGGATGCATAGACGACGACAGGAATGTCTCTACCGAAGTGGTGAACGGCGCTGTCCCGGAATTGGGCAGCCTGGAATTTGTCAGTCATACGGCATCGAGCATCGTGCTGAAATCGACCGTTGACAGGGCAAACGGATACGCAATTTCCGAACGGGGATTTTGCTGGGATACGGAGCCGCTGCCGGTGCTTGTATCGGGTCAGTATATCGCTGTCGGAAATGGGAAGGGTGAGTTTTCCGATACCATCAAGGGATTGCAAGGGGATACGAAATACTATTTCCGGGCGTATGCCACCAATGGAAAAGGAACGAGCTATTCGAACGAAGATACGCTTAGTACCAACAGCGGACTGGGAAAAGTACGCACGCTGGAAGTCACGAACCGCCGGGCGACGACAGCCACAGGGGGTGGAAAAATAGAATTGTACGGTGAAGGCGACCCCCTGTCCTACGGACTTTTCAAAGCGTCGTCCGTCGGCATGACAAACAAGGATACCATCCACAGCACAAATCCCATCGTGGCCGATTCGTTCCTGTGCAGCATTTCGGGACTGAGCGCCGATTCGCGATACTACGTGCAGGCATTTGTTACCAACAGATTCGGGACGTTCGCAGCCAGTAATATAATAGAATTCAGCACCGGAAACGGTAAACCTGTAATCGACTCGATAAAAGTACTGAATCCCCCAATAGACATCGGATATACGGAGGTTACTGTGGTATCGGGCGTGCTCGAGGGAGGCGACGGAACGATCGAAGAGAGCGGCTTCTGCTGGAGCGAAAAGACGGAGCCCACTATCGAAAGCGGCAACAAAGTGCCCTGCCGTTTCGAAGGCGAAATAGGGCCTTTTGTGGCGCAAATCGACGGGCTGACGCCTCAGCGTACATATTACTTCCGTGCATACGCGAAGAACGGCTTTGGCACGGTATACAGTAATGAACTTGTTATACAGACAAAAAGCCAGTTGCCGTCGCTGCGGACGAACTTGCCGGTGGTAAACAATGCGCAGGGCACGGTTGTGCTGGGCGGGCAAATCCTGGATCAGGGCAAATCGTCGATTGTCGCAAAAGGCGTTTGCTACTCGTCGACCAGTCAGGAGCCAACTGTTACAAACGGCATCTCGGTAAATCTTGGCGTGAGCGATGCCTTCACGGTCGAACTGTCCGACCTGAGAGGTGAAACGACCTATTACGTACGTGCATACGCAAGAAACAATGAAGGAGTGGGTTACGGTGAGACCATGACGTTTACCACGCCGCAGATATTCAACGGCGGCTTGTCTGCCTTCGAGCAAATAACGCCCCTGGAGGCTTCGTCCGCATACTTCATGATAGGAAACAGGTTCTACCTTCTGGGCGGCGACATTGGCCCAGGCTACTCGAATAAACTGTTTAGCTACGACAAATCGGACGACAGGTGGCGTGAGTTGAGTCCTTATTACGGCGCATTCAAATGGCAGACGGCTGTCGGTTACGGAAATAATAACGCATACGTACTGGGTGGTATGGGCGCCGGCAACGTGGCAAGCAATGACTTTTACCAGTATGTTTTGCACATCAATACATGGTATTCGATGCCGAAAGGCCCGGATTCGGCCTATCTGAGGACGGGAATTGCGCTGGACGACTTCGTCTATTATTTCGGGGGAATGAAAGATACTGCAAAAAGCGACGTATGGGCGTTTCACATATCGAACTTGACCTGGGCGAAAATGCCCGAACTTCCCCAGGCGCAGTACGGCGGGATAGCCGTCGTGATCGACGACAGCGTCGTGTACGCGGGACTGGGTAAAAACACATCCGGCACGTGCAACAAAATGCTGTGGAAGTCAGCCGATAAAATGCAGACCTGGTCTCAGGAAACGGATAATTCGGCCATCAGCAACGGCATACTGGTCGGAGTGGCGTTCAAGAAAAAAATCTATGTCATAGACGAATCATACAGGCTTTATGAATACGATCCGCAAACGTCTCTCTGGCGTACGAAATCGCTGCTCCCTTCGTCGATGCATGACATTCAGTGCATGTATACGCTGGGCGATTTGATTTTCATTGGTTTCGGCAACAATTCGCTTGTCATGTACAATCCGTTATGGGATAACTGATTCCGAGAGCGTTTTCCAGAGAATATCTTCAGGTGCAGGGGCGACAATCTCGATGGGCAGTCCGGACACGGGATGCACAAACGCGATTTGCCGCGCGTGCAGGCAGATGCCGCCGTCGGGATTGGAACGCCTGGCTCCATATTTCAGGTCGCCCTTGACGGGCAGGCCGATGTGGGCAAGCTGGCAGCGTATCTGATGGTGACGGCCTGTTTTCAGGTCAACTTCCAGCAGATAGTAGCGTTCCGACTGCGCAATCAGGCGATAGCTCATGACGGCTTTTTTCGCATCCGGCCTGTCCGCGTCGCAGACATAGCTTTTATTTTGTTTTTCGTTGCGTATCAGCCAGTGCTCCAGTTCGTCTTCGGGGTGGGGTGGGGCGTCCCTGACAATTGCCCAGTAGAGTTTCTTCACTTCGCCCAGACGGAATTTTTCATTCATCCGCGCCAGCGCCTTGCTCGTTTTGGCAAAAAGGACAATGCCGGTAACAGGTCGGTCGAGGCGATGCGTCACGCCGGCAAAAACGTTTCCGGGCTTGTTGTACTTTTCCTTTAGCCAGGCGCTTACCATCGCGGAGAGCGGACTGTCGCCCGTCCTGTCGCCCTGTACAATCTCGTGACAGTTTTTATTGACTGCGATCAGATGATTATCTTCGTATATAATTTCCATTCATTATTTTTTTTGTAATCCAAAAAGAATATGTATTTTTGCAGGCGCAAAAGGTGAAACGGTTCCTTGGCCGAGAGGTTAGGCACCGGTCTGCAAAACCGTTGACGGCGGTTCGAGTCCGCCAGGAACCTCTTAAATCCTCATAACGCTGCCTGTTCAGTAGCTGTTGTGAGGATTTTTGATTTTATCCTCCAGTTCGAGCAGGCGTTTCACATTCTGCACGTCTTTGTTCAGTTCGATGGCTTTACGTATCGCTTCGAGCGCCTGTTCGCGGTCGCCCCTGTCGTACAGCGCTTCGGCGAGAGACATCTGCGGCAGCCATGCTTCGGGATACAGGTAAGTGTTTATTTTATAGACGTTTATTGCAGCGTCCAGCCCGTCGCTTCCGCTTTTGGACAGTACGCGGCCGTAATTGTTCAGTTCGCCCGCCGAATGTGTCAGGTGTCTTATCTGCCGTGCCAGTCCGCGGTGCGATATGTTGCCGTCGTTCAGCACGCCTTCGTCAAACCATTGCGAAAGATATACATACGATTCGTAGTTGGGCGTATACCTGTTGTTGATGATTGCCAGCAAATCGCGCTCGAGCGATACGGCCGGCGTTTCGACAATGCGATTCACTTCGCGTCCTTTTTTCGATATGACGAAGGTCGGGGCGCGGTAGATGTGCCAGCCCCGTTCCTCGCGGGCAGCAGACTGTTTGTACACGGAATCGGCCGCACTGATGGCGATGAGCGTGACTGCTTCGGACGGGAAACCGGCGGCATCCAGCACCTTGATGAAACGCGGGACTTCGCGCCGGCTGTCGCCGCACCATGTCCCCAGAAAAACGGTTACCGACCAGTCTTTCCAGTTGACAGTCTTCAATTGTCCGACTGTTGCCGGATTGGGTTCATATTCAGCATGATTTTTTGTATACCATTCCGAATAGGGGGCTTTCTGCAAATCGTCGAGGCTGCATTTGCCCCACAACGGCGCCCCGTCTGTCTGCGCCGACAGCACAGCAGGCAACAGACATGCTGCTATTAAATACGTTCGTTTGCTCATTGCATTTATCCTTTTATTGATTATGCCTGCAAAAATAGTCGAATTTATTTAAATTGCAGCGAAAAAATGCAACAAATCGGACTGCTCGGCGAAAATTCTTCCGTTTCCACCGTCTCAGTGCACAATAGCCGAAACGATTTCGCTCCACTGGCCTTTTGCACCGCGGTGACCCATCGCGAGGCATACCATACCATCTGTCCACGTTCGGCAGAACTGTATTCCAGCGTATGAGGCGAGCGGGTGGCCAGTTCGACAAACTGTAATTCCTCGTAGGCAAAACTGGAATTGTTGCATCAGGTGAAACGGTCGGACAGTTCGACAAACTGTAATTCCTCGTAGGCCGGTTCGGTGTTGCCTCCCACGTGCCGCCAGATTTCGAAGCCGATGGTGTGGGGCGGCCTGGCGTCAGTTTTATCAGGCGAAGGAGCGCTGTCCGCACCATTTTTTCTAAAAACCGTTTCACAGTTCCAGCCGCTGCCTGAGCGCCCGGTATCCGGCGGCGCTGATTTTGATTTTCACGCCGTTGCGGAGGATGATCTGCTGTTTATCGCCGTAACGCTCAATGCGGCTTATCCGGCTGATATTCACGATGCAGGAACGGTGCACGCGGAGAAAGAGGTCGGGTGGCAACTGTTCTTCGGAATATTTCATGGTCTGCTCCTTCAGCCAGTGTCCCTCGTCGGTGCAGATGGATACATAATCGCCTTCGGCCTGCAGGCAGAGAATGTCTTCGACAGGAATAATCCTGATTTTCTGTCCGCTGCGTACGGTAATACGTTTCACGTATTCTTTCGTCCGGTCGGGAGTGTCGTCCGGGAGAGCCGGCGGGAGCGTTTCCGTGCCGTACGAATGGTAATACAGACGGGCTATTACGAAGAACAGCAGCGTGATAAAGAGCCTGACCGGAATGGTGTGCGCAAAATCGCCGAAAAGGGTGGGGAAGAACAGATAGACCGCGATGCTTTCGATACCGACCATCAGGCCGCCCGTCAGTACGGCAAACGTGGACAGGAAAAGAAGGGAGAACAGCCCGTTCCGGGGAAAGGCATACCGGAAAATATTCCAGAGGATGATGCCTGTGAAGTAGAGCATCGCCGCATAAAGCGTTGTGTCCACGATGCAGCACGCCGCGGACGACGTGCCGGCAAGCACGGCGTATATCGCAGCAAGCGAGGTGCATACTGCGATATAGCCTTTTCTGTATTCCGTGAACGGAGGATTCATCCTATCTGAGCGTTATACCGCCAAACGCACAGTGACCGTCGATGACGAGTTTCCGGCTCCGGTCGGCGGCTTCGCGGTTTGGTCTCTTGTCGTCCACGCCACCAAAGACAGCCTGCGGATTCACTTCGACATGCCAGCTGGCAGGTACAGTGATATCGATGCTGCCGAACAGGACGTGAACATACAGCCTCGTTTCGCCTTCGGGCAACGACGTCCGGCGCAAATCCAGATTCACGCTGCCGAAAATCATTTCGATCGTTCCTCCCTTAAATTCAGACTCCAGAAAAACATTATCCGTTCCGCTGAATATATACGAATAGTTGATGGAGCCGTCGGCATTTTCGTTCTTCGCCTGACGGCTGTTTTCCCTGAAACAGCGGCGGGCGTCTTCGTTTTGATGGTGAGAGAATCTGCTGATTTTCGGCTTGAACAGCAACTGTATAAAAATCAACAGTCCTACGACAATAATCAATACCGGCCAGTAAACCGATGCAAACTGTTCGTAGAAGGTATCTTGCGGATAAATCAGCGAAAGTCTGTCTATCAGGAAAAATTTCCCGATGGCCGCAAAGATGATACCCTGCAGGAACTCCAGCTGGCATAATTTGATGGCGCCGAAAAGAAATAACAGCATCATCCACGAGAAAAAGAAGCCTTTCCACACGGCTGGCAGGAAACCGGTATTGAAAGCCAGGAGCAAAGCGCCTGCGGCAATCATCATCAGGGCAATAACAGCGCCGTGATGGATGCGGCTGCACCGCGGACGGGTGTCACCCGGCGTATGGCAGGCAAGTCGTCCTACCCATACCGCACCAAGCGTAAATATAAGAATCGCAACCAAGATAAGCGTCATGACGCTTAGCGCTCCGGCCGTCGCGCCGAATATGTTCAGCGTCCACGTCAGCAGGAAGCCGCTTCCAGTCATTAAGGCGACCGACAGGATCGCCTGCAATACGAAATTTTGTCTGTTCATTTTGTATACATTTTATTGTTTATTTTTGATGGCACAAAGATAAGAGCATCTGTTGTTTCCGGCAATAGAAAATCGTTGAAACGGCCGTTTTTACCGGACGAAAGGCAGAAAGAAAACGACAAATCGCCGAGACTGTCGTGCATGGTGCGCAAAAACAAAGGCACAGGGATGTTCCCCGTGCCTTTTCGATTTTCGTGCATTCCGGTCGGTTTTAAAATTCATCCACCAGAAGGCTTCCGGCCGTCAAGTTTGCTATCCCTTCGGCAAAAGCAGCAAAATGCGCTGATGATGCGTGCGTTTCGAAAGCGGCCTGGTCCTTGTATTCTTCGTAGAAAATGAACTCGGTTGCGTTCAGAGGCGATTGATACAGGGCGTAAAACAGGTTTCCTTCTTCTTTGCGCGTAGCTTCTACCAGCCGGGATGCCACGTCGATAAAAGCTTTTTCCTGTCCTTCCTTGACTGTCAGACGCGCAACAACGACTTTTTTGTCGCGTGCAGGCTGTTGATCTGCGGCCACGGCTGCCGTTTCACCGCATTTGCATGATTCGCCGCACTCGCCGCATTTCTTTCCGCTGTTGCAGCACGACGTGGCGGCAATCGTCATGGCAACGGTCATTAAAACAATTCCAATTTTTTTCATTTTGTTAAGTTGTCTACAAATTTATAATCGGGGCAAAATTAGTTAATAAATCGTTTCCGCCCTGTCTGCGGGGCGAATATTTTTACCATAGTTCCATATTCATGGCTTTGCTCACTTCTTTCAGGGTCTGCTCTGCTACCGTTCGGGCGTGTTCGATTCCTTTTTCCAGTATGCGCCGAATGCGGGTTTTGTCTTTCTCCAATTCCGTTCTTCTCTGACGTACAGGAGCAAAGTGCGAGTTCAGGGCGTCGGTTGTCACTTCTTTCAGTTTTTTTGCTCCTCCATCGCCGATTTCCTCCGCCACGAGTTCGGGCGTCGTGTCCAGACACAGTGCGGCAAGGCGGAGAAGGTTGGCCACTTCGGGACGGCGCTCGGGTTCGTACGTGATGAAGCGTTCGGAATCGGTTTTAGCCGTCCTGATCATCCGCTGTGTCTCGTCTGCCGTAGCCTTGATGGCAATGGAATTATTGCGGCTTTTGCTCATTTTCTGGTTTCCGTCCAGGCCTAAAATCATCGGCGTCTCGCTCAGCAGCCCGAACGGTTCCTCGAAGGTGGATGTCCTGTATTTTGTATTGAAACGTCGCGCGATGGTGCGCGTCAGTTCGATATGCGGCAACTGGTCTTTGCCGACAGGCACGATGTTGCTCTTGCAAAACAGGATATCCGCGGCCTGATGCACGGGATACACATACATGCCGGCATTGACGGTTTTCTGTCCCGAAGCGGAAATTTCTTCCTTGATGGTGGGATTCCGCTCCAGTTCCGAATTGGATACCAGCGTCAGGAACGGGAGCAGCAACTGGTTGAGTTCGGGAATGTGACTGTGCGGGAAAATGTGCGTCCCGTATTTTTCGGGGTCAAGCCCGCAGGCCAGATAATCCAGAACCAGTTCATATACGTACTCCGAGATTCTGTCGAAGGCATCCCGGTCGGTCAATACCTGATAATCGGCAATTACAATGTATGTTTCCACTCCGAGATTCTGGATGCGGACTCTGTTTCTCAGCGAACCGAAGTAATGTCCGATATGCAGGTTTCCCGTAGGACGGTCGCCGGTTAATACCTTGTATTTTGCGGGATTAACCGGGATATCCTTTTCGATTTCCAGGCTTTTTGACCGGGCGACTTCAAAAGTCGAATAATTGATTTTTTCCATTTTTTACACTCACTGTTTATTTCGAAGGCACAAAGATAGCGATTTCGTCCAAAAAAGAAAGCCGAAACCGGAATTATCTGCGGACAATTTATAAATCAACCACAAAGTCTTTCAGCGCGGGGTCTTGCATGGATCTGGGCACAACGCTTTTGACGAGCTTCAGAATGACGTTCAACATGCTTTTGCGTACATAATCCCTGCTGACGATCAGACTGACTTCGCGCACGGCCGTTGAATTTTTGAATGCGCGCAGGTTTTCCTGTTTCTCTTCGCTGAGTCCCATCGCGTGCAATTCGGGAATAATCGTGATACCCTGGTTGTAATCAACGATATGTATAAGTGTGTCGATACTTCCGGATTCGTATTTGACGGAAGCGTTGCCGGCGGAGGCTTTTTTTTTCATCCGGCAGAGGCGTTCGATTTGTCCCCGCAGGCAGTGTACGTTTTCCAGCAGCCAGATGTCGTTGATATCTATCTCACTGAGGTCTATTTCCTTTTCGCTGCTTCTTCTGTCCTGCGGAGAAACGTAGGCGTAGAATTTTTCGTAATACACGGGATATTCGGCCAGTTCGGGATGATTGAGCGGCCCGGCCAGCAGTCCGCCGTCAAGTTCGCCTTTCAGGATGCGGTCGATGAGGTCTGTCGTTGTGTATTCTTTCAATGTCAGCTCAATATCTGTTTCGTCCTGTCTGCTCAGCAGGACAGGAACGAGGTAGGTCGCAATCGTGGGAATGATACCCAGCGCAAAACATCCCTTAGTCGTCTGCTGTTCGTTTTCGACGAGATATTTGATTTGCCTGAAATGCTTGAGCGACACATGTGCCTGATCAATAATCTGTTTTCCGACAACTGTCGGTTCGACGGGATGTTTTGTCCGGTCAAAAATCTTCACGTCCAGTTCCTCTTCCAGCTTCTGAATCATCATGCTCAGGGTCGGTTGCGTGATCCGGCAATCGTCTGCCGCTTTGGCAAAATGGCGATATTTATCGACTGCGATTATGTATTCCAATTGTTGTATGTTCATACTGATATATATTAATGTATAGTGTAATCATTGAATCTTCAGTTTGTTTACGCCGATTCCGAAGAGAGCAAAATCGTATTTTACAGGGTCTTCGGGGCAAAACTCGCGCAGTTTTGCAGTCAATTCTTCTACGGCTTTGCGGTCGTTGCTTTTCCGTTGCAGCAGTCCCAGTTCGCGCGCCGTGTTTCCAACATGCACGTCGATAGGAATATACAGCTGATGCGGTTCGATGCAAGTCCATACGCCCAGATCGACGATGCGGTCTTTTCGCACCAGCCATCTTAACGCCATGTTGATACGTTTCAGCGCCGTATTTTCGAGATTGGCAGGGAAGCATTTCCCGTTGTGTTGTCCGCCGTTGGCTTTCATCATTTCCGCCTGCATGACGGAGGCGGCAAACCATGCGGGCGCCTCCGTCTGCCCGGCGTTTTGATGTGCCAGAAAATTTTCGAGGCTTCCGTACAATGCAAATATATGTCTGAATCCCCGCAGCATGTAAGCCAGATCGTGTTCGAAAAAAGTCCTGTGGACATTGGCTTTCCCGAGCGTTCGATAACCCTCGTTCATGACGTAATCGTGCGGGCTGTCACCCCAGCCCGAAAGCAGACGCTCGGCGCTGTTCAGTATCATTTTGCGGTTGCCCCAGGCAATGGTTGCGATGACAAACGACACGACTTCGATGTCCTGCAGCTTTTTATATCGTCGAGGAAACTGCACGGGATCGTTTTCGGCAAAGGCCGGCGTGTTTGTCAGCGCCAGCTGTTTATCAAGATATGCTTTAATCGAATCCATAAATAGAAAAAATTGATGCAAAGATAAAAAATATTGATTTGATTTATTCGAAAAACCGGCATACTTTTGCAGAAAATTTGAAGAAAGTGATTGGCGGATGCGCCGGCACATTTTGCAGCCGAATCATCGCAAATTGTTTTTTTGGAATAAAACTAAATAACAAACTAAAAATTAGAAGTATGCAACCGATTATTAATTCTCAGCTACCTGAATTTAAGGTACAAGCGTATCATAACGGCAGTTTCAGTACCGTTACGAGTAAAGATGTGTTGGGGAAATGGGCGATTTTCTTTTTCTATCCCGCCGATTTCACCTTTGTATGTCCGACCGAACTGGAAGACATGGCAGACAAGTATGCCAGGTTTCAGGAGGCCAATGTAGAAATTTATTCGGTAAGCACCGATTCCCACTTTGTTCACAAAGCATGGCACGATGCTTCCGAGACGATTCGCAAAATCAAATATCCGATGTTGGCCGATCCGACGGGAGTATTGACGCGCGCGTTTGGCGTACATATCGAAGAAGACGGAATGGCCTATCGAGGTACGTTTGTTGTCAATCCCGAAGGGAAAATCAAGATTGTCGAGATTCATGACAATGGCATCGGACGTAATGCAGAAGAGTTGCTCCGGAAAGTCGAAGCGGCTCAGTTTGTTGCTTCGCATCCCGATCAGGTTTGTCCCGCCAAATGGAAAAAAGGCGACGCAACCCTGAAACCCAGCATTGATCTGGTTGGGAAGATTTGAAAAAAAGTGTATTGTATTGTTTTGGATGGGGCAGGGCTTTTCCGGGGTGAGATCCGGGCAGTTCTGCCTTTATTTTTGTTTGCTGTACTTGCGGCATAAACAGGACTTACCTGCAAAATCCTGTGTGATTTTTAACTCTCTGAATTTTAATTTTTTTGTACTATATAATATCCGGTTAGGCAATGTATATTCAGGTTTGATATATAATAATAATATACAGCGCCACGGGTAGCCTCTTCAGCCATGCCGGAGACGAAGCGCGAATATGCCATGTTACACATTGACAACGTTTATATTTGCGGCGCAAACTATTTGGATTTACAGGGTTTTCAGATGGTCGAGGGCTTTTGTCAGGTTGAACGGTTTTCGACGTTTTATGCTGAATGATGTTTTTAGAATTGCTTTCAATTCAAATTCTTAATTCTCTGATTTTCCTCATTGATAGAAGAACGTGATTGATATTTACTTTTCTGGCTGCTAAAACGATAGGTAAGAGAAAAACTTACCATTGAGCGGTCATAATAATAATGATAACCTATATACCGATTATTGATAGTAGTGTAAGTATTCATATCGTCTGTTCGGAAAATGTCATTCCACGTAACACTGGCGGTTAACTTATCGTTTAGGAATGACTTTCGAATACCTGCATCCATTCGGAAAACTGGGTCGAAATAAAAGACATTTTCTAATCCTTTCGTAAAATAGCGGATATTGGTGTTAAGCTTGAATCCGTATGGTAGTGTAAAATCAAAACCAGAATAGGCATACCACATTGGGCGTTTCAAGTTGCTTACTCCCGAATTTTTATCATTAGTTATGGTATAAATCAAACCCGCAGATAAATAGCAACTGACCCATCTGTTTTGATAAGGCAACATCGCATCAATTGATAAAACATCCGATTTGTCGATATTCTTTTGGGTTATTCTTGTCAAAGCAGGATTCTCAGGGTCTTGTTCTACATACCAAGCCAATAGATTATTCTTTCTTGTATAACTTACTCCCAATGACATCATTTTCATATAGGATAGCTTCAAAGTTAACGCATGGCGAGTTTCAGGAACTAATCCGGGATTTCCCTGAAAATAAGTCAGCGAATCAACGTAATCGATAGCAGGGTTCAAATCTTGAAACGTAGGGCGGGAAATTTTCATAGCATAGGAGAAATTCACATCCCAATTTTTCGAGAAGTTATAATTCAAGTTCAGGCTTGGAAATATGTTCCATTGGGTAGTATCCTGAACGACAACATCGGTTGTTGCATGATTATCGGAAACTTCAATCCTTGCTCCAAGTTCTACATTCAACTTTCCGAATTGATTGGAAAGGAGAAAATACAACGCTCCAAGATTTTCCTTATAGTCATAGTCGATATTACGGATGGTGGCTCCTTCCGATGAAAAGAATGTATTGCTTTGATTATGTATATTGCTGTATTTTAGCCCTGTTTCCAACTTGTAGCCTTTGGGTAGAGGAATAGAAGCATCTGCTTTGAAAGAGGTAATATCAATGGTGGTTTTCATGTTGTTTTGTTTCGTAATCATACTCAAATCTCCGGTTTCCTGAATTTGAGCATTTAAATCGGTATCGTAACGGGATTTATCCCAAACGGTGTTCAGGCTCATACCTGTAGGGGATGATTGATAAGAATAATAAGCTGTTCCCGTCAAGAAGTTTCTTTCAAAAGGGATTGCCTGAACGGATGACAATTCGGATATGGGAGATACTTGGGTATCAGTAGAATTGTAAGTACGACTAATTTCGTTTTTCGAATTGTTCCCGTCCAAAAATTGACCGCTAAATAGTAATCCCATCTTATGTTTATCGGAAATGCTATAGTCTCCCGATAAGCGGACACGATGATTTCCTGTTGTTTTGTTAATACTCTTCATATCTACCAATCCGTAAAGCGGAGAAGTTTCCTTTGTGTAGTCTCTTACATACGATTCTGTAAAAAGCCTTTTTGTCTGAGAAAATGCGTAAAACCCATAAAAGGATAGTTTGGACGTTTTAGCAGAGATTTCGATTCCAGTATAGGGATTCCAATACTCTCCTTTACTCATCCGCCCTGTTACCTCCGCACCAAAGCCTTGATTTTTCGCTTTTTTTGTGCGGATTTCAATCACTGCCTTGCCTTTTGCATCATATTTAGACGAAGGATTTGTTATAATATCCACCTTTTGGATTTCGGAAGACGATAACATTTCAAGTGCCTGATTGCTTGGCAATTCTCGTCCGTCCACCACAATCATTACATTGCCGACACCTAAAACGGATATTCCGTTTTCGTCCACTTTGACCCGGGCAGCTTTCTGCAATACATCAACTGCCGAGCCTGATTCACTTAGAGCGGTTCCGGCTACATTCAGCGTAATACGGTCGCTTTTCATGCTGAACATGGGTAATGAAGCCTTGACAACAACTTCATTTAATTCATAGTTTTGAGTGGCAAGACGAATTTCCGGTAACTTTTCGGTAGCCGATTGAACGAATAGCAAAGTATCCTTATATCCGAAAGAACTTACTTTCATTAATACGGGAATTTGATTGGTTTCTACCGAAAAGTCTGGGTCTAAAAAGAAATCGCCTTTGTAAAGGATTGAATCTTTGGGCGACAGCAGTATTATACTGTAACCATCCGTAGGAGAGCCATTTTTATCAAGAACTTTACCTGATATTTTTTGAGTAGATTGTGCATTAACCAAGTAAGGGATTAACACTAATGCGAGAAAAATAACTTTTGATTTCATATCTGTTTTACGTTTGAATTTGCTGCAAATATAAACGTCAAATAAAACATGTGGAAATAATAGGGATACACATAAGTATTTTGTGATAAGGTGCACAAAATTGCATCTTATCACATCATTTAGGGACAAACGACAAAGG
>JAISXP010000078.1 GCA_031270465.1 Tannerella sp. | reverse complement strand
AAAGCCGCCGTAAATCTTCACGCCGGCTTTGAGCACAAAGGCATTGTCACGTCCCCCGTCGGCGGCCGGAAAGTTGTTATTTGCATTGTCGTTCGGGTCGTAGCGCCACCCACTGGCGGTGTGTATGGGTTTGTACGTGCCCGCAAAGACCCATATTTCGTCGTCCGAGTTGGGGTCGGATTCATTAATCATCTTCTGCAGGTCGTTCGAGGCATTGTCCCACGACGAGCCGTCGCCCGTCCCCGTCGCTTTTACATAGCGCACTTTTTTTTCCGCTGTTGCCGTCTGCGGCAGCATCGTCGCTGCGAGGATGACTGCCGTCAGTGGCAGCCAAAATGTTAATTGAATTAGTCGTTTCATATTGTTCATTAGCATAAAATATATTCATTGTGAATACAAACTATTTTTGCGAACAAATATATGTATTATTTGTTTGTACACGTGCGCGCGAATCGAATTATTAGGAATGATTAACTTTTATCTCTTCCCCAACCTCTGCCGCATGTGCACTGTGCGCGGTATGGTTTTTTGTATCGGATTAGCAGCTCAAAAATTCATAACCCCCGTCAAGCGTAAAATACGTCTTTTTACTCTTCACAAAAAGGGTTATCCCTTTTACCAAAAAAGGTTATCCCTTTTACCGAAAAGGGTTATCCCTTTTGCTCAAAAAGGTTAACCCTTTTTGATGCAGGCAAAAAAGCAGATTCGGAAGAGCATTCACAGAATTTCAGAATTTGCAGAATGAACAGATTCCTGCAAATTCTGCGAATTCTGTAATTATGTATTGCCTTGCCGGATTCTCCCTCACACAAGCAGTTCGGACGAGGTTTTGCCCCGACCGAAAAGGGTGCGAAAAAACAACCGGAAACTTCCGCCCGTAAAAGAGCGGAAGTTCGGGTTGTCAAAAATTCTATTAACTAACAATGCCTATAAAGCCTTAAAATAGAATCCTCCGGCCGAAAAATTCCCGCTTATCGTACCCGCCGATGCCCCGGTTATTTTAATGCCGAGCACATAGGTTTTCCCCGATTCCAGTGCGGATGCATTAACCTGCACGCGGTATTCCGCACGGTTGACGCCTTTCGGTATCGTGATGGAATTGCCGGGCAGGGTGTAGGCCGATGATGGAAGAACGGCGTAGCTACCACCCGTCTGCCGGCCTACGACGTCTGCTATCGCTTCGTCGATGGCCAGGTCGACCTTGACGTCGTTTGGCGCACCCTTGAGACCGGTGTAGTTTACGACAATCGGGAACTCGAAACTTGTGTTCGTTACTATATTGTAAACATATTCTCCCGTAATATCAATCAAACTTGTGAGATTGCGTGATGCATAGGTTTGCGCTGCCGTGCGGCCGGCATTGAAGTTGTATATCTCCACAATATCACCGACGCCTTCTTCGAAAATAGCATCCTGCGGAAGGCATGATGCCAGACAGGAAACGGTCAGTGCCAAACTTAAAAACTGAATATACTTTTTCATATCTTTTTTCATTATATATTGTTACTAATCTTTTTTATCCCAGAAAATCGGCGTTGAAAAGGCGTCGCCTACATCGGGGGTGTTGGGGTTGAGGCCGCGTTCGTAGGTTTGCGGGTAAACCAGCCGGATGGAGAGCTGATCGGAACGAGGCGAAGCGGTCATGTACGACACGAATGTCTTGTTGGGCAGGCGACCGACATTGTCGATCTTCGGGTAAGTCGTGCGCCTGAAGTTGCTCCATCCTTCGTGTCCGTTGATGACGTTCGAGGCGATGTACATCTGCGTGATGATGGCTTCGATGATCTGGTCTTTCGTCGTCGCTTTTTCGGGGTTGACAAGGGGGCTGTTCTGGTTGTTGCTGATGTACTCTTCCACGTCGTCGGCCGGATTGGCTCCTCCGATAAGCGAACCGCTGATGTTTGTTTCCAGATAGCGGAACGATTCTTCGATGCCTTTGAGGTAATTGCTCTTCCAGTCGCCGTCGAGTTCATGCCCCGTAGCAGCGGCTTCGGCCAGCAGGAAGTAAAGTTCAAAGGCGTAGAAGGCAACAAAGTCCTGATTGCGTCCTTTCAGCACGCTTTCGAGCCATACGTACGAGGGCGTGTGGGGCCGCGCGTTAGTTTCGTTGCCAAGTTGGAAATTCGGCGTCGTGGGATAATCCCTGTAAAGCAGAGCGCCTCTGCGGTCGTCGGTCAGCTTTCCTTCCAGATATTCATACATGTTTTCGGTCGTATCGCCACTCAGGACGGTAGTCTGGTAAAACGTCATCAGATACGTGGTAGGCAGGTAATAGCTGGCGTACGAGGCTCTTGAACCCGCAGTATTGCTGTGATAATCGGTATAGAACGGGTTTTGCTTGTTGGAGGCGTTGTAGCCGGGGTTGATGCCGGCGTTTTCCTTGAGGAACCCTTCGGAACTGAAGGAGTTGAAGGCTGACTGTACCGTACCGTCGATCTCCGTTCCTGCCGCGCGTACGAGCAGCCGCAGTTTCAGGTTGTTGCTGAACTGTATCCATTTGGTTACGTTGCCCCCGAAAACCGGGTCGGTCGCGGAGGTAAACTTCAGCGAATTAGCGTCGGCCGAGGCAGAGCGGAATCCTGCGATGGCGACGTCGAGTTCGTTTATCAGCGCCTGGTACACTTCCGCGTCGTCGTCGTATGCGGGCGTAATGTTCTCAGCGCCGAGGACGCCTTCGCTGTAGGGCACATCGCCATATTCGTCTACCAGAAGCTGATAGGTGTACACTCTGGCCACGTGGGCGGCTGCGCCGAAAGCGGCATATTTGCCGTCGGCTTCCGCCGCCTCGATAACGGCCTGAATATCCCGCAGGTGTGCAAAACAGTTGTTCCAGTTGGCGGTGTACGTCGAACTTGTGAAATTGTAGGAATAAAGATCTCCAAAGCCGGAAATGCCGTCGCCCGGAAACATGTAGCCGACCATCAGCGAACCATATTCGTTGTAGTCTTCAATATCTTCCGCCAGGTTGGCATAAATACTGGGGAGCATCAGGTCGGGCGTGATCACAGCGCCCGTAGCCTCGTTAGGATTCTGGTTTATATCCAGGGAATCGTTGCATGAAATCAGGGATACACAAAATAATGTAACCGCTAATGTTTTTATTATATACTTTTTCATATTGTTCGTAATTTTAGAATGTTAATGAAATTGTAGCTCCGAATGTGCGCGTCGGAGGAGCCTGCCACAGGGTAGAAACGCCCGTTTCATTGTCTTCAGCAGTTCTCGACTGGCTGTAGTCCGGATCGGTATATTCGTTTGCCTTTGCAGCCCACAGGAACAGGTTGCGTCCCTGCAGGGCGACGGAACCGCCGGCGATGCCCGGAATCTTATTCACAACCGACCTGGGCAGCGTATAGACAAGCGCTATTTCACGCCATTTCCAGTAGTCGGCTCTGTACACATAGTTTGCCGTAACGCCGCGATTGTAGGTCGATCCGGTCCAGAAACCGGTGCCGCCGTCTGCAACCGTGATATTCGTATTTTCGATATAAGTGCCGGGATTGTTCGGGTCTTCGTATACAGAATTGGGGAATACGAAGCGGTCGCGGTTGTAGTATGAACTGCGTGCCGATGCGCCGGAGAAGTCAAGACCACCACCCAGTTGCGATGCACAGGCATAAAAATCACCGCGATATTCGAACAGCGTGGTCAGAGTCAAATCTTTCCACCGCACTTTCAGGTCGAGCCCCATGCGATGCTTCGGCGTCGTATTGCCCAGAGTCTGGGCAGTGGGGTTTTGGGAAGGATAGCCGGTTACCGGGTTTACGATAACGGCTCCTTCGTATGGCCTCGGCCCCGTATGATCTTCCGAATATGTTACGCGCTTGTAGTCAATCGCTACAATCTGGTTGACTTCCTTTCCTTCTATGGCATAAATAAATTCGGCGGTGGCATTGGGAATAAGTACTGTTCCGCTGGAGTTTTTGTCGGTACGTATGCCTACCGTTTTCATGCCTTCCGGCATTTCGGCCAGCAGGTTTTTATTATATGTATAGTTGCCGCCGACCGTTATCTGCCAGTCGTTCGTGCGCAGTGGTGTAAAGTGCAGGTTGGTTTCTATTCCGGAATTGGTTACCTTGCCTACATTAATTAAATATGTACTGTATCCGGACGACCGTGCAATAGTGGCAAGTATGGCCTGTCCGGTAGTAGCCGTCTGATAGTAGTTGATTTGCCCGTCGATGCGTTCGTCGAGCAGGCGGAAATCGGTGCCCACTTCCCAGCCTTTCGTGATTTCGGGCTGTAGCGATTCGGAAATCAGGCGGTCGCTTTTGCTGTAAAACGTACCGGACGAATAGCCGGTTACCGAATTGTATGTCGGGGACAATTGGTAGGGCTTGATATTGACGTTACCCGTTTTCGACAGCGCAAAACGCAACTTCAGGAAGTCCAGCGCGCTGCTTTCCTTCAGCGATTCGATGGCGTCGGTCGGGACAAACGAAATGTCGGCCGAGGGATAGAAATACGAGCGGTTTTCTTTGGCGAGTAGCGAAGTCCAGTCGTTGCGTCCCGTGACGTGCAGGAAGAGGTAATTGTTGTATCCGGCTGTAAAGTCGCCCCAAAGCCCGTAGCTTTGATAGGCCGTGTTTTCTTCCCAAAGCCTGTCGGGGTCTATCGAGCGGTTGCTGATGTTGTAAAGCCCCGGCACAACCAATCCCTGCGCTCTCATTTCTATATATTTTGTCGTATTGTAGCTGCTCGAGGCGCCCAGAATCAGGTTCAGGTTCAACTGCTCTTCCAGGGTTTTGCGGTTGAAGCCGAGATGTATGTCCTGGTTCAGTTTCGATTTCCGATCCATCCTGTCATCCACCGACCCGGCGGCATTGCCTTTGCCCTGCACCGTGAGGTAGTAGTCGGAAAGCGTCACTTTGGCAACCATGTCTTTCGATTCCATGTTGCGGTTCGACAACCCGATGCGGTAGAGAGCATAAAACCACGGCGTGATCTGGTAGCGCGTCTCGATGCGTCCCGTCATGTAGGCGTCCTTCTTGTCCTGGCGCTGGTTGGCAGCTACCCAGTACGGGTTGGGATACCACGGATTGTACCATCCTTCGCGCGTTGCCCAGATATTGTTTTCCCAGTCCTTGTAGTCGGTGACGGGAATATTGGCGGAAATCTGGGTCAGGCGGTTGTATACGTCGTATGTGGACGATGTAATGTCGTAATTGTTTTCCGTATAGCTCGCTGTGTAGCTTATATCCAGACCTGCCAGCGGCTTGATGGTGTTGTTCAGGCGGATGGATACGCGGTTGTACTTGTCGCCCGGCATGATGGATGTCCCGCTCAGGTACTGCGCCGAAATAAACGAAGTCGACTTTTCTGTACCGAAACTGACCGAGAGGTCGGTTTTGTTCTGAATGCCGGTTTCCCAGAAGTCATTCCGGCCGGTGCCTTTCTTTATTTCGTACGTTGTGTATTGCTGCTGCCCGTCTTCCAGCGGATATCCGAGTTCGCGTAGCGAGCCGTCAAACGGAGGCCCGTACTGCTGGTTCTCAACCTGATCATAATGCTGCCCGTCCGATGTTGCGCCCTGTCCGAACCGCTGCTGCAATTTGGGGAAGAAACTGACGTTTTCAGCATTCAGCGTGTGCGACACTTTGATTTCGGGTTTGCCGACTTTTCCTTTTTTGGTCGTAATCAGCAGCACGCCGTTCGAAGCTTCGGCACCGTAGAGCGTTGCGCCGGCCGCGCCGGTAAGCACCTGAATGTCTTCGATGTCTTCGGGGTTAAGGCTGCCGAGCAGTTCGCTGCTGACCACCGTATTGTCAACCACGACAAGTGCGGTGTTGTTGCCCGTCAGCGAACGGTTGCCGCGCAGCACTAAACGGAAGGTGGGATTCACGCCGCTGGAGATGGCGTTGACTTGGAGGCCGGCCACTTTTCCGGTCAGACCGGCGCTGACGCTTGTCGGCTTGGAAGCTGTCAATTCTTCCGCCGTTATGCGCGTAGCTGTATATCCCTGTTCCCTGCGGCTGCGGAAAATACCTCCCGCCGTTACTACTACTTCGTCGAGTGCTTCGACATTTTCTTTCAATACAACCTGAACAGGCCTGCCGGTGTATTCGACTGTCTGTTCCGTGTAGCCTACATAGCTGACTTTCAGCGTGACAGGCAAAGCCTTAGTGGTTGTAAACTTGAACGAACCGTCCAGATCCGTTACCGTACCGTCGGTAGTCCCCGTGACGGATACCGACGCGCCGATAAGCGGCTCGGAATATTCGTCCAATACCTTTCCGCTCACGGTGGTTTGACCATAAGCCGCATACGAAAAGGCCAATAATACGAAAAGCGCGTAAAAGCATCTTTTCGCCAAACAAAGTTTGTCTCTTAAAATCAGTAATAAACTTCTCATACGTCTCAATAATTATTTATAAGAATTAATAATATCCAAATTTTGCCATTTAATATCCTCAAAATTAAGCACAAGCACTCTTTTTGCCTGTGAAATCGTGAGCATAACGCCGCAAATATATGACACTTTTTCGAATAATGATACAGTTTGAACAAAAAAAATTTCATTCTGATGGTTTTTTTTTTTTTTGATTTCAAAATGACACATGGCGTATGGCGCTGCAAAAGTATGGAGCCATACATTAACATGCAATACCATGTTTGTGGTAAATTGAATATTTGAATAATATTGCATATCTTTGTCCCAAAGTTAAACAGGACAAATAAAACATACATGGCACGCTATCTTGATCCAAAAAATGATCTTACCTTCAAGCGGATATTCGGCGAACATCCGCGTCTGCTCGTCAGTTTCCTCAACGCGCTGATGCCGCTGGCTCCCGGACAGCTCATCGAGAGCGTCGAATACCTGTCGCCCGAACAGGTGCCCGAGAATCCCCTGAAGAAAAACTCCATCGTCGACGTAAAGTGCATCGACAGCCACGGGCGGCAGTTTATCGTCGAGATGCAAATGTTCTGGAGCGACCTCTTCGGGAGCCGCCTGGTGTTCAACGCCTCGAAGGCATACGTCCGCCAGCTCGACAGAAACAGCAGTTACCGCCTGCTTCAGCCCGTCTACGGTCTGGGCATCATCAACGACGTCTTCGACCGCAAAACCCTTGAGTTTTACCATCACTACCAGACCGTGAACCGCAGCAACACGGACGAGGTTATCGAGGGACTGGAGTTCGTGTTGGTGGAACTGCCCAAGTTCAGGCCGCAGAAATGGGAAGATCGCAGGATGGCAGTGCTGTGGCTGCGCTTTCTGAGCGAGGTGGAAGACCGGACGGAGAGCGTCTCGCCCGACCTGCTGGCGAACGAAGAGATAAAGGAAGCGCTCACGCTGTGCGAGGAGGGCGCCTTCACGACGGGCGAACTGGAATGGTATGAACACTACTGGGATTGGGTGCGAAC
>JAISXP010000026.1 GCA_031270465.1 Tannerella sp. | reverse complement strand
TTCGGTACAAAGGTACGGCTCTTTCCGGCAAAAATTATTTGCAAAAAAGATATGTTTATTGTCTATTTTTCCAATAGTTCAATTGAAAATAATGGCAATTCCCTCCGTCATGGATGTCGACATCCCGGCCGAATCGGATTGTGGGGCTCTGTAAATGTGCTTTATGTCAGGGATGTAGATGATAGATGAGGCTAACCGGCTGTCATAATGCTGATGTGTTTATTTTATTCTGTTATTTAATAATGTACTGTAACCGGGACAGGAGATGCCGGTAACTGTATTATTTTTTCCCTATTTTACGATAGCTCACTTTTGCCGTGATCGGATATGCCAGTTTGGTATAAATGATTTCGTTCGGACAATAGAGAGTAATTAATGTAGGCATGGGCGCCGATTCGATGAATTTAAGATATCTGTTGTTGAGGACATCTATTTCCTTCAACAGATTGTCCGAACAGTTCAGCCGTATGAGCGATATGTTTTTGCTGACATCGAGACCGGTCAGCCGGTTTCCGCGGCAAATCAACTCCGTCAATTCATTGTTGTGGCTCACATCAATCACATCCAGTTGATTCCGTCCGCAATCCAACCGTTCCAGACTCGCATTGCGGTTTAGGTCAATGGCCGTCAGTCGGTTTTCGTAGCACAGCAAGGTTTTCAGCGCCTGATTGCGGCTGATGTCAATCTCATTTAACAGATTGCTTCCGCAGTTCAGGAAAATCAGATTGTCAAGATGTCCCACGCCCAGCATTTTCAACTTGTTTTTGCTGCATGTCAGGCTGTCTATATGCATATTTTTTGCAATATCCAGCGCCGTCAGATGGTTGTTATGGCAGTTCAGCACATGCAGCAGAGTGTTGTTCGATACATCTAATTTGATGAGCCTTACGCTGCTGCATTTCAATACCGTCAGCGCCTTATTGTGCGCCACGTCTATCGTTATCAGATTGTTGTCCGAACATTCCAGTTCCCTCAGAGACGGATTGCACTGTATGTCCAGTTTATGAATTTTGTTGCGCGAACAGTCCAGCGACACCAGCGACGGATGATAGCTCATATCGAGCGTACGGATACTGTTTCCGCTGCATTTCAGCGATTCCAGCGAAGAAAAATATTCCAGCCCGTCCAGCGTCCGGATGTCTTTTTTCGAGCAGTCGATGTCTTTTACACTGCGTGCTTCCTGTCCGGATATTTGTCCGTCCCGGTTCGAGTCAAAATGTGCTAGCAGATAAGCCCTGAACGCCGAGTCGGGTATGTGAATTGCGCCCGCATGTGTCCGTATTGCTTCTCGCCGTGCCGCTTCTTCCATGCGCCGTACTTCTTCCTTTTTGCGGATTTCTTCCAGACGCCGTGCTTCGTCGTAATAGATTTCGCGCGCCGTACGCGGTCGCTCTGACGGAGCGGTTTTTTCGGCATGAACGATTTCACGCGTTTCTTCCTCTTTCTTTTCGGATACGACCATCACTTCTTCCAAACCTGTTTCGAGATCAACCGCGTAAGTGACGACATGCGAAGTCAGATAACTCAAGTTTTCGTACGTCCTGCCTTTTATCAGGTGAACGGTCGTCAGGGAAGGCATGGCGTTACAGTAAACTTTCATCAGTGCGATGTTGCGCGTCAGATCCAGCGCCGTCAGCAGGTTGATGCTGCATTCAAGATCTG
The DNA here is from genome assembly GCA_031270465.1 of Tannerella sp. Classification (GTDB taxonomy): domain Bacteria; phylum Bacteroidota; class Bacteroidia; order Bacteroidales; family Tannerellaceae; genus Tannerella. Next base: position 4,671 of record JAISXP010000026.1, on the reverse strand, counting down.
TCAGCGCCACATTGCGATTCAGATCCAGATTGCGCAGCCGGTTGCTTCCGCAGTCCAGAACCGTCAGCGCGACGTTCAACCTCAAATCCAGCGTATCCAGCCGGTTATGTCCACAGTGCAATTCCGTCAAAACGGCTTGCCGGCCGGTGTCGAGCGAATCAAGCAGGTTGTTGCTGCACGTCAGGCTTTCCAGCGCCGTGTTGCGCGACAGGTCAAGACGCGCGAGGCTGTTCTCGGCACAGTTCAACCAGCGCAGCGATACGCACGCCGACAGATTCAACGAATCCAGACTGTTCGCGCCCGCGTGCAGCAGCACAAGCGCATCGCATCCGTCTAATTCCAGACGGGTCAGGCTGTTGTTGTCGCAAATAATTTCTTCCAGCAAAGGATTGTGGCCTGCATCGAGCGTTTTAAGATGATTATTCCGGCAATGCAGTTCTTTCAGCGCTGTATTGTGGCTGATATCCAGCGTATCGAGGCGATTATTGTCGCAGTGCAGTTTGCGCAGCGCCGTATTTTTGCTTATGTCGATGGAAACAAGCGTGCCGCGTTCGAAAAGATTGGCAAGCGAACAGTCCAGTTCTTCCAGAGCAGTGAAATATTCAATTCCCTGAAGCGACGTCAGCGGCTTGTCCGTACATTCGATGACCGTAACCGCGCGGGCTTCTTCTTCGGATATTTCACCGTCATGGTCCGTGTCAAAATGTTCTACCAGATATGCCTTGAAATGCACGTCGGGGATATATACATTTTGTGCGCGGATAGCTGCGCAACATAAGGTAAGACAGATAAATAGAGTTATTTTCCCTGTTTGGTTGACAAGTTTCATGAGCAAATCAGATTGAATCGAGCATATTCAGCGCACCGGTCAGTTCCGTGACGGAAGCGAAACCGTGGCGGTCGCAATAATCATTCAGCCCGTCAATCACCTTGATGGATACCGTGGGGTCAATAAAATTGTATGTTCCAATCTGTATGGCGCTTGCCCCTGCCAGCATAAACTCGACGGCATCCTGCCAGCAGGAAATACCGCCCAGTCCGATAACGGGAATGTGCACGGCCTGAAACGTTTGCCACACCATTCGCAGTGCGACGGGCTTCACGCAGGGCCCTGACAGTCCACCCGTAATGGTAGACAGCACCGGTTGGCGTTTTTCGGCGTCGATGGCCATGCCGAGCAGCGTGTTAATCAGCGAAACGGCGTCGGCGCCTTCTCCTTCGACGGCGCGAGCAATCTCGGTAATATCCGTCACGTTCGGCGAGAGTTTTACGATCAGCGTTTTGGGATAAGCGATACGGACGGCGCGAACTACCTCGGCCGCTCCCCGGCAGGTCACCCCGAATGCCATTCCGCCCTGCTTCACGTTTGGGCAGGATATGTTCAGTTCGATGGCATGAATATGCTCCAGCGATGCAATCCGTTCTGCGCACGACACATAAGTTTCGATCGTCGACCCGCTTACGTTTACAATGATTTGTGTGCCGATATGCCTTATTTTCGGATATATATCCCGGACAAAATAATCTGCACCCTTGTTTTGCAGCCCGACGGCGTTCAGCATCCCCGACGGTGTTTCTGCCATGCGCGGATAGGGATTTCCTTCGCGGGGCTGTTCGGTCGTACCTTTTACAATAATGCCTCCCAGACGCGATATGTCCATTAAGTCAGCATATTCCAGTCCGTATCCGAACGTGCCCGAAGCAGTCATTACAGGATTTGCCAGTGTCAGATCGCCTATTTTTGTTGTTAGCTTAGCCATGTCAGTTGATTTATATTAAACACGGGGCCTTCCGTACACGTACATACGTGGCCATTCACCGTTTTTTCCACGCAGCAGAGGCAGGCGCCGATGCCGCAGGCCATTGTGTTTTCAAGAGATACCTCGCACGATATTCCCGCCGAAGCAGCATATCCGGCTACCGCAACCATCATCGACCTGGGGCCGCAGGTGTAGATACGGTCGAAATGTCTGTCGAAAAGGATGGAATGATGTGTGACGAAGCCTTTTTCGCCCAGCGAACCGTCTTCGGTCGTGATGTAGACCGTTCCTCTTTGGCGGAAATCGTCCAGCAGCAACAGGTCGTCGGACGAACGTGCTCCAATCAGGAAATCAGGCTTGTAACCGATTTGTTTCAGCGTATCGCCAAGAAACAGCAACGGCGCAACTCCTACGCCTCCCCCGATGAGCAGGAGTTTTTGACCGGGTGCATGGGGGACGGAAAAACCGTTTCCGAGCGGTAAAATCAGATTCATCGTATCTCCTGCACGACTGCCCGCCATGCGGCGCGTACCTGCGCCCGCCAGTTGAATCAGCAGCCACAATTCATTCGCCGTCTTATCCACGTAATTGATTGAAATCGGGCGACGCAGGAATGTGGATGCCGAGCCGTCCACCCGCACTTCCGCAAACTGCCCCGGCGTCATCGCGGGCAACGGCGTCGCCGATGTCAGTTTCAGCAAACAGTAACCGGCGTGAAGGCGTTTGTTTTCCGTTACTTTCAAGTCCAGCAAATATTTTTTCATGTCTTTAAACATCAGTATGGGCGCAAAGGTACTGTATGTTTTTTTACATGCAAAATATTTGCCGGACTTGAGGAATCAAAAAGATACCTCGAAAACATTATTTCACTATCAGCTTATGTACGTCCGTCCCGTTCGCCGATTTTACCGTAAGCAGATAAATGCCGCGCGGCAAGGAGTTTACGGGTATATTTGCCTGTTGTCCGACGGCCTGCCGGACGACGACCTTGCCCGAAAGATCCGTCAGTGTCACAAACGCCCCGTCCGCTTCCCGCAGCGAGACCGTTACATAACTGTCTGCCGGACTGGGATAGATAATCGAGGAGCGGCCGGATTGGATGCCGGAAATCGGGACGATGGCAGCCGGCAAATAAACATGGCGGTATGTATCAGACCATACAATACGATATTCGCCATATTCGTCCAGCGTTTTTTCCGTTTCGGAAATGATATTCCCGTGCTCGTCGTACAGCGTCTCGATGAAGTAGTCGACCGTTGTCCATTCTCCGTTTTCGTCCTGTATGAAATGTGTGTCGAGGCGGTTGCCGTTGTCGTCGTATGTTACTGTAATTCTTTCATTCTGTTTCCACTCGTCCGCTTCTCCACGTATGATGAAAGTGTTTAATCCGGCAATGCGATCCTGCGAGTCGTAGGATATTTCAAATCGCGTGATCGCTTTCAGCCGTCCGCCTGTACTTGGGATGGAATCGATTGCAACGGTGGGATTTCCTTTTTCATTATATTCGACGGAGGCAAATACTTCGTTGAGTTCCCAGTTGCCGTCGCCGAGGTAATAATACAGGTATGTCTTTACAGGCCAGTTGTTAGCGTTGATGTAATTGATTCTTCTTACGTATTCATGCCATACTCCGTCGTCATAAGGAATTAAAAATGAGGTTGCTTCCTGTACAAGAAGATCGCCTTCGCGCGTATAGGTATACTCCGTCTTCACATCGTCGTTGGGAAAGCCTTCATAATCAAAATCCGTATAACCTTTTTCCAGTACAGGCCAACCGTCTTCGCTGTATTTGATACTTACCGCTTTATGCAATTTTGCTTCGTAATAAGTATATGTCGAATCAGGGAGGCCATCGATCGATTCCGCTCGCAGCACGACATCATTTTTCACCTGTAAACTGCTCAACCGCAACGCAGGCCTTTTATCTGTTCCGCCCTTCGAAATCTGTGCCGACAACACGCAGGGGAACATGCTTAACAGAAATAAAAACTTTTTCATATTCTTCATACTTAAATTAAAATATACGGCAAAGATAGGACATTCATATATCAATACCTAATTTCTACCGCTTTTTTTTGCAAGCTCCGCGGGCTGAAGCTCAATGCCGTCATGTGAAGAAATCATTCAAACACGGAGGCCGGGCGAACACAAAGAACTGGATTTACAGCATTTGATTTATTCTGTCTGCCCACATCAAAGCACCTGACAAAAAATCTTTGCGAACTCGGCTAAATCTTTTTTTGCGGTTCCCGGTGAGTGATGAGAGAACAGGCTGTTGGCGTCAAAGCCACCAACAGCCTGTTCTCTCCCTTTATCCTTTGACCGTCCCGTCATGTCGACTAAGGGAGCGGAGCGACCGCGTGGAGACATCTGATTTTAATCTTGGTGCGTTAAAAAAGTCAATAACACCTCAAAAAAGGATTTAGCCGATTTTTATAGGGTTTGCACACCCTACCCGCAGGGACACAATGTTGGCAGAAACAGATCATCCCCCTGATGTACCGTCTCGTAGGGACGGAATATGTTGAAAAACACCTGCATTCCGTATCCCGCTCGGCAGCCGGCGCCGGCTGCTCGACCTGCGACGCAGGATAGACCTGTATTTAAATAAGACCTTTTAAAATCAGAATGATATGGAAGAAAAAATAACTCATTTGCTCGACGACCTGTCGCTACTGGAAGCCATCGAACGATGTGGCGAGTTGAAAATATCCGTCGAAGAGGTAGCCGTGCTGCTTGCTGGCCGGCCTTGCGACGCCCGGAACCGAAGCCTCGAACGCCTACAATCAGGGCGTGGCCGAAGGCGACCTGAAACTGGCTATCGGCCTCGAAGCGAACGTCGAAAACCCAAAGGCAAAGGACGCATACAAAAGCCTCTCCGCCGAACGCAGACGTCAGGCCATCAACCGCA
>JAISXP010000150.1 GCA_031270465.1 Tannerella sp. | reverse complement strand
CACTGGTGAAGAATTCAGGCAATACCAGCATATCAAATGTCGAATCCTTTATCTTTTCCCGGATATAGGCGAGATTGGCATCTCTGTCTCGCCATATAACATTGTATTGAAAGAAACCTGTTTTCATTTTTATAATATCTTTCGCCTGATTCTTAGTGAAGCCAATCTTTTGACAATACTCTCCCCACTTGATAAGTGCCGGCCGGACTGTTTATCTGATTGTTTCGAATCCGGTGTACGGACGCAGTGCGTGCGGGATACGTATGCCGTCGGGCGTCTGGTTGTTTTCCAGCAGGGCGGCCACGATTCGCGGAAGCGCCAGGGCGCTGCCGTTAAGCGTATGGCAGAGTTGTATCTTCTTGTCTTCCGCGCTACGATAGCGACATTTCAGACGGTTGGACTGGTAGCTCTCGAAATTGGATACCGAACTGACTTCGAGCCATCGTTTCTGGGCGGCCGAAAACACTTCGAAGTCAAACGTAAGAGCGGAGGTAAAACTCATGTCGCCGCCACACAGACGGAGTATGCGCCACGGCAGTTCCAGTTTTTCGACCAGCGAGCGTACATATTCTACCATCTCGTCCAGCATCCGGTACGAATGTTCAGGCTTGTCGATACAGACGATTTCCACCTTGTTGAACTGATGCAGGCGGTTCAGTCCGCGCACATCTTTTCCGTACGAGCCTGCTTCGCGACGGAAACAGGCCGAATAGGCCGCGTTTTTCACCGGCAGATCCGATTCGTTCAATATCACATCGCGGTAAATATTCGTAACCGGCACTTCGGCGGTGGGTATCAGATAAAGATTGTCGACCGGAGCATGATACATCTGTCCTTCCTTGTCGGGCAGATTTCCCGTGCCGTATCCCGAATCGGCATTGACGACGTACGGCGGCTCAATTTCCAGATAGCCTGCCTCGCGTGCACTGTCGAGGAAAAAATTGACGAGCGCACGCTGCAGCCGCGCGCCATAGTCCCTGTAGACAGGGAAACCCGCGCCGGCAATCTTTACGCCGGTCTCGAAATCAATCAGGTCGTATTTCTTTGCCAGATCCCAGTGCGGCAGTGCGTCGGCCGACAGTTCGGGGATGATGCCGCCCGTTTTTTCGCATACATTGTCGCCGGCGTTCCTTCCTTCGGGCACGGATTCGTGCGGCAGATTGGGGACGAGCATCAGCAGTTCGTGCAGGTCTTTCTCCGACTGTGTCTTCGCCGTTTCCAGTTCCTTATTGGCGTCTTTTATCTTTGCCACTTTAGTCCTGGCGGCTTCGGCTTCCTCCTTTTTCCCTTCCTTCATCAGCATCCCGATCTCTTTCGAAATACGGTTCAGTTCGGTCAGACTTGCTTCCAGAGCCGACTGTGCGCCGCGCCGCGAAGCGTCCAGCGCGATGATTTTCTCGATGATTTCTCCTGCATCGAAATGCTTTTTTGCCAGCCGGCGAACGACTTCGTCCCTGTTTTCCGCAATAAATTTTATGGTGAGCATGTTTTTTTCTGTTTATCGAAATGCAAAGATAAGTGTTTTCTGCATAAAAAACAAGCTTTCCGGGACAAGAAAATCGCCCCGGTCGCGAATCTCCAGCATCCAATCTTCAGGAGGCGCGCGAAAAAGTACGCTCTATATTTTTGAAACCTGCCATCCGAGCCACACGGCGAACAGGCCTGCAAGTATGCTCACGGCAATGTAAAAAAAGGCCGTAGAGTTGTTGCCCGACTGAAACAGATGCAAGTTTTCTGCCGAGAAAGTGGAAAAAGTCGTATATCCTCCGCAAAAGCCGGTGATGAACAGCGCATTCAGATCGGGATGGTTTGACTGGCGGCCGAGCATTCCCACCAGCCATCCGATAACGAAACATCCGGCAATGTTGACAATACACGTTGCCAGCGGGAACGCGCCGTGGAAATATTTGTTCGTCAGGACAGAAGTCAGATAGCGCAATATGCTGCCCGCTCCTCCGCCGAGTCCGATTAAAATAAGCGTGCGTATCATTTTTCTATCCGTATTCTGGCATCTACGGCGATGATGCCTTTGTTTGTCGCCAGCAGGGGATTGATGTCCAGTTCTTTTATTTCGATGGCAAAACGGAGCAGCGCCGACAGGCGGACAATGATTCTGGCAAACTCAAATTCGTCGATACCTTTCTGTCCGCGCGCACCTTCGAACACTTTGTGTCCTTTGAGCGAATGCACCATGGACAGGGCTTCTTCGGTAGAGAGCGGAGCCAGTCCCGAAGCGATGTCCTTGAATATCTCGACAAAGATTCCTCCCAGTCCGCACAGCACGATGTGCCCGAACAGCGTTTCGTATTTTGCCCCGGCAAACAGTTCGACGCCCTTCAGCATCGGCTGAATCATGACGGCTGAGACATCGGGGATTTCCATCAACCGACGGAACTCTATCTTGAGGTGTTCTTCCGAACGAATGTTCAGCACAACGCCTCCGACATCCGACTTGTGAACCGGCCCGACCACCTTTGCCACGACGGGATACTGCACTTTTGCTGCAAAGTCGCGGATCTCTTCCCATTCGGCGGAAACCGTCCCGTCCACCATCGGAATGCCGGCGGCGCTGAACAGGTCGCGTACCGACTGGGGGGAGATATATCCCGATTCGGGAATGCTGTCGATGATTCTGCGGATGGCGGGGACATCTACATATTTCAACTCGAGGCTGTTGGCCGGAGGCGAAGGTGTTTTCAGTATTTTCGTCAGCATGTCGGCCAGTCCGGCTTCGTCGCTGAAATTGACGTGTCCTTGCTTCACGAAAAAGTCGGTTTCTTCGCAGGCTGTTATGACCGACGGGAGGACGGGGAAGATGGGTTTCGTGCAGGTTTTCATTTTCCTGTCCAGCACATCGTATGCTTCGTACACGCTCGTCAGTCCGGGGCTGCCGAATATCACGGCAATGCCGTCGATGTTTTCGAATTTCGATTCGCAGTAGTCAATAGCCAGTGCCAGATGTTCAGGCCGGCCTGTTCCGAGTATATCGATGGGATTGCTGACCGACGAACCGGGCAGGAGCCTGTTTTTGAGTTCTTCCGCCGCAGCCGTTCCCGAAAGCTGGGGTATTTCCAGCCCGCCTTTGGCAAGTGCGTCGGTCAGAATCACGGCAGGACCTCCGGCATGAGTTACAATGGCTATATTTTTGCCTTTAAGTTCTTTAAGCGTAAATACGGCGCCGGCCGTAGCCAGTTCTTCGCGGCTGAAGCATCGGACGACGCCCGCTTTGCGGAGCAGCGCTTCGACGGCCAGATCGGGATTGGTCATGGCGCCCGTGTGCGACGAGGCGGCACGGCAGCCCGATTCGGAGACGCCTGACTTGATGGCGGCTATCCTGCAGCCTTTCCGAATCAGCGAACTTGTGTGTTCCAGCAGTTTATCCGGGTCTTTGATCGCTTCCATGTAGAGAAGCTTGATTCTGGAATCAGTCTCGGGATTGAAATGAATGTCCATGTATTCCACCACGTCTTCGACGGATATTTGCCCCGCATTGCCGACAGACCACACGGAATTGAAACGCAATCCGCGCCGTATGGACGATTCCATGATGAAGATGGCCGTGCCACCCGAACTGGAAATCATGTCGACCCCGGACGGACTCATTTCGGGAATGGGAAGAGTGAACAGGCTGCGATGGTAGCGATTAAGCATCCCGATGCAGTTTGGCCCCAGCAGCGCAGCGCCCGCGTCGGTGATGACTTTCACGATTTGGGCTTCGAGTATGCGCCCCTCTTCGGACGTTTCGCCGAATCCGGCAGTGAACATGATGAAGGCCTTGACATGTTTTTCCTGTGCCAGCACGGTCACCGTTTCCAGACACGATGCGGCAGGAATAGAGATAATAGCCAAATCGGTTGGAGGAATGTCGCCCACATGCCGGTAGCATCGCAACCCCTGTACCGATTCTTCTTTGGCGTTGACCACGTATAAATCTCCGGCGTACTGGCCGTTCAGCAAATTGCGGATGCAGTTACCTCCCGGTTTGGACGTTTTGTTCGAACCGCCTACGACGACAATACTTTTCGGATTAATCAGTTCTTCAGTTATCATAATTCGGATAAAGTTTAAAATCAATATTTCGTACAAAAATACGAAGAGCGCCGCATATTCCGGACATTTTTATCATAATTAACCGACTGCATTCATGATGAAACGTATCGCGAATACGGCCTGTCATACTGCGCGCAGTATAATAGTGTGTAGGGCTTTTGCAGGAATATATGGTCGGATGTGAAAAACAAAGGCGCCGGGGAACGATTTGATTCTCCGGCGCCGGCTGTTTTTACGGACAGGCATACGCGAGTTCTATTTGACGGGATAATCCGTATAGTACTTGTCGATATACTTTTTGAACAGATTCAAGCTCTCGATAGACGACTGAACGGGGTCGGCTTTTCCTTCAAATTCGAGGGTGATATAACCGCGGTAGTCTGCATCGTAGAATATCTTGATGATGCGGTCGTAGTCCAGATCGAGCGAATACCATGTCCCGCCACCCTGATAAGTTTTGCAGGAAATGAAGGCGCAGTCCTTGATGATCTGTTCGATTTTGCTGTACGGGTTTTCGAGGAAGTTGCCCGTGTCGAGCAGGAACTTCAGCCAGTCGGAATTCACGCTTTTCCTGATGCGAATCATGCCTTCGGGCGTGCCTGCTATTCCCCAGTGGTTTTCGAGAGCCATCACCACACCGCATTTTTCGGCGGTCGGGATACATTTATATATACAGTCCTGTACCCAGCCAAAGCCGTCGTCGAGGGTATAACCTTCGATAAGCGGCTCGATGCCTCGCGCTTTCATCAGGTCGTTGAACGAACCGGTCGTACCCCATGTTCCCGAATTGAGGCGGATGGCCGGAATACCCATGTTATAAGCCAGTTCAATGCACCGGATAGTGTGTTCAACCATGCGCTGGCGGTATTCGGGATGCGGGTCGACAAAATCCTGGTGAATGGACAAACACGCCAAAGCCACGCCATTGCGGTAAGCTGTCTGTTTGAGTTTCTGGCAGTAAGCGTTGTCTTCGCTCGGCATGCTCCGGTGAAGGATGTCGACGGCGTCGATACCGAAATCGGCTGCCGTGAGGATGCTTTTTTCAATTCCGTCCGGGTCGCGGCGGAAACTTTGCAGGCTGTAGGTTGAGATACACAGTTTGGGACGTCCTTTTACGCCGGCGGTTTTCTTTGCCGGAACAGGAGAAGCGGACTCGACAGGAGCGGCTTTCAGCAAACCGGAAAAACCTGCACCTGCTGCGCCGGCCACACCGGCTACGAGAAATGATCTGCGTGATAGTTTCATTATTGTTACGGTTTTAATTTATAAATAAAGGTTTCATTAACGTGATTTATGGTTGCCGGACGATTTTCACTCCCCTGGGAGCATTCACGCTGGAGATGATTTTGCCTGCGGCGTCTTTTCTGTGGCTGATTTTCACCACTCCGAGGGGCGTCGGGAAGGTTCCTTCCACCCACTGGAGGTCGCCCAGATGCGGTTCGATGCGAAGCGTCCGGCATCCGGGGTCTACTACCTGCACGCCCAGCACGTGTTCGGTCAGCCAGGGCACGGGGCCCGATGCCCATCCGTGGCACAGACTGTGTCGCAGTTGCTTGTAGCAATACGCGCCAAAATCGGCGTGGATGTCTTTTTTCCCTTCCGGGACAAGTTCGTCGATCCCTGCGGCGTTTTCCATCCACTCCAGATTGAAGTCTTCCCAGAAGGTGGTAGCGCCCATGTCGAGCATTCCGCCCCAGAATTGGCGGATATTGTCGATGGCAGACTGATAATCGCCTGCCTTGGCCTGCGCCTGCAGCATGTAGTATCCGTAGAAGGTGGAAAAATCTTTTGCGCCGCCTGCCGCAATCACTTCGTCGTTGGCCTGTTTTGCGGGCAACATGCCGGCAAGCGCCAACAGCGATGCAGCCTGTTTCAACTGGTTGTGGTACGGGACTTGCTTCTGCATACGGTCTGCAACGACCGAGCATTCGTCAGCCAGTTGCCTGTCGCCGAGTATGCCGCACAATTCGGCGCCTGCCTGAAAAGCTATCACCATCAAGGCTTGCAGTCCGGCATCGACGCCTTTCACGTTCGGGCTCGAAGGCCAGTCGAGGAAGCGTCCGCCGCCGTCCAACTGTTCTTTTCCCGACGCGTCGACTTTGGTGAACAGCAGCCGCAGCAGTCCTGCAAGATATTCCTGCTGATTTTTCAGGTATGACAGATCTCCCTGATAACGATACCAGTCGCGATGGATGATGATCCACCACAGAGAATAGGAGCACATGCCGTTCATCCAGCCGGGGAGGGGAGTGATGTCGCGCGCCAGATCGAGGCTTTTGGGGACGACTTCGTTGTATCCGAAGACGGTGTTTATTGTCATTACTTCCGGGTGCAGGTCGCCCAGCCATACGAGGCGGTCGCGTTTGATGCCGTCCCAGATGTATTCCTGCATGTTGAGATGCACGGTGTAAGCGCCCGTCATCCATATCCGGTTCAGCCGCTCGTCGCTGCTTTTGAAGGAGCCGGAATAGGGGATGTCGCGGTAGGTGAAAATGGCGTTGACTTCTTTCAGATCGAGTTGTGTGTTGGGTTCAATCAGGTCGATGCGCACAAAGCGAAAGCCGCTGTTGCCTGCTTCGGCCACTCCGAGCCAGGGTGTTTCCATGACGAAGTCGCGCATGGCATGGTCGTTGGTCGCCCCCTGCGTTCCTCCTGCCTGGCTCATAGCCTCGCTGACTGATTCGCCAAAGCGTACGCGGATTTTTGTATGACTGCTCGAGGCGGCAGTTACCAGCTGTATGCCGCCCTGTATCTCCTTCCCGAAGTCGAGCAGGATGGACGGGTATTCGTTGTCCGTACTGCGCATGGAACATGTCGGGCGGCTGGTGAGTTCGCTCTGTCCGTTGTGTCCGCCGGCAAGCAGTGCGTCGGGACGGGTAATCAGTTTTCCTCCGCCATCGTATTTCCACACGATGCGTTGCGGGGTAAGGTAGGACCGTACGCGGGAATCCTGAAACGTCTTGCCTGCATATTCCGCTCCGAAAACCGGAGGAAGACGGTGATCCTGTGCGTGTACTGCGCCGGCAAGAATGACAGGTACGAAAAATGATAAAAAGAATCTGTACATAAAAATATATGTTCAAAGATTTACAAATTAATAACTTGAAACCGGAATTTCCGGTTTGGGCGTCTTGTCATCCGAACGGCTAACAGAACACTGTTTCCATGTCGATGACAGGCCAGGGCTTGGCATGTTGCCATTCGCCGCGGGTGAAGTCGGGCACGTCGACGGAGTTGCTCCTGTTCTCGACGGAACGCTCGCTCAGTTCGGTGATGCACGACCAGGTTGCCGCGTCGTATACGTCCTGATCCAGCGGCAGTCCGTTACGCAGGCAGTATATCAGCCGCCAGTCCATGATGTAGTCCATCCCGCCGTGGCCGCCGACGGCTTTTGCCTTTTCGCCGATGTATCGCGAGAGCGGGTGTTCATACTGCGCCATAATCGCTTTGAACTCTTCGGGTTTCAGAAACTCGTGTGCCTGCGGGTCGAGGGCGATTTTTTCTTCAGGATATTTCACGGCGTAGCCTTTCGTGCCGCTGATCTTGTGTATGCGGTCGTAGGGGCGCGGGCTGGTCGTGTCGTGTACTACCAGCAGTGTATGGCCGTTGACGGTGCGGATCAGGGAATTGTTCATGTCGCCCAGTTTGTAGGTCGCCTTTGCTTCGGGCGAATCCTTGCCGAAGGTGTTTTCGGCGTAGAGCGTGAGGCCGTACTGGTTGGTGGACATCGACGTGAGGTAGTCCATCCGGTCGCCGCGGTTGATGCCCATGATTTGGGCAACGGGTCCCAGTCCGTGCGTCGGATACGGGTCGCCGGTGTGATGCTTGCTGTGTTCGAGCCGCCACATTTTGTAGTATCCGTCTTTGCTGTGTTTTATGCTGCGCAGGTCGTGGATGTAAGCGCCCTCGCCGTGATAGATTTCGCCGAAAAGACCCTTGCGCGCCATGTTGAGCGTGGTCAGTTCGAAGAAGTCGTAGCAGCAGTTTTCGAGCATCATACAGTGGCGCTGCGTTTCCTCGGCGGTGTCGACCAGTGCCCAGCAGTCGTCGACCGTCAGGGCGGCGGGGACTTCCACGACGGCATGTTTACCGTGTTTCATGGCGTACAGTGCGATGGGGACATGCAACTCCCACGGCGTGGCATTATAAATCAGGTCAATGTCGTCGCGTTCGCACACTTTTTTCCAGTCTTCCTCACCGGTGTAGACTGCCGCTTCGGGACGCCCGGCTTTCTTCAGGCGTTCCTGACAGCTTTTGATGCGGTCGTCCCGCAGGTCGCACAGGGCGACAATCCGCGTGCCTTCAATCTGCGACAGCCGGCTGACGGCGCCTCCTCCGCGTCCCAACCCGATAACGGCAATACGCACTTCGGGAATGGCTGCACAACGCAAGCCCATCACCGTTTTCCCCTTTCGTGCGGGTGTGCCGGCGGATGCTTTTTCCGGCTTCGTCTCGCTTTTACAACTCTGCGCCATTCCGGCATAACTGCCTGTTACGCCCAGCGCCAATCCCCCGTACAGGGTTTTCTTCAAAAAATCTCTACGATTACTTTTCATATCGAATAATAATTAATTTATATAATTGACAACATTGATGTCTGACCACCGCGTGACGGTATTACCTGTCTGGTCGTCAACTTTCAGCAACTCTGCGGATACTGCGCGACCTGAACGGCCGTCCTTGCGTGTTGTAAGCAACAAATTTTTTGCCATGGTTTTGATGTTATCGTTTCAGGTTGCAAATATAACTGATTTATTCTTTACAAATGCACAATAACGCCAATTATTTCTGTTATTACGCTTTCTAAACGTAATATTTCCCCGATTTGACTTCGAAAACCATACAATTCTTAATTTTTTTTGAACGTAAGCGATGTTTTGACAAAGAATAACCTGAAAGTTAAAGCGGAAAAAGGAGCCGAATCAGCATGTTCAGGTTTATATTTCAATTCTTTACAACCGAGGCAGTAATCAGTATATGCGCCGCATAATACGCAGGCATCATCAGATGGTCATACTATCAGCGACTTTCGTTCAGAAACTCGTGGAGAGCTATCATTTTGTTGCTACACTCTCGAAAGCGTATTTTCCCGAACGGACTTCGAAAACCTGAAATCCTTTTTCTTTTCTCAAAAAACGTATATCATCAATATCGCCCACCGGTTTGCCGCTTTCGGTGATGTTTCCTTCCGGTAGCCAGACTTCGGCGGTTGTCCCGTGAGGAACGGCAATATCGTACGAGAAGCGGTTGTTTTCTTTTTTCCACGACGACTCAATTGTTCC
>JAISXP010000139.1 GCA_031270465.1 Tannerella sp. | reverse complement strand
CCGTTGCCCGTACCTTTCTCCATCACATTCGCGCCGATAATCGGCTCGTTTTTTTCGTCTATCACCGTGCCGGTGATCCGTTTACCGGACTGTTGAATCGCTGCGGAAGACAGCATTTCCTTTTTGGAGAGTACAATGTGTGTTCCAGTCATGGCATATTCAACGCCCGTAGTCGCCAACAAATTATCCAGCACGCCGGATACGGGTTGGTTCTTTACCTTTACCGAGACTCTGCGGTTGATGTTCACTTCGTTGTTGAAGATGAACAGATAATCCGTCTGACGCTCGATATCATCCAGTACGGCGCTCAACAGGACGTTTTGTCTGTTAAGCGTCACTCTTGCATTTTGCGAATGTGTATTTTCTGCAAATGAACACAATACGCATACTATAAGCAACAATGTTGTCAATTTCATGATTCTAAAAATTTTGTCAAGTCGTAATTTTTGGGGGTAAAAACCCTCCTTCAAAGATTTATTTTTCATACCTTTGTCTTGTTTTTGATTAATACATTTTGTTAAAAAATTAATTGTGTTAATTACGGCCGGCAGGCGGTGCAAAGATGCTTGCCGGCCTTCTTTTTCATTTGATTTTCATGCATTTCCTTCTTTTTCTTTTTCCATAGGCAGTTAAATTTTAATGATAAAACATTCTTTTTCATTCACTCGATATACATGATTTGCGTATCGTCGTCTCGCCTGAAAGTGAAGCGTATGTCTTTCTGCAATACCCTCAGGGCGTAATCAACGCCATCCGTATGGCGGAATTTGCCCGTATAGGAATATTTTATCACTTTCGTGTTTTTCACCCGGACGGATATGCCGTAGTATTTTTCAAAATCGTGCATGATATCGACAAACGATGCGTTGGTGAAGCATATCAGTCCTTCGCGCCAGCGGTATCGCGCGTAGTCGCTCACGTGTTCGACCTGCAATTTTCCGTCTTTCAGCGTTGCTTTTTTGCCGGGCGTCAGCGTTATGCTGCCGGCCGGGTTGCCGTTCGTCCCGACCTTGAGGCTTCCGCTCATCAGCATCGTTTCGAAGATGCTGTCCGATGCGTAAGCGTTCACGTTGAAATGCGTGCCCAGCACTTCGATTACACCCTTGGCGGTCTGTACGGTGAACGGTTTTTTTTCGTCTCGGGCTACTTCGAAATATGCCTCTCCGTCCAGAGTCATCACTCTTTTATCCCGGTCGAACGGGGCATGATAGGCGAGGCTCGAGCGAGCGTTCAGCCATACGTTCGTGCCGTCGGGCAACGTGATGCTCACCCGCTGTCCGGCAGGGACGGAAACGGTCTGCATGGCCGAAGCATCGGCGCGTTCGCGATTGAGGAAATAACCGTAACATACAGTAAGCGTGATTACTGCGACAGCGGCCACTTTGGCGGCTTCTTTCAGGAACGGGACGATGCGCGTTCGGCGTCCGGCCGTTTTGCGTCCGGCATTCTCCCGCGCATTCAGCAGGAGCATGTCGAACAGCCGGCGCTCTTTCAGAAAGACACGCCGGTTTTCGGCAGATGCTTCCATCCATTCGCGTACCTGCATCTCCTCGTGGGACGACGCCGTTCCGTTAAAAAATCCGTACAGTATGTTTCTGTCCATTTTTATTACCTTGCATATATATAATGTGTCCAGCGGAACACATCCCTAGTAAAAAAGCGAAAAAAAATCAGAGAAACAGGTACAAAAATACGGACATATAATCTTTAAGGCTAATTCTCAGCGCCTTGAGCGCTTTTGAAACATGAAACTCCACACCCTTCACCGTCATGTCCGACTGCTCGGCAATTTCCCTGTATGACAGGTTTTGATAGCGGCTCATCACGAATATCCGGCGTGTCTGTTCGGGCAGTGACGCCAGCGTGCGGTCAACAATCGTCTGTATCTCAGTCGCAAAAAGCTCTTCGGGATTACATGCTTCCAGCATTTCCACCCGTGTGCGCAATTCCCATTCCGCATGATCTCTGAGCTTTTCTTCCACGACTTCGCGCACCTGTTCATGCTGCAGGTAGGCGAGGCTTTTGTTTCTGATGACGCCGAGAATGTAGGCCGGCGCAGAAGTGTCGGGCGTCAGCGAATCGCTGTTTTCCCAGAAATGGACGAAAGCATCGGCCGTGATGTCTTCGGCTGCGGCCAGGTCGCGGACATACGTAAAGGCAAAGCGGATGAACCGCTTCTGGTAATCCGTATATAAACGGTTAAATATTTGCAATTTATCGGCCGTGTCCATATTCATGCTAAAATTGAGAGCAAATATACGAATGATTCTTTAAAAAACAGTCGGCCACGAAAAATTATTTGCGGGCAAGCATTCATATTGTGGGCGGGACAAACATGTTTGCCCCGTTCGGACGAGGTTCTACTCCGTCCGAACGGCATAAATCGTTGAATACTTGAATATTTGAATGGCAATTGAGGAGAAAGAGCGCATCAGGGAAATGGAAAAGATGCTCAATCATATCAGGAAGAAATAGTTTATGCCGTTTCCCTGAAACGCGCCTCGGATCTTAAAAAAACAATAACGGCGTAATATAACGGGATTCGCTCCCGTTATACTTACGTTTTTGTGCTTGTAACAGTAAAATCAGAATAGATTTATGACACACATGTTTTCCCGCGCCGAAAGGCATAAAATGATTTTCCTTGCGGCGTTTTGCTGCATGACATCGGTTTGTGCCGCTCAAACGGACAACGGCAAAGACGCTATTCTTCTGAAAGGACGTATCCTCATCGAAGGAAGTAATGAAGACATTCCGTATACAACGCTTTCCTGTTCGGACACTACGAAGAAGAGGAGGAAATGTGATTCTAAATTCAGGACTCAAGATTCAAATTAAAGATTATGTCTGTTATTGAAACGATTCTCGCGCGCCGTTCTGTGCGCAGTTATACCGGCGAGCCGCTGAGTGCGGAACATGCCGAGCTTGTCGCAAGCCATATCGCCGGATTGAAGGCGCCATTCGGAGCAAAGGCTCGCATCCGGCTGATACATGCGCAGGCAGGCGAGTCTGAGAAGGTGAAGCTGGGCACCTACGGATGGATCGGCGGTGCGAGAGACTATCTTGCGCTCGTATATGAAGAAGGTCCGATGGCAGGAGAAGGAGCCGCCTGGATGTTTGAGCAGGCGATTCTCTACTGTACCGGGCTGGGGCTGGGCACATGCTGGCTGGGCGGCACGTTCAACCGTAAAGACTTCGTCCGGCAGGTGGCGCTGAAACCGGACGAGACGCTGAGAATCGTCTCGCCAATCGGCTATCCAAGCGGTCGCAAACGGTTCGTCGAGACATACATTGTAGGTGCGGAAAAAAAACACCGCACGCGCAAACCCTTCGGAGCGACATTCTTTCATCGTGATTTCCTGACGCCGCTCGCCGAAGCGCAGGCCGGCGTATATGCTTTGCCGTTCGAAATGGTACGTCTGGCGCCGTCGGCCAACAACATGCAGCCCTGGCGCGCAGTACTCGACGGTGACACGGTGCATTTCTACCGTACGTTTTCATTTGGATTCTCATCCATCGACATGGGTATCGCACTGTGTCATTTCGGCGAAACATGCCGGGAAAAGGGCATCGCCGGACATTTCGAAATACGCAACATGCCCGACGATAAAAACTTCCGCTACACCATCTCGTGGACAGGAGCCGGCGCCTGAAAAGGAGAGGGCAATTCAAATTGTCGTCATTAATGTGTGTAAGTAAGTCCTCATAATTAAGCTGCATGATTTTTAAAGTTCACATACAAGATTTTTCCCACATTCGCCAATGCTCTGTTTGCAGCGTAGAACAGATTGTCTTTGCTAACGTAATCTT
>JAISXP010000131.1 GCA_031270465.1 Tannerella sp. | reverse complement strand
GCCGGCCTGGCGGCTTTTCAGGAAACCGGCATAGCCCGACAGCCCGATGCCGGCCAGCGAGGTCACAATGCCGGTCAACAGCAGGACGCCGCCGTGGCCTTCGAACAGTTTGCCCAGCCGTCCGTCGAGCAGCGGCGGCAGCAGCGTGCCGATGGCCATCATCAGTCCCAGCGACAGGGCATAGCCCAGCGCAATACCAAGATAACGCAAGGATAACCCGAACGTGAGATTGGCCAGCCCATAAAGGGCGCCCAGCAGAAAGACCGTGCTCAACGCCCCGGCGGGAACCTGTCCCAGGGCGGTCAGAAAGCCCGGCGCAAACAGCAGACAAAGCAGAAACGGAACAACGACGTATCCGAACAGGGCGTATGCCAGCCAGTAGTTTTCCCATTTCCACGCCCTGACTTTGTCGAACGGAATGGCAAAACTTCCCGACATGAACGCTCCAAAGGAAATGAGCAGAATACCGTAAAAAATAAAAAGGCTCATAGATACAACAGAGATTTAAAGATGATACTTATAATAAATACGATTACATTCAAATATATTTCTTGTTAAGGGCACAAAGGTATAAAAAAAGAAATGAATAAAGCGTTTCTCCTGTAAGAATAAAAACCGTATCTTTGCCGCAAAACAGAATCGTATGAATATAAAAAATCTGATTGTCTGCCTTTTCGGTTTTTATATGATGTGTATGAATTGTACGTCGCCGTCGCATTTCATCACGGATTCATCTTTCCGCTCGGAAGTTTCGCGAACGTTTGCGGAAAAGAAATCCTTTTTTGCCGACTCGTCGCTTTTCGCCGTTTTCGACTGCGAAATGACGCTTCGCGAAAGAGAAGCGATGATGTTTCTCTACGCATACATGCCCATCGGCGACATTACCGACTACGAAGGTGCATTTTATTTAAATAATGTGCGCGCGACGTTTGCCGCACAGGTGGAAATGCCGTGGGGAAACCGGATACCCGAAGCCGTTTTCCGCCATTTCGTAATGCCCGTACGCATCAACAACGAAACGCTGGACGGGAGCAGGATGGTGTTTTTCGAAGAGTTGAAAGATCGCGTGAAGGGACTTTCTCTGCGTGACGCGGCGCTGGAAGTAAACCACTGGTGTCACGAAAAAGTGATCTACACCCCGTCGGATGCCCGCACAAGTTCGCCGCTGGCTACCGTCAAAACGGCTTACGGCCGCTGCGGCGAAGAATCGACATTTGCCGTAGCCGCGTTGCGTTCGGTCGGAATCCCTGCACGGCAAATATATACGCCGCGTTGGGCGCATACGGACGACAACCATGCGTGGGTCGAAGTATGGGTCGACGGCAAATGGTATTTCATGGGAGCATGTGAGCCTGAACCGGTGCTCAACATGGCCTGGTTCAACAATCCCGCCTCCCGCAGTATGCTGGTGTGCACGAAAGTCTTCGGACTCTACGGCGGCCACGAAGAAGTGATTGAAACAACGGCCTGCTACACGGAAATCAACGTGACGGAAAATTATGCGCCCGTCGCAAAAACAATCGTCACCGTCGTGGATGCGGATAGCCGTCCCGTCGAAAATGCACTGGTAGAATTTAAACTCTACAACTTTGCCGAATTTTATTCCGTGGCGCGTGTAAAAACCGACGCCGAAGGCCGTTGCCCGTTCTCGGCAGGCAGAGGCGACATGCTCGTCTGGGCGACAAAAGACGGACGCCTCGGTTTCGGCAAAGTTTCTTTCGGAAAAACAGCACAGGTCACCGTCACATTAAACAGGAAACCGGATGATGAAATAAACGAATCGTTCGACATCGTGCCGCCGGCGGACGGAAGCATCCCCGTCGAAGTAACCGACGCGCAAAAGGAAGCAAATGCAAAACGTCTGTCGGAAGAAGACGAAATCAGAAGGGTCTACACGGCAACTTTCTACACCGAAGAAAAAGCGGTCGCACTGGCACGGGCGCTTTCGATCGACGAGGCGAAGACAAAAGAATACATGCTGAAAAGTCGCGGCAACTGGTCGGAAATCGAAGCTTTCCTTCGCGCCGCGTCGCAGGACAAACGCCCGCAGGCAATGGCGCTGCTAAGCGTTGCCACGGCAAAAGACCTGCGCGACACGCCCGCATCCGTCTGGCTTGACCATCTGCAAAACACGCCTGCCGTAGCGGAAAATCTGTGCGGCAGCGACGAAGAGTTAAACCTTTTCACCGACTGTGTGCTGAATCCGCGCGTGGCAAACGAATTTCTGACGCCTTACAAACAGTTTTTTGCCGCGCAAATCGACCGCTCGCTCGTGAAAGCGGCGCGCGAGGATCCGGCCGTATGGGCCGACTGGGTGCGGCAGCACATCAGCGTGCAAAATGAGCTGAATCCGCTCCTTATCCCCGTCATGCCCGCAGGCGTATGGAAAGCGCGTATGGCCGACATCCGCTCGCGCGACATTTTCTTCGTCGCCTCCGCACGCAGCATGGGAATACCCGCACGAATCGAGCCTGTTACGGGAAAAGTACAGTACTACAGCAGTCGGTGGACCGATGTTCGCCTCGACACCGTCCGGCGCCACAGTCCGGAGAAAGGCTTCGTCGCGGCATCCTGCCGGACGGCCGGAGCATCACCGGACAATCCGAAATATTACAGCCATTTCACTGTTGCCGGAATACGCCCGGACGGACAGTTGCAGACGTTAAACTTCGAAACGGAAGGCGAAATCGATATGGGAGCGGGCGGCACATGGGCAGGCATACTGAAAAAACCGCTGGCTCTCGACGAAGGCAATTATCTGATCGTAAGCGGCACGCGCATGGCAAGCGGGAAAGTGCTGGCGCGGGTCGTGTCGTTCGCCGTCGAAGCCGGCAAAACAACCTTCGCGACGCTCGTCATGCGCGAAGACGGCGACGATGTGCAGGTCATCGGCAGCATGGATGCCGAAGCGCTGTTCACAACGCCCGGCGGGGACGAAACATCCATCCTCGGCACGACGGGACGCGGATATTTTGTCGTCGGCATCCTGGGCGCAAACCAGGAACCGACCAGCCATGCCATGCGCGACATCGCACAGCTCAAAAACGCTTTTGAAGAATGGAACCGACCGATGATTCTACTTTTCGAAAACGAAGAAGAATTGCAGCGATTCAACAAAAACGAGTTCGGCTCCCTGCCGTCACGCATCACTTACGGCATTGATACCGGCGGACGCATTGCCGGAATGATCGCATCGGCAGTGAAACAGCCCGTCGCCGGCGCACGGCCGGTCTTTATCATCGCAGATACGTTCGGACGGATTGTATTCGTTTCGCAGGGATACACCATCGGACTGGGCGAACAGATGATGAAAATCATTCATAAATTGTGACAAAAAAAATACTTTATCTCTAAAAACGACGATTATTTATTTTTTTAACACCCTAACATAATCACGGATCCCCGAATAATTAGTAATTTTGCTAAATTTTTAAGGTAAAAAGATGTAAAAATCATGAATGTTATTAACAAGACAATTGATTTAGGTGATGGAAGAATCATCACCGTTGAAACAGGAAAACTGGCGAAACAGGCCGACGGCGCCGTAACGGTACGAATGGGCAATACCGTACTTCTGGCCACTGTTTGCGCAGCAAAAGAAGCAGCCCCCGGTACGGACTACATGCCCCTGCAGGTTGATTACAAGGAGAAATTTTCGGCATTCGGTCGGTTCCCCGGTGGATTCACACGCAGGGAAGGAAAAGCCTCGGACTACGAAATTCTCACCTCGCGGCTCGTAGACCGCGTACTGCGTCCGCTTTTCCCGGACAACTACCACGCCGAAGTGTTCGTAAACGTCATACTCTTTTCGGCCGACGGCGAAGATGTCCCCGACGCGCTGGCCGGTCTGGCAGCTTCGTCCGCACTGGCCGTTTCCGACATCCCCTTCAACGGGCCTATCTCGGAAGTGCGCGTGGCACGCGTGGACGGCAACTTCATCGTCAACCCCACGTACAGCCAGTTGGAAAATGCCGATATCGACATCATGGTCGGCGCAACGGCCGACAATATCATGATGGTGGAAGGCGAAATGAGCGAAGTACAGGAATCCGAAATGCTGGATGCCATCAAATTTGCCCACGAAGCCATCAAAATCCACTGCCGCGTGCAGACGGAACTGACCGCGGAGTGCGGCAAAACCGTCAAGCGCGAATACTGTCACGAAGAAAACGACGAAGACCTGCGCCGCGACGTACGTGAAAAATGCTACGACAGAGCATATGCCGTCGCCGTTTCGGGCACGGACAAACAGGCGCGCGCGGAAGCCTTCGAAGCCATCGTGGAAGAATACAAAACGGCCTTCACCGACGAGGAACTCGAAGCGAAAGCCCCGATGATCGGCCGCTATTATCACGACGTGGAAAAAGAAGCCATGCGCCGTGCCATCCTCGACGAAGGCAAACGCCTCGATGGCCGCCGGACGACGGACATCCGCCCGATATGGATCGAAACCGACTGCCTGCCCGGACCGCACGGAGCAGCCATTTTCACCCGCGGCGAAACACAGTCGCTCACGACCGTCACGCTCGGCACGAAAAATGACGAAAAAATCGTGGACGACGTCCTCGTTCACGGCAAGGAACGCTTCCTGCTGCACTACAACTTCCCGCCCTTCTCCACGGGCGAAGCCAGGCCGCAGCGTGGCGTCGGCCGCCGCGAAGTCGGACACGGCAACCTCGCCCACCGCGCGCTCAAACGCATGATGCCCGACAGCTACCCCTATGTCGTTCGCGTTATCTCCGACATTCTCGAATCGAACGGCTCCTCCTCGATGGCAACCGTCTGCGCCGGAACGCTGGCACTGATGGATGCCGGTGTGCAGATCAAAAAACCCGTCTCGGGCATCGCCATGGGACTGATTTCCGAAAACAGAGGAACGAACTGCGCCGTCCTCTCCGACATCCTCGGCGACGAAGACCATCTGGGAGACATGGACTTCAAGGTGACCGGAACGAAAGACGGCATCACCGCCACGCAGATGGACATCAAGGTCGACGGCCTCTCGTACGAAATCCTCGAAAAAGCGCTCGCCCAGGCCAGGGAAGGACGCCTGCACATCCTCTCCAAAATAACGGAAGCCCTGCCCGCACCGCGGCAGGAACTCAAACCGCACGCACCGCGCATCGAAACCATCACCATCGGCAAGGAATTTATCGGAGCCGTCATCGGCCCGGGAGGCAAAATCATACAGGGCATCCAGGAAAAAACAGGCGCAACCATCTCGATCGACGAAGTGGACGGCGTCGGCATCGTCGAAATATCGGCCACAAACCTCGACTCCATCAACGCCGCCATGCGAGCCATACGGCTGATTGTCGCCGTGCCCGAAACAGGCGAAACGTACGAAGGAAAAATCTCCTCCATCATGCCCTACGGCGCCTTCGTCGAATTCATGCCCGGAAAAGACGGCCTGCTGCACATCTCCGAAATCGACTGGAAACGGCTCGAAACCGTCGAAGAAGCCGGCCTCAAGGAAGGCGACACCATCATGGTAAAACTCGTAGATGTCGACCCCAAAACCGGAAAATTCAAACTCTCGCGCAAAGCCCTCCTGCCTCGCCCCGAAAGCTATCAGGACGAACGTCCCCGCCGCCCCCAGCAGCACGGCGGCAGCAGAAACGGACAGACCGGAAGACGCTGACGGCCGGCAGACACGCCACCATGCCTCCTCCGCTGCCTGCGGCATATTCCGCACACGAAATCACACCGCGCGCAGCACAAATAGAAGCCCCCGGCGCACAACCGTTACAGAACGGAACGCGCACCGGAGGCTTCCTTTATTTCCCCCTCTGTCCGGCGCAGCCTCCGCGTCTTTGTGCCGGCTGTATTTTCCTGACTTCGACACTTTTCCGACGCGTATTTCATAACAATATCCGTTTCATATTTTTTCAATTAAATTATGCTGTACGCTGGATAACCCTGTTCATTGATACACGGGACATTTCCGCCGGAAACCATTGAATCTTTGAATTTTTG
This sequence comes from Tannerella sp., assembly GCA_031270465.1. Classification (GTDB taxonomy): domain Bacteria; phylum Bacteroidota; class Bacteroidia; order Bacteroidales; family Tannerellaceae; genus Tannerella. Next base: position 17,909 of record JAISXP010000131.1, on the reverse strand, counting down.
GATCTTTGAACGGTTCGTTCAATGCACAAAATCATGCCGCTCACAGCATAAAAATTCTCTGCCGTAAAAATCAAAGCGTTTTTATACGCCGCAAATATGCGGTAAAAAATCGGTCAACCCCGTACATGGACGTCTTTTTATCATAATCCGACGCATTTTATGTCTTCGTGCCGTTCGCGGGCAGTATCAGCACGGCGGCACAGGCGGCAATGCCTTCGCGGCGACCTGTGAAGCCCAGTTTTTCTGTCGTGGTAGCCTTGACGGATATGTCTCCCGGGTCGATTTGCATGATTTCGGCCAGCGTCTGCTGCATGAGCGGAATGTAGGGACTGAGTTTGGGCTCTTCGGCTATGACGGTGGCGTCGATGTTGCCCGGTTCGTATCCGGCGCTGCGCAGGAGCGCCGTTGTGCGGGCGAGGAGTATCTTGCTGTCTATTCCGCGGTATTCGTCGGCGGTGTCGGGAAAATGATATCCGATGTCGCGCAGGCCGGCTGCACCGAGCAGAGCGTCGCAGATGGCGTGGATCAGCACGTCGGCATCGCTGTGTCCGGCCAGTCCGAGCGGATGGTCGATGCGGATGCCGCCGAGCCACAGCGCCCGTCCAGGGGCAAAGGCGTGCACGTCGTATCCGAAGCCGGTGCGTATTTTCATTCGAAGAGACTTTTGAGGCCGTCCATGTCGAACGAGATGGAGAAGCGCAGCGTCTGGTCGAGCGGGTTGCTCTGCACCGTACTGATAAGGTAGGCGGCATCGAGGCGGAACACGTTCATGCTGAAACCTGCACCTATGGAGAAGTACTGGCGGTTGCCTTTCATTTTGTTTTCGTAATAGTAGCCTCCGCGGACGAAAAACTGTTCGTTGTAGTTGTATTCGGCGCCCAGCGAAATATTGATTTCGTTCATTTCTTCCTTAAGCCCGCCCGGCGCGTCGGAGAATGATTTGAACGCTCCCGATATGGCGTTCATGGAATTGTATTTGTCGTTTCGCAGTGCAAAGTCGTCGTCGCTTTCCTGTTCGCCCTGTACCGGCATGGAGGGTACCAGATATTTGTTCAGATCCAGGTAGACGCCGAACTGGTTGTATTCGTCGATCGGGTAAAGCAGGCCGGTGCCGATTTTGAGGTTGGCCGGGAGGAACATCTGCGTCGTCCCGCCGTTGAACGAGATTTTCGTTCCCAGATTCGAGACGTGAATGCCGCTGCTCCAGAGACATTCGGCGTCGCCGAGATAGACGTATTTTTCGGTATAGGCCGAGATGTCGGCTGCGAAGCCGTTGTCGGGCTGCAGTTCCTCGTCGGAATTGGTGCCCATGTCCGAACGGATGTAGCGGAGCGTCACGGCTGCCGACGACGATTCGGACAGTTTCATGCTGTAGCTTGCATCGAGCGCCATCTCGTATGGATTCAGGTCCATGTATTTCTGACCTCCATATTCGTACAGCGGCACCTGTCCCAGCGAAAAATAGCGTAGCGAGGCACTCACGGCCGACCGGTCGCTGCTGCCGAGTTTGTAGTAACCGGCGAGATAGGCCAGTGCCATGTCGCTGACTAACTTGCGCAGCCAGGGCGTATAGGATACCGACGCGCCGGCTTTGCTGTACATGAACGCATATTTGGCCGGGTTCCAGTATTGCGAATTAATGTCGGGAAGCGTCGCCACACCGTTGTCGCCCATAGCGCCTCCGCGTGCATCGGGCGCAATGGAAAGCGACGGAATGGCGGTATGCAACGGGCTTAATCTGTTCATTTTATCATCCTCGGCATAAGTCGCCGAACAAACGAGTACAGCAATCAACAGTAAAAAACTTCTACGCATCATCATCTTCTTCATAATTTTTTTTTATAACTGCCTATATAAACTTTTCGGCTGCAGGTTTATTGTATCGGGACTGTTAATTTTTTGGCGGGATGGCGGAAACGCTGAGATTTTTTACCGCGGAGACACGGAGAACACAAAGATTATGTTTTTTCTCCGTGTGCTCCGTGTTTAAATAAAAAGGATGCATAGCCCGGTAAAAAGCATGTCAGCCCTGTTTCACCAGTTTCAGTTCGTCGATCAGGCGCTGGCACTGTCCCCACCGGTCTATCATATAAAGAATATAGCGGATGTCGAGGCCTATGCAGCGCTGCAGTTCGGGTTCGAAGGCGATGTCGCCGCTCATGGCTTCCCAGTTGCCGTCGAATGCCAGTCCGATAAGGCGGTTGTGTTTGTCGAAGATCGGGCTGCCCGAATTGCCGCCGGTGATGTCGTTGTTTGTCAGGAAGCAGATTTGCATTTCTCCCTTTGCGTTGGAGTAGGGGGAGAAATCTTTCTTCCTGAGCAAATCGAGGATTTCCGGCTGCACGTAGAACTCGTCGCGGGTCGCATCTTCTTTTTCCAGCACGCCTTTTTCGGTCGTATAATAATTGTACCACGTGCCGTCGAACGGACGGTATCCGCTGATGGAACCGTAGCTCAGACGCATCGTGAAATTGGCGTCCGAATAAAACGTCTTATCGGGATGCATCTCCTGCAAACCTGCAAAGTAGAGCCGCTCGTTCTTTTCGATGTCTTCGCCTGCCGAATACATCTGCTGCTGCAGGTCGAATATCGCAAAAACGACGGATGTCGACAGTTCTGCTGCAGGGTCTTTCTTCATCACCTTGTTGTATTGCGCCCTGTCCCGAAGCAGTGCGGCTATCTTTTCGTACGACGCGAAAGAAGTATTCTTAAACACGTCGTTCGCATATTTCTCGTAGTCGCCCCTGTATTTTTTGTCTATTTTCGGATAAATGTCAGGCAGATATCGGGCAGGAACACGTTCCTTTACGATTTTCATCATGGCTGCCAGCACTTTGCGGTCGAGGTTGAGGTCGTAGTCCTTGAAAAACGGCTGGAACTCTCCTTCCAGTATCAGACTGATATCTTCGGACGTACTGTATTTCATGTCCACGGCGTGCACCATGCGTGCAAGGCGGACGATTTCGGCGCCTCCGGCAAAGGCTTCTGCCAGATAGGTGGCATACTGGCGGTATTCCGACGAGGCGGTATATCCTTTTTCCAGATGTTCCAGCACTTCGCCGTATTTCGTCTTGCGTTCCGGATTGCCGTTCGCCCATTCGGCAAAAGCGGCTTCTTCGGCTTTTTTGCGTGCTATCACATGCAGCCTCTCCAGTCCGCGGTTCATCCCGATGGAGTTTTTCCAGTAATTGGCGCTCGTGGCATATTTGGATGCATACTTGATGCGCACGGCATCGCTTGCGAGCATGCTTTCTTTCCATATATCCTGCTTGATGCCGCGCACTTCGATGCGTGGTTTGTTGCTGTCCTCGATTCGCTGTTTCACTCCCCACGAGCAGAGGTAACGGAAGGTGCTGCCCGGAAAGCCCAGTGTCATCGCGTAATCATTCTCCCTGTAGCCCTGCAGCGATATTTCCGCAAAATATTCGGGCTTGTACGGGCGGTTGTCTTCCGCATATTCCGCCGGACGGTTTTCGGCATCTGCATATACGCGGAAAATGGAAAAGTCGCCCGTATGGCGCGGCCACATCCAGTTGTCCGTATCGCCGCCAAACTTGCCGACCGAACTGGGAGGGGCGAACACAAGGCGTACGTCGCGGTAAATGGCGTACACTACCAGAAAATATTTGTTCTGACTGTAGAACGGCATGACTTCTGCCGATAAAAATTCGTTGCGTCCGATGGAGTCGCATATCGCTTCGCTGATGGAATCGGCTTTGACAATCCGGTTATATTCGTCTTCTATCCCGGCCACATTCGCCAGAATACGGTCGCTCACGTCCATCGTTTCCTTCAAGTAGTAGACGCTCAAGTCGGATATGGGTATCTCGTCTTTGAAAGACTGCGAAACAAAGCCGTCTTGGAGATAGTCGTTCGTCACGCTGCTCAGTTCCTGAAGCGCACTATATCCGCAGTGATGATTGGTGAAAAGCAATCCCTTGTCAGACACCGTGATAGCCGTACAGCCGCCTCCGAAAATCACCACCGCATTCGCTACGCACGGCGTCGAATCGCTGTACAGTTGCTCGAAAGGCGCTTCAAAACCTAAATCCCTCATTCGCGCCAGATTGCGCGCGTTCAACTCTTTCATTACCCACATGCCTTCGTCGGCATACGCAAAATTCATTCCCACCAGCAGCAGCAATGCCGCACATACTTTTTTTACTTGTTTCATTTGTTTGTTTTTCGATTAATATATTTGTTAGTTTGTTTTGAAATATCGTCCGACGTACGGAATCTCCGACAGGGGAAGGTCGCGTTTGATCGTGAAGCAGGCAAACAGCAGCCACAAAACGGTGCGATACAAGATCCTCAGACCTGTCGGCTCGATATGCGGCAACATGCCCGCCGCAAACAGTCCCGCCGCAAGCAGGCTGTACAGCAAAGCCGATCGCAAATCGTATGCAACCGGATACTTCTTCTTCCCGACAAAATACGAAAGCATCATCATCAGCAAGTTGCTTGCAAACGAAGCCCATGCGCACGCCATATAACCGAAGCGCGGCACAAAAAGCACAATAATCGCAATCGTCGAAAGGCATCCGGCGATGGAAAAATTTGCACCCCAGGCGGTTCGATCGGTCAATTTATACCACACGGATAAATTGAAGTATATCCCGAAACACAATTCGCCAAGCATCACGACCGGCACCACTTTCAGCCCCGGATAAAATCTCGCATCGACAAAATATTTGAGCACGTCGTCGAGATAAAATACGACGCCAAGAAAAATGAGCCATGCAAATATGATAAAATATTTCATCGCCTCGGCATACGCTTTCCGGTTGTCGTTTCCCCTGTTTTTCGCAAAAATGAACGGCTCGTAGGCATAACGAAACGCCTGCACGAACATAACCATCACGACCGCAATCTTGAAGCATGCGCCGTAGATGCCCAGTTGCGCAGTGGCATACGCTCTGTCTTCAAACAAAAACAGGAAAAGAATTTTGTCTGCCGTCTGATTCAGTATGCCCGCAATTCCCAGTATCAATATGGGAAACGAATAAGCAAGCATCTGCTTCAGCACGCGAAAATCCATCCCGAAACGGAAGCCCGGAAGTATCTCCGGCAATAGCGCACAAAACGTAAAAGCAGAGGCAATCACGTTGGAAACCAATATATATCCCACACCGTAATCCGCCCTGTAAAACCATTCCATCCATTCGGGATGCGATGAATGGACGAACGGACATACGACGAGAAAAAAAATGTTCAGCAAAATATTCAGCCCGATATTTGCCAGTTTGACTGCGGCAAAACGAACGGCTTTGCGTCTGTATCTCAAGTAAGCAAACGGCATACAGCAAAAAGCGTCCATTGCCACGATTGCCGCCAGCATCCCGATATATTCCGGATGAGCGGCGTAGTCCAGCCACCGGCTGACAGGATACAGTATGCACATGCACACGGCAAAGAACAGTACCGAAGTAAAGCCGAGGCTGTACAGTGTCGTCCCGTACACGCGCATCGGTTCGCGCTCTTCCTTTTTGTTGATAAAGCGGAAAAGCCCCGTTTCCATGCCGTAACAGAGCAGCACGAGCAGCAGCGCCGTCCATCCGTAAAGGTTGGTGACCGTGCCGAAGTCTTTCGTTCCGCCGGCAAGCACGCGGGTATAAAGCGGCACCATCATCCAGTTCAGGAAACGGCCGACGATGCTGCTCAGTCCGTAAATAGCGGTATCTTTCGCCAGTCGTTTCATGCCTCCTGCCATTTCTCTGTCTTTTTAATCGAACAACAAACCCTGTCTGGACGGATGCAATTTGCCCAGATGACTGTAAGCCAAAGTCGTGACTTCGCGTCCACGCGGCGTACGTTTGATGAAACCTTCCTGTATCAGGAACGGTTCGTACACTTCTTCCAGCGTACCCGGATCTTCGCCCAGTGCCGTGGCAATGGTCGAAAGGCCGACCGGCCCTCCGCCGAATTTATCAATAATAAGCGTAAGCAGTTTATTGTCAATCTGATCTAATCCATAGCGGTCGATATGCAATGCTTCCAGCGCATAACAGGCTATCGCCTTGTCGATTTGTCCGTTTCCTTTCACCTGCGCAAAGTCCCGCACACGTCGCAGCAGCGCGTTGGCAATACGCGGCGTCCCGCGGCTGCGCCCGGCTATTTCCCGGGCTGCATCCTTCTCGCAGGCAATGTTCAGTATGTCCGCACTCCGCAGGACGATTTTTGCAAGCGTCTGCGCATCATAATATTCCAGATGCAGATTGATGCCGAAACGGGCGCGTAGCGGACTGGTCAGCAATCCGCTGCGGGTCGTCGCGCCTATCAGCGTGAACGGCGCCAAATCAATCTGGATGGAACGGGCGCTCGGCCCCTTGTCTATCATGATGTCGATGCGGAAATCTTCCATCGCCGAATATAGATATTCTTCCACCACCGGACTGAGGCGATGTATCTCATCAATAAATAAAACGTCGTTTTTCTCCAGCGAGGTCAACAGGCCGGCCAGATCGCCGGGCTTATCCAGTACAGGCCCCGACGTCACCTTGAAGCCGACGTCCAGTTCGTTCGATATGATGTTCGAAAGCGTCGTCTTGCCCAGCCCCGGCGGGCCGTGAAGCAACACGTGGTCAAGTGCTTCCTTTCGCATCCGCGCAGCCGTCACGAAGACTTTCAGATTCTCAACTACAGCCGTCTGGCCGCTGAAACTCTGAAACGTAAGCGGACGCAACGCATTTTCGTACTCATGCTCCGATTCCGGTGTCCGGTTCACCTCGCGTATGTCAAAATCTTCATTCATACAGAAATTTCTCCAACAAGCGACAAAGGTAATAAAAAGAGGCGTAAAATCGAATGTATTGCGTTGAAAGTTTATAATACATTAAATATAAGCATTATATATCTGCATTTTCCGATGTGGCAACGATTTGAAGTCACATATTCGGCCGTTTACGCATCCTGTTCGGGCACGATTCCAGCTTATGTACCCCACGTTTCGCGGTCGAGATTACGATAATTGATGGCTTCCGCCAGATGATGCGGCATGATGCCGGGCATACCTTCCATGTCCGCTATCGTGCGCGACACTTTCAATATTCTGTCGTATGCGCGTGCGGAAAGATTGAATTTCTGCATGGCGTTTTTCAGCAATTCCAGCCCTGCGTTGTCGGGAACAGCGTATTTGTGAAGCAGTTTCGAACTCATCTGTGCGTTGCAGTACGTGTGCGGATACAAAGCGAACCGTTTGTCCTGTATATCGCGTGCGCGGATGACACGTTCGCGGATATTTGTGCTTGGCTCTGCCGGTCTCTGTTCGGATATTTTTTCAAAGGGGACGGGCACGATTTCAACCTGTATGTCGATACGGTCCAGCAGCGGGCCTGAAATGCGGTTCATGTATTTCTGCACGACTCCGGGTGCGCACAGACACTGCCGTTCGGGATGATTGTAATATCCACATGGACAAGGGTTCATGGACGCGACCAGCATGAAACTGGCAGGATAATCCACCGCGAAACTGGCGCGCGAGATACCGATATGCCGGTCTTCGAGCGGCTGGCGCAGTACTTCCAGCACACTCCGGTTGAACTCGGGCAGTTCGTCCAGAAAAAGCACGCCGTTGTGTGCCAGGCTGATTTCGCCCGGTTGGGGAAAGGTGCCGCCCCCTACCATTGCCACGTCCGAAATCGTGTGATGCGGCGAACGGAAAGGCCGCTGAGCCAGCAACGAAGTGTTTTTTTCCACTTTCCCCGCGACGGAATGGATTTTGGTCGTTTCGAGCGCTTCCTGCAGAGTAAACGGCGGGAGGATGGATGGCAGCCGTTTGGCCATCATCGACTTTCCGCTTCCCGGCGGGCCTATCATAATGATGTTGTGTCCGCCCGCAGCCGCTACTTCGAGTGCCCGTTTGACGCTTTCCTGTCCGCGTACTTCCGAGAAGTCACAGTCGAACTGTTGCTGACGGGCGTAAAACTCTTCGCGCGTATTAACGACGGTGACTTCCAACTCACTTTTCCCGCAGAAAAAATCTATCACTTCCCGGATGTTTTCGGCGCCACAGACTTTCAGATTATTGACCACAGCCGCTTCACGTGCGTTCTGTTTGGGAACAATCAGCCCTTCGAAGCCGTCTTCGCGCGCCTTGATGGCGATGGGCAGTACGCCCTTGATGGGTTGCAGGCTGCCGTCCAGCGACAGTTCGCCCATCATCATATATTTCTCCAGCTTATTCACGTCAAGACCGATTTCGTTGGCCGCAGCCAGGATGCCGATTGCCAGCGGCAAGTCGTATGCCGCACCTTCCTTGCGAATGTCGGCCGGCGCCATGTTCACTACAATCCGGTAGCGGGGAAATTTCAAATCGTTGACCTGCAATGCCGAAATAATCCGTTCGTGACTCTCGCGCACCGCCACGTCCGGCAATCCGACAAGGAAAAACTGGATACCTTTCGTACAATTGACTTCAATCGTAATCAGTGTGGCCGAAATACCCTGTACGGTAGCAGCATAAGTTTTAACCAGCATAAATTTTTTTTATTTTACCGGAATCAATTCGTCCAATTTCCGCCTCAGTTCGATTCCATTATCCGTTTTCAACACAATGTACCCCTCCCTGTCAATCAGATAACACAGAGGAATAGACGAGACATTATACGTGTCAATCATCTCAATGGCCTGTCCGGCCGAGTCCGTCACCACGTTCCAGCGCACCGCACCTTCCGCCGTCGCCTGTATTGCTTCCGAATTTTCGTCGAGACATATCAGCACGACGTTTACCGAACCTTTGGGGAATGTTTCAATCAGTTCGTCCAGAAACAAATCTTTCGTGTGGCACATGTCTTCCCACATGGGGATAAACGCAAGTATGTAATAGCTGTTGCCGAACGAGGTCACGTCATACGTTTTCCCGTAAATATCCCGCACGCTGAAATCGGGCGCCCGCGCTCCGACGATGGTATTTTTTGCTTTCCGGCTGAATGTCTTTATCGCTTTCACAACATAAAAATCATCCAGTTGTTCGTCCAGTACGGCCAGAAGTTCGTCGGTAAAAAGCGGATTTTCGGGGTCGGAAAAATATTCTCCGATAAGGATGGCGGAGACTTTCTTGTCGGGATGTTTCCGGATAAACGCTTCGGCCTGAATATGAAGTTCATGATTGATATTGGCAAGGCGGGATGTGTTGTTGCCTGTCATTTCTCTTTCCCCGGAGTTGTTGCGCGAAAGGTCGGCCTGTTCTTTCAGCAGCGGGGCAACTTCCTTTCTGAAAAGCGAAAGCATCCCGTTAATTTCTCCACCTTTGATTTCAACTGTTTGCGGATAGCGGGCGTCGCCCGTAACGGTTACTTTTTCATACGGTTCGAGATAGATCGTAATCCATTGCGTCTGATTGTTGTAATACAGTGTAACGGTACGGAAACCTTCCACCGCCTGATTGATGATGCACGCATCCTTGCCGTCATACGCAAGCGTGTCGACCACCTTCAGGTCGGCAGATTCGAATACGACATAAAGCGTCTGCTCAGGCAAATTGTCGAGGTCAATTTTCACCTGATATGCCATTTTCTCCCTGCACGCGGCAAGCAGAATCACCGACATTAACCCATATATGTACTTTTTCCACATCCTAACATTCCACAAGATAGATGAAAATCGCGGTAAAGATAATGAATAAAAGTTTAATATCCCTTTGTTTTTGGTAATAAAATTTACTTAACCATGATTATTCCGCAAAAAAACGCAGAGCCACATGGCTCCACGTTCTTTTTAATGCCTTTATACTGTTAGAGTTTCGGGCCTGCGGCAACCAAAGATTTTCCGAGATCGTTTCCGGTGAATTTTGTAAAATTCTTGATGAAACGTCCGGCCAGGTCTTTCGCTTTTTCTTCCCACCGGGAAGCGTCGGCATACGTGTCGCGCGGGTCGAGAATATTGGGGTCTACGCCCGGCAATATGGTCGGAACGATGAAGTCAAAATAAGGAATGGCTTTCGTCGGCGCATTGTCGATCGAGCCGTCGAGGATGGCATCGATAATTCCGCGGGTATCTTTGATGGAGATGCGTTTGCCCGAACCGTTCCAGCCGGTGTTCACCAGATAGGCGGTTGCGCCGGACACTTTCATCTTTTTCACTAACTCTTCGCCGTATTTCGTCGGGTGCAACGACAGGAATGCGGCGCCGAAGCAGGCCGAGAAAGTGGGCGTCGGTTCCGTGATGCCGCGTTCCGTTCCGGCCAGTTTTGCCGTAAATCCGGACAGGAAATAATACTGTGTCTGTTCGGGTGTCAGGATGGATACCGGCGGCAAGACACCGAATGCGTCGGCCGAAAGGAATATCACTTTCTTTGCGTGGTCGCCTTTCGATATCGGCTTGACGATGTTCTTAATATGATTGATAGGGTACGACACGCGCGTATTTTCCGTCACGCTCTTGTCGGCGAAATAAATTTTGCCGTTTGCATCGACGGTTACGTTTTCGAGCAACGCGTCGCGTTTGATGGCTTCGTAAATATCCGGTTCGGCTTCGGCGCTCAGGTTGATTACCTTGGCATAGCAGCCGCCTTCGAAGTTGAATACGCCGTCGTCGTCCCAGCCGTGCTCGTCGTCGCCGATGAGGAGGCGTTTCGGGTCGGTAGACAACGTCGTTTTTCCCGTTCCTGACAGGCCGAAGAAGATGGCCGTTTCTTTGCCTTGCAGGTCGGTGTTGGCCGAGCAGTGCATCGAAGCGACACCTCTGAGCGGCAGCAGGTAGTTCATGTACGAAAACATGCCTTTCTTCATTTCTCCGCCGTACCACGTGTTCAGAATGACCTGTATCTTTTCGGTCAGGTTGAAGACAACCGCTGTCTCGGAATTTAATCCAAGCTCTTTGAAGTTGGCCACTTTTGCTTTTGATGCGTTCATTACGACAAAGTCCGGCTCGCCGAAGTTCGCCAATTCCGCAGCCGACGGGCGGATGAACATGTTGGTAACGAAATGCGCCTGCCATGCTACTTCCATGATGAAGCGGATTTTCAGCCGCGTATTTTCGTTGGTTCCGCAAAAAGCGTCAACGACGTACAGTTTTTTGTTCGACAGTTCTTTTGTTGCAATATTTTTCAGCACGTTCCAACTTTCGACAGATACCGGTTTATTGTCGTTTTTGTATTCGTCAGACGTCCACCAGATGGTGTCTTTGGTCGTATCGTCGTATACGAAAAACTTGTCTTTCGGGGAGCGACCGGTATATACGCCCGTCATCACATTTACTGCATCGAGTTCGGTCAACTGACCTTTTTCAAAGCCTTCCAGGCCGGGTTTCATTTCTTCGGCGTACAATACGTCGTAAGAAGGGTTGTGAACAATTTCAGTTACATCTGAAATGCCGTACTTGCTTAAATCCAATTTTGCCATTTTTTAAAAATTAAACGTTTAGAATTATAATTATTATGTTATCGTATCAATTCTTAATTACCGAAAGGCACCTTTGCCTTCACGCTACAAAATTACTGCATTTTTTCAAACAAAAGTCGTAATTAGAGAAATTTTTCAGTATTTGTATTGTTTTAATATTGGGAGAGAGGAGAGGATGAGACAGAAACGTCGGTTGCCATGAAAATTCCAAAATGAATTTACGGCAAAACCGTCCCGCATACGAAAGTATACAAAAAACCCGCCAGGACACACCTGCGCGTCCTGACGGGCAAACCTCCTATTATCAACTATTGAAAAACTATAGAATTCAACTGTTCGGTCATTTTCGATTAACCAGTATCTTGTAGCTTTTTCCGTTGAACGAAATAATATAAACTCCGGCCGGCAAAACTGTTGTCGTCGTATCGCCGCCGGTATGGGGAATGGTCTTGAACACTGTCCCGGCCAACGTGTAAACGGTTGCGACGCCCGACTCGGACGAGACGATATGCAGTTGCTGACCCGACGCCCATATTGTGTTGCGTTTGACTGTCTCGCTACCGGTCGACGAGATAAATTCTATCGTGATGTTGACGGTTTCCTGTATGTTGTAAATCGTGTATGTGTATGAGCCGTCGCGCATGCTGTTCATGCTTACGCCTTCGGTATCGGACAGAAGTTTCCGGTCGGTCGATAAAACGGGCGTCATATTTGCCCTTGGACTGTTGGGATTGGGCGTTAATCTCAACACAAAATCCTCCTGGCTGAGAATATGATACTCGCCGGGACCCGGGGAGGTTGTCACATCCTCAATAGCCGGCACGATTACCATGCGTGTAATATCGGGAATAGGAGGCGAGGAGTTTCTCACTTTTATCGTATCTAAGATGTAACCGGAATTAGGCTCGCGCATCAACACATATCCGAGTTCGATGACACGCTTTATATCCAAAATATTAAACGGTTCCGACGCAAGTTGCCACGTCTCTCCGTCATCTGCACTGCGATGCAGTTGCGGGGAGCCGTATTTCGTATTCAGATTTATCATGCCTGCATACAGCGTCGTAGGTGTGCTGAAGAACGGGCTGTAAGTAGCGTGACTGTACAGCGGACCGTAAAAGACTGTATCCGAGTTGCCTCCCTGAAGGGAAATGACTAAGCCGACATATTGCCCATTCTCAAATCCCGCATAATTGGTAGACAGTTTGAAGTCATAATGGCGAAGCGTATCCAGTTTACCCGCCAGTTTAAGTGTATCATTGGGGAACAGTTTTGCCCCGCCGGACGTCTGTACGGCTTCCGGAGCAATATTGATATATGAAATGAATATCGTCAAAGAGTTTTCGGCCGCAACCGTATCAATGTGGATATTCATTCTGTAATCGTCGCAATCCGTACGCAACGTATTGGGATTATCGTGCGAGAAAAGGTAGTAATTGCCGTTTTCGTCCTGTCCTTTATAATCGAAAGCCGTGTACAGGTAAGGATATTCTATATCACCTTCGATTTTTCCCAAATCCAGGTTCGAGAGGAACACGCCCGAGCCGTGGTTGCGATCAAAATCTATATAACCGGTAACAGGATCACGTTGAGCCGTATTGGCGATCGCCAGTTTCAGATGATACCATTTGCCGGGTATCAGTTTGTCGGCTACTGCCCGCATTTTGACGGTATAACCGTCGTACTCCATTGTCGGATCGTCCTGATAGATATATCTGAACAGATGCGGATTGGTCGGGACGGCATAATAATATGTCCCGCTATATGGAGAATTTCCCATAGGAGTTGGATCGGAAGTATACGGGCTGCCGGCATAAATAGCAAAATTCTTGTAACCCCAGTAACTGGCCTGTCCCGAGGTTAATTGAGCAGACGGATCTGTCTTTAATGTCGGATGCAGTTCATAGCTTCCGTATGGAGGGCTTAAAGAGGGGTCGTCCTTATAAAACTCACTCCATATCCCACAGCCATAAGGCACTATTGCACACCAGTAACTTTTGATAGACCCCCAGTTAACATAGTCGATTCCCACCGGATTATTGTCGGGCAGGCGTGCGATGTTGTAACGGTAATACACGCTGTCGGCATGGATACGTGTATATTCATTGCTATAACCGGTTGGATTCTCGATAGACCATTGCGCTGAAGTGTTTTCTATATCGTGTCCGGGAGGTTCGTCGAAAGGTCCTGAAACGAAAAACCCGAATACGTCGTTTGAAAGGTAAACGCCCTCGGGATATTCCTCGCTGGCAAAAATATAATTGAAAGAAGCCTGGTTAATTACAGGCTGAAAGTCAAATTCCAGCACGGAACCGCATGTTGTCCATGCCACAGCATCTCCCGTCAGGCCATCCAAGTCTCGGTCAAATGAATAATCCGGGGTCCAGCCGGAAACGCCGGGACGATATTTGTGTTTGGGCGACGTAATAGAATTAACGGAAATGGAATTGCCTGTATAACTGGCGGTATGACGTCCGAGAGTTCCGTCATTACGGAAACCATCGCTCAGCCCGTGATGCGTATTGTTAGGGCCTTCGGTTCGTAATCCCGGTCCGGTGGTCAACAGTATTCCTTTTTCCATATCAAACTTGTCGGGGCTGGCTGTTCCTTTGGTGAAATACAGCAACGAGCGCTCGTCCGGATCATACACAGACGGGTTTGCCTGCCCCCACCATCCCCCGCCGTCGTCGGTTCGACGGGTACTTGCCGGCGTGGTTACTTTTTGCTGAGTAACCGGATTCCAATTCCAGCCTACATGGCGTACATTCTGAATGCGCGCCATATCCGTTGGAGTGTACGTTTTCAAAAAGATTTGCCGAACAAGCTCCGTGGGAGTGTAAGATTCAATCATCGTATCGCGATTCACATGGATACTTCCCGCTTCGGGGGTAAGCGGTCTTGCATAAAATGTGCCCGCCGGAGGGCCTGTGACATACCAGTTTCTTAATTCCACTCCGCTGCTCTTTGCCCTGGCGGTATCTTTTCGTGCGGGAGGTGTAGCCTGTAACACAAAGGAAACCGTCAAGCAAAAAATAATTCCGAATGTAACTTTTTTCTTCATACGATACCTTTAAACTGCTTATAATTACTGTTTTATTATCAGCTGCAATCCCGTTGAATAAATTTGGTGACCCTTGTTTTTCTTCAGGCTTGCAAAACGCTTCAAAGATAGTTTATATTTTCCAATATTAATTGCGCAAATCGAAATTAATTTATTAACGATTATGTTTTTTTAATATTTAAGTCGTTCAATAGCTTTCCGGTTTCAAACAATCACCGAAAAAGATGGCATTCAGGAAGATTTTACTTCCGCCAAACCAGTAGGAACGAAAGTTCATGTCGTCGGCAAAAGCAACGACTAAGCCACTTCCCTCCGGTTTGGCCAAAACGGCCGGTGCATCTTTCAGTAACGCCATATTTCGGGCGGAAACGAAACCGGACAACAGGGGGTTCGACGTATAGTGCAGGGGTGAAGCATACGGGTTGGCGTCTTTTCGGAAGATGATGTTGTCTTTTTTGAACACCGCTATTTCCGTCTGGTCGAATCCCCATCCCAGCGGATGCGAACAGTCGAGTGCGCAGTTGAGGATGGTTCCCGGGATGACGCTGCCGGCTCTCGCTTCGCGCTGGTCGGCATACGGACGGTAGCGGCTCGAATCTTCCTTGAACGATGCGTCTTTCATCCTGATCGGAAGCAGTTTTGTACGGTCAATCCAGTTGTATGCGCGTCCGCTGGCTATCAGCGTGCCGCCGTTGCGTACCCAGTCCGCCAGCGCGTCTTCCGACGGTTTGCCGAAGGAGGGAACGCCATTTGCCATGATGACGACATTGTATCGTTGCAGTTGTTTGCCTGTCAGCGAGTTTGATTCGATAAGCGTGACGGGTATCTTGAAGCGATGGTCCAGGAGGAACCACACTTCGCCCGATTCGGGAATGCCCATCGTACGGCCTGTGATTATTGCTATCTGCGGGAGTTTCAGGACTCTGTATGCCGGGCTGCCCAGATCGACCTCGGCCATCAGGCCTGTGCCGGCAGCGTAGATGTCGACGCCCGTCTGTGCCGCAAGTTGCCGGAGCAGGTCGTATATCTCGCCGGACGGAAGCGTCTGTTCCCTGACGGCGACGACGGCCGTACCGTATCCCATCTGCACCGCCGCATCGCCCGCAACGAACGGGAACGGCCGGCCTGAAACGGCTACGCGGATGCCTTTTTTCAGCAGTTCGTATATCACTTTGTGTGAATAAAATTCGTGATTGGCGAAGACGTAGGCATAGTCGCTCTTCCCGCCGATGACCTGCCCGCCGACAAATGCGGGAGCAGCTATCGCACCCAGCAGGCCGGCGACGTTTTTCAGCGTGGCGCAGTGCAGATTGTAAGCGTGTGTGAATGTCCAGGCGGAGATGTCGTAAAAAGTGCTGTCGCTGTATTCCAGCGTGTTTTCCATTAGCGTACGTATCGTCGTATAATTTTTTTGATCTGTGGGAATCACGAAAGCGTCGGTGGCTTTGAAAGTATCGCTGCCGACGGTGACGTCTTTGGCTAAGCGGTAGACGTCGATGCGGTGACGAGCCATGTTTTCGAGGAAATGATAGGCCACGCCGCGCGAGCCGCGCGTATCGAAGAGATATCCCTTGACGGCGTCTTTGGCGGCCTGCGTTCTTGCGTTTTCGAAAAACGATTTCTGGTAATTCAGCAGTTTGTCTTTCAGTTCATATCCTGCGAGGATGGTTGCATAGGAACTTAGCGACTGGTTGCGGATACTCCATGCGAACGATCGGATGCCGTGCGGCGTTTCGCGGAGATGTCCGCGCGTGGAAGGCTGTTCGTACAGCAGGCATAACGAGCCGTGGATGTCGCCGTAGGCTGCGCCTTTTCCGAGATAGAAGTCGTCATATCCTTCTTTCGAGAAGTAGAGGGAGCCTATGCTGTCCAGTTCTTTTGCACAGTAGGCGGATATTTCGGCTGTCAGGCGCTGGTTTTCCTGCGGCGTAAGCGGATGCGTTCGCAGAGGATGTCCCGGACTGAAATAGTAGTGACGCGAAGGGCCCTGTTCATGGTGGTCGGCTACGATATTGGGTAGCCAGTCCAGATAGGTTTTCAGGCTTGTGTATCCTTCGGGATGCTGTGCCATCAGCCAGTCGCGATTGCAGTCTGCCCAGTAATGGTTGGTACGGCTCGACGGCCATGCTTCGCTGAACTCGCGCGAATTGGGGTCAGCCACGCCGGTGAAGCTGCGCGACGAGTTTACCCACGAAGCGAATCGGTTGATCCCGTCGGGATTGATGCCGGGAACCATGACGATGACGGTGTTCGACAGGAGGGCTTCGATGTTCGTCCCCTCGGCGGCGGCCAGAAAATAGGCGATGGCAACGGCCGCATTGACGCCCGACGCTTCATTGCCGTGGATGCTGTATATCAGGCTTACGATGGCAGGCATACGGCTTGTGTCGGTGATACGGCCATCTGTCAGTGCGATATGTTCTTCCCGTATGCGGTCGATATTTCTCCGGTTTTCGGGCGAAGAGATTACTACTTCGAGAATCGGACGGCGCTGGTAGGTCTCTCCCTTGACGGTGACGGTGAGACGGTCGGACGCCCGGGAAAGTGCGTACATGTAATCGACGGCCTGTCCCCATTCGATATGCCGGCTACCCAGCGGAAAACCAAAGACGTCCTGTGGCGTGGGGATGGAAGTGTTGCATGAATACCCTTCGGGGAGAAAATACGCCAGATCAAAATCTGCTTTTTCCGCCTGCGGCTGAGCGAGGGTGTGTACTGCCATTCCCAGCATAATAACCGATAAAAAAACATTGTTTCGTTGCATGTTCAATTTGATTTTAGTGTGTTATATATATTAATGTATATTCTGCACGGAACATCATTGTCGAAATGTCCCGATTTTTTGAATCCTGATATTAGAACTGCGTAAACGACTTGGAAATAAATTCCATCACCAGCGGCAGTTCCATCCGCCAGTATGTCCATGTGTGTCCGCCGTCTTTTACTCTGTATTCGTGAGGTATTCCCTTTTCTCTGAACAGGACATGCATCAGGCTGTTGTCGCGGTAAAGGAAATCGTCGTCGCCGCAGCTGATGTACCACCGGACGCGTTTGATAAGGTCAAGTTCTTCTCCGGAGGCATTGTTGAGGATGTGTTCGAAGCCGTAGTGCCGGTTGAAGACGTCCAATTGTTCCTGCGTTGCCTTCGAGTCGCGCACCAGCCAGTTACTGCCTGTCGTTGCGCTCAGCGGAGCGGCTGCGGCAAAGATTTCGGGGTGATGCAGAGCATAGAAGATCGTGCCGCCTCCTCCCATCGACAGTCCCGCGATTGCACGGTAACGACGTTCGCTCCTGACGCGGTATGTCGCTTCGATGTGGGGAATCAGTTCGTTGAAAAAAAAGTCTTCGTATGAAAAACTGCCGTCGGGCTGATTGAAATAGCCTTTGACATGCGTATTGGCGTCGGGCATGACAACGATCATCGGGGCGGCTTTGCCTTCGGCTATCGTTTTGTCGGCTATATGTCCGACCTGTCCGAACTGTACCCATCCCGTATGGTCGTCGCCGCT
>JAISXP010000111.1 GCA_031270465.1 Tannerella sp. | reverse complement strand
TAAGTAACGGCTATGAAACGATGTTGCTGCTGTCGTGGTTAAGCCTGTTGACGGGCTTGCTTGTTCGCCGCTACTCGCCGCTGTTTGTCGCGTTCAGTTTCCTGCTGTCGGGCTTCACGCTGTTGGTGGCGCATATCAGTTCGATGAATCCGCACATTACACCGCTGATGCCGGTTTTGCAGTCGCCGCTGCTCAATATCCACGTGCTACTCATTATGGTATCCTACGGACTTTGCGGCTTTATGGCGCTGAATGCAATTACCGCTATGACAGTCAACGCTTTTACGAAAGATAAAGCATATCTTCAACGGATGAAAGAAATCAGTGAACTGTTTATGTACCCCGCCACGTTCCTGATGGGCGCAGGCATCTTTGTCGGTGCGATTTGGGCAAATATCTCGTGGGGGCGCTATTGGGGTTGGGACCCGAAAGAAGTTTGGGCATTGATTACCTTTCTGTTAATGGGTTTCACCTTTCACGGCAAAACACTGAAATTTTTCAATAAGCCTGTTGTTTATCACATTTTTACGCTAATAATCCTTCTTTCCGTCCTGATGACCTATTTCGGGGTCAATTTTATACTTGGCGGTAGGCACAGTTATGGGGGGTAATATATTCCGCTTTTATTGCATTTGCGGTGGTGGAGTAAAAAACAAAAACAACTCTATGAAAAAGCCCGGAACGAATGGTTGTCAAACAAGAAAAACAGGATCATTTTCGAGACGGACACCAGCGGACTGATTGCTAAATGCGGCTATTACGACATACATATAATGGACGGCGGATTTAACGGCATCTGCATCACCTATGCCCCGTCTGGGCGGACAGAAAAAATAAATTCCTTCGAGATGCAGTTTATTACGCCAAATCCGTTATTTTTGCAGTCCGAATCATTCAAATTTCTGAAAGCTATGAAAAGAATACTTTTATTTGCCATACTTGCCTGTACGCTCTGTCACATTTCGAGGGCGCAGAAACCGCCTAAGTGGATCGAAAAGGCAAAAAAAACCGTACTGGCAGTCGAAACGTACGACGCAAGCGGCAACGTGCGGAAAGGAAACGGTTTCTTTGTCGGCGAAAACGGCGAAGCAGTATCGGACTACACCCTTTTCAGCGGCGCGGCGAGTGCGTTCGTGACGGATGCAGACGGCCGAAAAATGCCAGTAACACACATACTTGGAGCAGACGACATGTATGATGTCATTCACTTCAAGGTCGCCGCGCCGAAGAACACGCCCTTTCTGCAGACTGACTACGGAACTCCCGCAACAAACTCGGAAGCATACATCCTTCCGCCCTTAACCCACAGCGGAGAACCTGCCGCTAAAGGCGTCGTGACGGAAGTCTCGAAAATCAGAGAATCGTACGGATACTACAAGATTGATGCCCCACTACCTGCCGGATGGATCAGCCTGCCGCTGATGACGCCCGACGGCAAAGTGTTTGCACTGACACAGGCCGACGCTTCAGGCAAAAACAGGACTTTCGGCATCTCAACACCATACGTCATGAACGTCCAAATCGGATCTACAGACTTGTGGAACAGGACATATTCATCCATCGGCATCAACAAGGCATGGCCGCCGGCACCGCAGGATGCACAGGTCGCACTTATGCTCTACGCCTCGCAGCAGGACGCCGCTACCTACCTGGAAACACTGAACGATTTCATCGCACACTTCCCCGCCTTCCCCGAAGGATACATCAGAAGAGCATCGCATTATGCCTGGCGCCGAAACGATCTGGCAGACACCGATGCCGGACGGCTGCAAATGCTCGCCCGGGCCGAAGAAGACATGAAGACCGCTCTGAAACATACACACGACGATGTGGCGGAAACGTACTACAATCATGCCAGTCTGATATACGGCGTAGTGACGGGAGATTCCGTCGCGCTGCCAGCCGGATGGAACATCGAGGCAGCATCGGAATATCTCCAAAAAGCCATCGCCAAAAACGACAATCCCTCCTACCATCAACTGGAAGGAGACATCTCCTTCTATCTGGGCGACTACGCGAAAGCCTTCAACGCATACACGGCGGTAAACATATCTCCGTTCGCTTCTTCCTCTTCGTACTACATGGCCGCAAAAACAAAACAGCAAATGCCCGAACACAATCCGGCCGAAGTGATAGCGCTCATCGACAGCGCCATAAAAATAAGCCTGCCCTCCGAAGCGTTGTCATACCTTCAGGAAAACGCCGAACTGAAAATGGAAACAGGCATGTATGCCGCCGCCGTCAAGGACTACGACATGTGCTATAGCCTGATGGAAGGAAACGTATCGGACGCTTTCTACTATTTCCGCGAACAGGCAAAATTCAGAAGCGGCGACCTCGACGGCGCACTGAGCGACATCGTATCCGCAATCATGATAAAACCCGGCAACGCCATCTACCACGCCGAAATGGCATCGGTCTACCTCCGTCAGCAGGAACCTGCCAAAGCGCAGGAATGCGTCGAAAAAGCGCTGGCGATAGACCCCGGTTTTGCCTCGTCGCACCGCCTGCTTGGACTCTGCCTGCTGCGGCAGGAAAAAAAGGCCGACGCCTGCATCGCCTTCCGCAAAGCCGAAGAACTCGGCGATCCGGTAGTAAAAAAACTGATTCGTGAAAATTGCGAGTGATGAAAAATAAACTGATTTAATGACTGCATAAAAGATGAACGGCGGCGGTTCGTTCGAAGACGCACATCAGCTTATCTTTGGCAGCACGCCCATGCGCGCATGTCTTGAAGAAATGGAACGCCGCTTTCAGCGCGAACAGAAGGCTGAAAAGGAAATTAATTTATGACAGCACAAATTGAAGAAATAAAATGCTGTATTACGAAGGAGATGAATACAGCATGTGCGCAGAACCATTCGAGCAGTTTTCAAAAATAAAAGAAATAGAATGGAAATGCGAAAGAACGTATTCCTTTTGTTGGCGCGACTATCTTGGGAAATGGAATTTTGATAAAAAGATGGATTGTTGATAATAATACCGAAAAGTCGATCACTACATCTGCCGGAAGGCTGCCGCCGCGCAAACCGGGAATCTTATCGCCAGGGTTTTTATTATGAGCAATTCGCCCGGCTAAATGCCAAAACGTTTCCGGACGGTATTCAAGATTTTTTTCTTTATTTCGTCGCAAATGCTGCTTTGCAAACTAAAAAAATCGTACATTTGCGGCGAAATTAAAAGATTAATTCGAAGCACAAACATGTCAAATGTTATTAAAATCAAAAAAGGCCTGGATATCAATCTTAAAGGCAAAGCTTTGGAGATAGAGATGAAAGCTGCGAAGTCCGAAAGTTATGCGATTGTTCCCGACCATTACACAGGCATCACGCCCAAAGTCACGGTACATCCGGGCGACCGGGTGAAAGCCGGTTCGGTGCTGATGACGGACAAGCGTTTTCCCGAAATCAGGTTCGTTTCGCCGGTGAGCGGAGAGGTCACGGCCGTGCGCCGCGGCGACAAGCGCAAGGTATTGAGCATCGAAGTGACGCCCGACGAAAAAATCGAATACGAATCGTTCCAGGTAAAGGCGATCGCCTCTTCGAGCGGCGAGGAAATCAGGGAACTCCTGTTGCAGGCCGGCTTGTGGCCGTACATCAAACAGCGTCCGTACGACCGCGTGGCCGCACCCGACACGACGCCGCGCGACATCTTCGTGACGGCCTTCAACTCTGCGCCGTTAGCCCCTGATTTTGATTTTGTCGCACGCGAGGAAACCGATGCTTTTCAGACAGGACTGGATGCTCTGGCCAGGCTAACGCCGGGAAAGGTGTATGCAGGTATTAAAAAAGGCGCAACCATACGGCCGCAGCGTGTCGAACTCGTCGAACTCGACGGGCCGCATCCCGCAGGCAACGCGGGCGTGATGATCAACCACATCCGTCCCGTGAACAGGGGCGAGACCGTCTGGACGCTCAATGCGGCGGACGTGCTGTTTATCGGACGGCTGTTTCTCAGGGGCGTCGCTGATTTCAGCCGCACAGTGGCGCTCACGGGGTCGGAGATGACCGAACGCGGATACGTGAAAACCATAGCCGGATGCACCATCCAAAGCCTGACGAAAGGCAGAACAATGCCCGGCGACAGGCATATACGCCTGATTAGCGGCAACGTGCTCACCGGCACGAAAGTCGAACCGTCGGACTATCTCGGCGCATACGACAACCAGATCACAGCCATACCCGAAGGCGACGACGTGGACGAATTTTTGGGCTGGGGAATGCCCGGGTTCGGAAAATACAGCGTCAGCCGTTCCTATTTCACCTGGCTGACAGGCAAAAAAAGGGAACATATCATCGACGCACGCATCCGTGGCGGTCGGCGCGCCATGATCATGTCGAACGAATACGACAGGGTGTTCCCGATGGACATCCTGCCCGAATACCTGCTGAAGGCCATCATTGCCTTCGACATCGAGAAGATGGAAAACCTCGGCATCTACGAGGTCGCGCCCGAAGACTTCGCGCTGTGCGAGTTTGTGGACACGTCGAAAATCGAAATACAGCAAATTGTCCGCAACGGACTCGACCTGCTGTACAGGGAAATGAATTAATAACTTACTAAAATATATTCAGATTGAAAGCGTTAAGGAATTTTCTAAACAAGATGAAGCCTGCTTTTGAGGAAGGCGGGAAACTGTCTGCGCTACGTTCCGTATTCGAAGGGTTCGAGACTTTTCTGTTTGTCCCGAACGAGACTTCGCGGTCGGGCGTGCACATCCACGACAGCATCGATTCGAAACGCACGATGACAATCGTCATCGTCGCCCTGATACCGGCGCTGCTTTTCGGCATGTACAACACAGGCTACCAGCACTACCTCGCCATCGGCGTCGCGGAATCGTGGTGGATGACTTTTCTGTTCGGCTTCCTGGCCGTGCTGCCGAAAATCGTCGTTTCGTACGCCGTCGGGCTGGGCATCGAATTTATTGCCGCCCAGATTAAGAAAGAAGAAATACAGGAAGGCTTCCTCGTTTCGGGGATGCTTATCCCGATGATTGTGCCGATAGACACGCCGCTGTGGATGATTGCTGTGGCGACGGCCTTCGCCGTGATTTTCGCCAAGGAAGTGTTCGGCGGGACGGGATACAATATATTTAATGTAGCGCTGGTGACGCGCGCGTTTCTGTTTTTCGCCTATCCGGCAGCCATGTCGGGCGACAAGGTGTTTGTCCGCACAGCCGACACGTTCGGACTGGGTGCAGGCACGCCGGTCGACAGTTTCACGGGCGCCACGCCGCTCGGACAGATCGCCACGGCGCCGAACGGCCTGGCCGACTTTCAGGTCATGGATACGCTGAACCAGCCGCTTTCGACGATGGACATGATCGTCGGGCTGATACCCGGCTCCATCGGCGAGACGTCCGTCATTGCCATCCTGCTGGGCGCCGCCATCCTGCTGTTTACGGGCGTGGCAAGCTGGAAAACGATGCTGTCCGTATTTGCCGGCGGCGCAGCGGTAGCCTGCGGCTTCAACCTGGTAGGCACGACCGTGGCGATGAGCGTCTCGCCGCTGGAACACCTGATTCTGGGCGGATTTGCCTTCGGCGCCGTCTTTATGGCGACCGACCCCGTCACTTCGGCGCGTACCGAAACGGGCAAGTACATCTACGGCCTCCTCGTTGGCGCAATGGCCATTGTCATCCGCGTGCTCAATCCGGGCTATCCCGAAGGCATGATGCTCGCCATCCTGCTGATGAACACGTTCGCCCCGCTGATTGACTATTTCGTGGTCGACGGCAACGTGAAACGCCGCCTCAAGCGAATTACAGTAAAAAAATAACATTCAAATATGAAGCATTATGAACAGAGACAGTAATGTTTACACCATCGTTTACGCCTCCGTCATGGTAGTGCTGGTGGCGATAGCGCTTGCCTTCACCTCCGAAGCGCTGAAAAGCAGGCAAAAACTGAACGAAGATACCGACAAAAGGCAGCAGATACTCCGTTCGATCAACGTATCCGTATCGGGCAACGAGACCGAAGCCCGTTACAGCGAACTGATTAAGGAGGCGTATCTCGTGAACGACGCCGGCGAAAAGACGGAAGGCGACGCCTTTGCCATCGACGTCGCGAAAGCCTTTGAGCAGCATACCTACCCCGTCTTCACCGCACATGTGAACGGCGAGACGAAATACGTCATGGCGCTGAGAGGCAAAGGTTTGTGGGGAGCAATCTGGGGATATGTCGCCGTCAACGACGACCGGAATACCATCTTCGGCATAGATTTCAGCCACGCGAGCGAAACGCCGGGACTGGGCGCCGAAATCACCCTGCCGGCATTCTCTTCGCAGTTTACGGACAAACAGCTCTTCAGAGACGGCGCGTTCAGGAGCGTCGCCGTCGTCAAACCCGGCCGCAACGCACAGGGGCAGGATTACGTGGACGGCATCTCGGGCGGAACGCTTACGAGTAACGGCGTCAACGACATGCTCCTGAAAAGCCTGGGATGTTACACCGAATTTTTAAAATCGAAATAAAAAGAATATGGGACTTCTGAACGGAAAAAATAAAGAAACACTCTGGGGCCCGTTGAGCCGGAACAATCCGGTCATCATCCAGATGCTCGGGATCTGCTCGGCGCTGGCGGTGACGGCCAAACTCGAACCGGCCATCGTGATGGCAGTGTCGGTGACGGCCGTCGTGGCCTTTGCCAACGTCATCATCTCGCTCCTGCGCCATACCATCCCGAATCGCATCCGCATCATCGTCCAGTTGGTCGTGGTGGCGGCGCTGGTGACGATCGTCAGCGAAGTACTGAAAGCCTTCGCCTACGACGTGAGCAAGCTGCTGTCCGTCTACGTCGGGCTGATCATCACGAACTGCATCCTGATGGGACGGCTCGAAGCCTTCGCGCTGGGCAACCGCCCGTGGGAATCGTTTCTTGACGGCATCGGCAACGGACTGGGCTACGGCATCATCCTGGTGGTCATCGCCTTCGTGCGCGAACTGCTGGGATCAGGCACGCTCTTCGACATCCGCATCATCCCCGATGCGTGGTACATCAAAAACGGCGGATTCTACGAAAACAACGGCATGATGATTATGCCCCCGATGGCGCTCATCCTCGTGGCCGTCATCATCTGGATACACCGCTCGCGCAACAGGGAACTGCAGGAAGAAAACTAACGCTAACAGGATAAAAAGGAACAAAGAATGGAAGAAACATTAAGCACATTCGTACGGTCGATCTTCGTTGAAAACATGATATTCTCATACTATCTGGGAATGTGTTCATATCTGGCCGTGTCCAAAAACGTAAAGACAGCCATCGGGCTGGGTATCGCGGTGACGTTCGTACTTGTCTGTACGCTGCCGCTCAACTACCTGCTCGAAAACTTCATACTGAAGGAAGGCGCGCTGGGCTGGCTGGGCGTCGAGTTCGAAAGCGTGAACCTGAGTTTCCTCGCGCTCATTCTCTTCATCGCCGTGATTGCGTCGTTCACGCAGTTGGTGGAGATGGTGGTCGAACGCTTTTTGCCCGCGCTCTACACGTCGCTGGGCATCTTTCTGCCGCTGATAGCCGTCAACTGCGCCATCATGGGCGGCTCGCTGTTCATGCAGCAGAAGGAATTTGCCAGCGCAGGCGTAGCCACCGTCTACGGGTTTGGCTCCGGCATCGGCTGGCTGCTGGCCATCGTAGGCATGGCCGCAGTCCGCGAAAAACTCGCCTATTCGAACATCCCGAAACCGCTGCGGGGACTGGGCATCGCTTTCATCCTCACCGGACTGATGGGCATCGGATTCATGTGTTTCTCGGGACTGAATATCTAACAAAAAAATAATTAAATGACAATGACAATATTAATGTCCGGCGGACTTACGATAATGGCGGGAGCGGTCGTATTCCTGATAATGACTCTCCTGCTGGTAGCCGTACTGCTGATTGCCAAAGCGAAGCTGATACCGTCGGGCAATATCCGGATGGTAGTAAACGACGAAAAAACGTTTGACGTTCCCATGGGCGGGACGGTGCTGAACACGCTGCAAAGCCGGGGCATCTTCCTCTCCTCCGCGTGCGGCGGGAGCGGCAGCTGCGGCCAGTGCCGCTGTCAAATCCCCGAAGGCGGCGGGAATATCCTGCCCACCGAAACGGGCTTCTTCAGCCGCAAACAAATCCAGAACCACTGGCGACTGGGATGCCAGACGAAGGTGAAGGGCGACATCCGGGTGACAGTGCCCGAAGAAGTCTTCGGCGTGAAGGAATGGGAATGTACCGTCATCTCGAACCGCAGCGTGGCCTCGTTCATCAAGGAATTTACCGTCCGCCTGCCCGAAGGCGAGAAGATGGACTTCAAGCCGGGCAGCTACGCGCAAATCAAAATCCCGACATTCGACCTGAAGTTTACGGAGTTCGATGTCGAAGACCGCTTCCGCCCCGAATGGGACAGGTTCAAACTGTGGAATTTGGCCTGCACGAACAGCGAGCCGACCGTCCGCGCCTACTCGATGGCCAACTATCCGGCCGAAGGCAGCATCATCACGCTGAACGTGCGCATCGCCACACCGCCCTTCGACCGCGGCGCGGGCACGTGGCAGGCCGGCGTGAAGCCGGGTATCGGCTCCTCATACATCTTCAACCTCAAACCGGGCGACCGGGTGATGATGTCCGGCCCCTACGGCGACTTCCACATCCTCGACACGAAACGCGAGATGCTCTACATCGGTGGCGGCGCCGGCATGGCACCGCTCCGCGCACACCTGCTGCATCTCTTCAAAACGCTCCGGACGACCGACCGGCAGGTGTCCTACTGGTACGGCGCACGTTCGAAGGTCGAAATCTTCTACGAAGAGGATTTCCGCGCCATCGAACGGGAATTTCCGAACTTCAAGTTCCACATCGCCCTCTCCGAACCGCGCCCCGAAGACAACTGGACGGGCTGCACGGGCTTTATCCATCAGGTGATACACGACTGTTACCTCAAGGATCACGAAGCCCCGGAAGACATCGAATACTACATGTGCGGCCCCGGCCCGATGGCCAAAGCCGTCGAAGTCATGCTCGACAGCCTCGGCGTCCCGCGCGAAATGCTGCACTTCGACGACTTCGGATGAGTATATAATTCAAGATTGGAGATTTTTATACGTGCATAACTCACTAATATAATACAAATAACTATGTCAAAGAAAGTATCCGTAATCGGCGCCGGAAATGTAGGCGCTACCTGTGCCAACGTTCTCGCTACGCGCAACGTGGCATCCGAAATCGTATTGCTCGACATCAAACAGGGAATATCCGAGGGCAAGGCGATAGACATCATGCAAACCGCTTCGCTGCTCGGCATCCATTCGCGAGTGACGGGCATCACCGGCGACTATGCGGTCACGGCCGGCTCCGACGTGGTCGTCATCACCTCCGGACTGCCGCGCAAGCCGGGTATGACGCGCGAAGAACTGATAGGGGTAAACGCCGGAATCGTCAAATCCGTCGTCGAAAGCGTTCTGAAACATTCGCCCGCCGCAACGCTCATCATCGTAAGCAATCCGATGGATCCGATGTGCTATCTTACAAGCAAAATATCGGGTCTGCCGCGCAACAGGGTGCTCGGGCTGGGCGGTGCACTGGACAGCTCGCGCTTCAAATACTACCTCAGCCAGGCACTCGGCGCCAATCCGAACGACATCGAAGCGACCGTCATCGGCGGCCACGGCGACACGACGATGGTACCTCTCTCGTCGCTGGCTACCTGCAAGGGCGTACCCGTAAGCCACCTGCTGCCGAAGGAAACGCTCGACAAGGTTGTCGCCGACACGAAGGTGGGCGGCGCTACCCTCACCGGCCTTCTCGGCACATCGGCATGGTACGCGCCCGGCGCAGCATCCGCCGTCATGGCCGAATCCATCGTCAACGACCGCAAGAGCATCATCCCCTGCGGCGTGCCTGTCGAAGGCGAATACGGACAGAGTGACCTCGTCATCGGCGTACCCGTACTGCTGGGCAACGGCGGCTGGGAGAAAATCATCGAATATCCCATCAGCGATGCCGAAAAGGAAGCCTTCAATGCTTCGGCCGACGCTACGCGCAAGGTCAATCAAATCCTCTTCGATTCGGCGGTATTGTAAAAAGGTCTCAGGTGTAAAGAGAATTATCCGGGCTATCAGGGCTTGGGATGAATAAGTGTTTTCCATTCGGACGGGGTGTGTGCACCTCGTCCGATTTCTTTTCTGAGACGGTATGGACGAGGTGCACTTCCTCGGCTCACACACACCGTCCGATTTCTTTTGCATGTTCTATCTGCGCAGTTACAGTGTGAAGCAGAACCTCACGGACAGGCGGACGGGGCCGGAGCCTCGCCCGAATCTCCGACTGCGGTTACTGTTCCGGCGTCTTTCCCTTCTCCAGAAACTCGAGATGCGCCAGGGCTAAATGCAGTTCTCCGTACGAACAGTCGTCGCCAAGCGCTGTCTTTGCGGCCGAGAGGTTTGTGCTGTCCGACTTGCGGAAGTGGTCGACAATCTTTTCGAGTTTCTCTGCCGGCAGCAACATTCTTGCATCCAGTTCGCCTTCGGCAATGAAGTGCGACAGATGGGTTTCGACTGTCTGGCGGGTCAGGTCGCGTTCGGAGGCTATCTCGTCGATGATTTTGCCGGTCTTCGCGCGGAAGAGGTCGAAACTGATCCGGCGGGTGTCTTCTTTCGGGGGAGCGGGAGGCGGCTTTTTTTCGTCGAAGCGGAGTATGCCGTCTTCTTCCAGGCCGTTTTCTTCACAGTATGTCCTGATGATTTCGATTATGCCTGCGCCGAACTGTTCGACTTTCTTTGCGCCGATGCCGTTGACCAGCAGCAGTGCTTTGCTGTCCATCGGCAGGTATCGGGCGAGTTCGTAGAGCGCCTTCTGCGAGAATATGCCGAAAGGCGGTATGTTCAGTTCGGCGGCTTTGGTCATGCGCCACGAGCGCAGGCGTTCGAAGAGGACGGGGTGTGCAACCGTGTCGCCGTCTGCGGGCGAGAATTTGTTGCGTTCCTTCGCCGGTTTTTCCCGCTGAATCGCCGCCACGGCTCTGGCATGGAGGAAGTCGGGCAGGTTGAATCCGTGCAGGCAGGCGCGGAGGCTTTCGTATTTGATCCGGGCGTCGTTTTCCAGGCGGTTTACGGCATCGTGCAACTGCTTTTTCACCGCCCTGTTGTCGATGTCGAGGTCTGCCCGGGCGACGGGGTCGAGTATCAGCGCGGTCATTTTGTCTGAAAAGTACTTGGCTGCCTGTGCGATTCGTTCCTGCAGGGCGTCGTTGCGCGCCACGTCGGGCTGCTGCTGGAGCAGGTGGTCGATCTGTTTCCTGAAGCGGTCGGCCATGTCGATGATGCCGGTCTGGACGGGAGGGAGCAGGCGGTCGAACAGTTCGCACGTCTGCACGGGAATGCTTCCTCTGTTGTCGTCGACAATTTTCACGATATACGCGATGCGGCTGCGAAACGTGCCGAAGTGGAACAGTTCTTCGATCTGTTCCTTCTGGAAAGTCATGCAGGCCGTTTCGAGTTGACGTTCGTCGGGCTGGTTCTGTTCGATTTGATGGGAGAAGCTGCTCACATGGAGGTCGTGGACGATGCTTCCGGGATGTATGGGCGAACTGAGGGTCATGCCTTCGAGCGTCTTGCAGCGGCTGAGTGCGACGTAGACCTGTCCGTGGGCGAAAGAGGCTTCGGCGTCGATGATGGCACGTTCGAACGTCAGTCCCTGGCTTTTGTGTATCGTGATAGCCCATGCCAGCTTGAGCGGGAACTGCATGAACGAGCCTTCGATTTCTTCGCGAATTTCGTGCGTTTTGTCGTCGAGGGCGTATTTCACGTTGTCCCATTTCTGCGGGAGGACGACGATTTCTTTATCTTCTCCGGGACAAGCGACATATATTTCGCCGTCGGCGATATCCGTGATTATACCCACTTTCCCGTTGTAGAAGCGTTTTTCGGGCGCGGGGTCGTTTTTGACGAACATCACCTGCGCGTTTTTCTTCACCACAAGTTCGAAGTCGGTCGGATAGGCATATTCGGGAAACACGCCCGTCACCTGTGCGGTGAAGCGGCATTCTCCGTGCGGCAGGGCGTCGAGTCGACTGTCGTTGATGCGCTGTGCCTGAGCGTTGTGTGTGCAGAGGGTGATGCATCCGTCGCCGTCTTCGGAGCGAAAGCCGGGGACGTATCGCCGGTTGAGGGCGTCCAGCGTTTCCCTGTCGAGGCTGTTCGTGCGCACCCTGTTGAGGAGAGCGATGAAGCGGTCGTCCTGCTGACGGAAGACGTGTGTGAGTTCGATGCTGACGAACGACGTTTGGCGCAGTGCACGGCTGCTGAAAAAGTAGGGCGTGTCGTAGAGTTCGCCGAGCAGCTGCCGCTCGTCGTCCTTGACAATCGGGGCAAGCTGCTGCAGGTCACCGATCATGAGCAGCTGCACGCCGCCGAAGGGTTTGTTCTGCGAACGGAAGCGGCGCAGGACGACGTCTATCGCATCGAGCAGGTCGGCGCGCACCATGCTGATTTCGTCGATAACCAGCAGGTCGAGGCTGCGGATGATGTTGAGCTTGTCTCTGTTGACGCGTATCTGCGAGGGATTGACTCTTTCGATGCCGACGAGCAGGCCGGGCGGGAGCTGAAAGAAGGAATGAATGGTCACCCCGCGCGCGTTGATGGCCGCCACGCCGGTGGGAGCGACCACGACCATCCGCTTCAGCGAAGTCTCGCGCAGGCGATGCAGGAAGGTGGTCTTGCCCGTACCGGCCTTTCCGGTGAGGAAGATGTGACGGCCGGTATACTGCACGTATTTCTCGGCAAGTTCGAGTTGTCGGTTTGTTTGCATGACAGTGTATGTTTTAACGATGCAAATGTAAAAAAAATCGGGCTTCAAAATTCAGGATGCAGGGGCAAAATCTTTTTTTGAGGTGCTATTGATTTTTTTGCAGCTTTGTCTGCTGTTAAAACGGACACATTATGGGACGCAAGAGACAGGAATGGCCGAGTACGGACAGTTTGTTTTCGACGGTAAGCATCATGCTGGTACCGGCACACGTATTGGTGCATT
>JAISXP010000083.1 GCA_031270465.1 Tannerella sp. | reverse complement strand
GCAATCGCCGGTATCTGACCGGCGATTAATCCCGAAGCAAGGGTCATGCCGCTTGCTTTAATAAAATTTCTTCGTGTTATCTCTTTCATTGTTCTTGATTATTTATGAGTTTTTCAGGAAGGAACATTAATTATCAAGTCTGTAGCAGACGAAAAGTTTTGCGGCGGTTCAGGTTCGCCTCCTGCGGAGGGAATCAGGGAGGGTTCCATATCGCCGGTGCTTTCAAGTATGCCGATGCCGCCTTCGTCTGTGCTCACAAACAATATCGGAACAGCAACGGAACAAATGGCTTTGATGAACGGTTCGAATTTCATAAAACTCTTATTTTGCAACGATTATACAACATATTTTCCAAAACGTGTAATTTATACCTACAAAGGTACGGTATTTTCATCTTAAAAAATCCTAAAAATATTATTGCCCCCTCAAAAAGTATTACATTTACGGCGCGAAGCTGTTATGCGGTGCAGGCTTCTTTTTTTACATGATTTAATTTCAAAAAAAATGAAAAAATATTTATTGCTCTTATTCGTTTTAATCCCGTTTTGTGCAAAGACGCAAGACGGTCCGTTTTTTGCAACTCAGCCTTCGCTTGGGCCGGATGCAGGCGAAATCTATTTTTGTTATGACGGAGGAATATGGAAAGTTGCCTCTTCCGGTGGGACGGCGGCTCGCGTAACTTCAATGGCCGGCTATCAGACCTCTCCCAAAGTATCACCCGACGGAAAATGGCTGGCTTTTACTTCTGATGAACAGGGAAACAATAATGTGTACGTCACGCCTGTAGCCGGCGGAAATATTCGCCAGCTTACTTTTCATGAAGCGTCGGACAATGTCTGCTCCTGGTCTGCCGATTCCAGATATGTTTATTTTGAATCGAACCGTTACAATAATGTAACCGTCTACAGGGTCGCCATCGAAGGCGGCACACCTCAACGTCTTTTTCCGGGCTATTTCAATACGATTTTCAATCTGGTCGAAAATCCGGTTGACCACACTTTCTACTTCAACGACACAAGCGAAGGGCACAACCATCCTACCCGAAAAGGATACAGGGGAGAAAACAATCCGGATATTAAATCATGGAACCCTTTGCGGAAGGAATACAGGGAGCTGACAACTTCTTTGGGAAAAGACCTGTGGCCCTCGACAGATAAGCGCGGCACGCTTTACTGGGCTACCGACGAGGCTAACGGCGAATATAATATTGCAAGGCTCGAAAACGGGAAAACACATGTGCTGACGTCATTTACTACCGGTATTCAACGACCGGAAGTAAGCTATGACGGGAAAAAGGTGGTTTTTACAAAAGACTACCTCATACATCTTTACGATACGGAGACAGGCAAAATCACAAAACCGGCCATAAAAGTATTTGAAAACAATAAGCCGGATATTGCCAATTCCTATTCTACCGAGACGAAAATAACGGCAAACGCCATCTCGCCGGATGGTACGAAACTGGCTTTCGTCTCGCGCGGACGTCTGTTTGTCAGTGATACCAAAGGACTTTTTATCCGCTCCATACCGACCGATCCCAAAGAACGTGTCATCGAAATAAAATGGGCAAAAGACAACAAAACCCTTTATTATACCCGTACCCGCGAAGGATGGTACAATCTGTATAAAATCTCGGCCGAAAAGCCTCTCGCGGAGCAGACCGTATATGCACCGGACAAAATGGTTAAAAACCTGACCCAAAGTAACGATCGTTCCATGATTGCCTTCGTGACGGGAAGCGGCGCACTCGAACTTCTTACCGTAAATGACGGCAAGGTGAAAAGCCTTTCCGAAAATGAATT
Organism: Tannerella sp.; assembly: GCA_031270465.1. Lineage (GTDB taxonomy): Bacteria > Bacteroidota > Bacteroidia > Bacteroidales > Tannerellaceae > Tannerella. The sequence goes on along the minus strand of JAISXP010000083.1, from coordinate 4,165 downwards.
TTGGTCGTTTCAGAATTACAGCATGAGTTTTTCGCCGGACGACAAATATCTGGCATATACGGCGATGAACCTGTTCGAACGGGATATTTTCATCTACAACTTTGAGTCGGGCAAGGTCATTAACCTGACAAACAGCGCTTCGGTCGAAAACAGTCCGGCATGGTCGCCCGACGGAAAATATCTTTACATCTCGGCCAACCGCTACAGCGCTTCTTTCCCGAGAGGCGCAGGTGAAAACCTTTTCCGCATCACACTGGATTATACGGACACTCCTTATGTCACAGATAAATACAACAAACTCTTCGATACCGATACGGCAAAAAAGACCGACTCGCCAATTCGCATATCACTCAATACGGACGACATCCGGCGCCGCTGGGAACAAATCGAATCAAGAGGCAACCAGCATTCCGTCAGGGTCTTCAAAAAAGGGGAAAAAGATTTTCTCGTGTACGCTTCGAACCACGAAGGTTCGCAAGGTGTGTATGTACAGGAATTGCTCGACTTCGACCGGAAACCGGCAAAAAAAATAGCGGACCTGACGTATCCGACTTCAATGAGCTACAGCGGAAAAGATCTGTACGTGATTCAGGGCGGAGATATTTATTCCGTGAATTTGGAGGCGGCAAGTTCTAAAAAGATTGAAATCAAATACCGTTTCGCCCAAACAAACAGCAATGAATTTAGCCAGATGTTTTACGAAGTATGGGCGCTTCTCGCCGAAAATTTTTACGACCCCGGTTTTCACGGGAAAAACTGGAAAGCCAAACGCGACTATTATGCAAAAATGCTTCCTCACGTGAAATCAAGAAGAGACTTAAGGTCTATGATAACCGATCTGCTGGGCGAATTAAATTCGTCGCATCTGGGTTTCACATCTTTTGGCGATGAAGAACGCAAGGCGACTGCCGTCGGGACGCTGGAATGTGGATTGGTATTCGACAACGATTCGCCCTACAGGGTTGCGGCCGTACTGAAAAATTCGCCGGCGTACGTCGCGGAGCAAAAGATACAACCCGGCGACGAACTGGTCGGCGTACGCGGACAGGCTGTCGACAAACGCGTGAACAGGCTATATTATTTCTCGTCGCCGGTAGAAGAAAAGGAAATAACCCTGACATTCAGCCGGCAGGGAAATATTTTTGATGTAACACTCCACACCATACCGGCCTCCGCCCTTTCGGGCATCTTTTATACCGCATGGGAAGACGATTGCCGCGAACGCGTGAAGAAAAAGACGCAGGGCAGTGTGGCGTATCACCACATGCGCGATATGGGAGGCGGCGCTCTGAATCGCTTCCTCGACGACATGGTGGCCGATGCCGTGCACAAGGATGGCCTGATCCTGGATTTGAGGTACAATAACGGTGGAAACGTGCACGACGAAGTACTGGAGTATTTGAGCCGCAAACGGCATTTCACGTGGAAGTATCGCAATTATCAGCAGAACACGCATCCCAACGTGACGCCGGGCGACAAGCCGCTCGTCGTGCTGATCAACGAACGGAGCCTGAGCGACGCGGAAGTTACTTCGAACGGCATACGCACGCTGGGAATCGCCAAACTTGTCGGGACGGAAACATATCGCTGGATAATCTTTACTTCAGGAAGCATGCTGGTCGACGGCTCGTTTTGCAGGCTCCCGGCCTGGGGATGTTACAATCTGGAAGGAGATGATATGGAATTTTCGGGCGTAGCACCGGATATCTACGTAAAAAATACCTTCGCCGACCGGCTGAACGGCGATGATCCGCAACTCGACAGGGCGATAGAGGAAATACTTGTCATGCTTGGCTCGCCTTCCCGCTGAAAAAAGGGCGGTGTCAACACAGAGACACGAGGCACACAGAGAATATTTGAATCCTGAAATACTTTGTGCGCATCGTGCCTCCGTGGTGAACCGAATCCTGAATTTTGAATCCTGCCGCCTATTTGTCCAGTTCGCGTATCACGGCCTGATTGGCGGCGCGCACGGCAGTTTCGTTCACTTTCAGTTCCTTGCGGTCGTATGTCATGAGGCCGTTCACTTCGCCTTCGACGTCGGTGGTCTGGGTGTATACGGCGGCGGAAAATCCGCGCTTGACGAGTTTCTGCAGTTCGCCGGCATATTTGACGTATTCGGCCGTCACTTCATCCTTGTTCTTGAACTGCACGTAGCCCCAATTCTGTCTGTCCCGCCACAGATGTCCTTCCATCGGCCAGCCGATGCCGCCGTATTCGCCCAGCACGTTGACGCGCTGCGGGTCGGAGAGATACATCTTCGGATTGGGATAGTTGTGCAGGTCAATGATGTCTCCGCAGGGACGATGGTTGCCGCCGCTTGCCGGGTTGACTAATCGCGAGGGGTCGCAGGCTTTTGTGCAGGCGGCGACTTTTTCGGTATCAAACTGCCCCCATCCTTCGTTGAACGGCACCCATACCACGACGGAAGGGTTGGATATGCACAGGGCCATGATTTCTTTCCATTCCTGATAGTAGTTGTCGATCGATTCCTGCGTCCGCGCCTTGTCGGTGCCTCCGCCGTAGGTCTGTGGCGCCCACTGGTTGCCCAGGTCGCCGCTCGGCATGTCCTGCCAGACGAGGATGCCTTCCCGGTCGCAGTGGTAGTACCAGCGGGCGGGTTCGACCTTCACATGCTTGCGAATCATGTTGAATCCCAAATCTTTTGTTTTTATGATGTCGTATACAAGTGCTTCGTCCGCAGGAGCGGTATACAGACCGTCGGGCCACCATCCCTGGTCGAGCGTGCCGTAGTGAAAGTAGTCCTTGTTGTTCAACTGCATGCGCATGATTCCGTCGGCATCGCGGGCTGTGGATATCTTGCGCATGGCGGTGTATGACGAAACTTTGTCTACCACGTTCCCCGCGCGCAGTACGGATATGGTAACGGCATAGAGCGTGGGAGATTCGGGAGTCCATAATTTCAGATCCCCGACAGGTATACGCATCGTTTGTCCGGCGATGCCTTTTGCCGATCCGACCCGGACGCCGTTGTCCAACACCTGCACTTCGATGATGTCCTTGCTTTGCAACTCGGACGTTTCTACCGTGACGGCGACGAGTTTGTTGTCAATATCGGGAATACTTTTGACTGCCGTCACGTGATTGGGTGAAACGGGTTCGAGCCAGACGGTTTGCCAGATGCCCGTCACGGCCGTATACCATATTCCTTCCGGCTTCAGCGTCTGCTTGCCGATGGGCTGGTATCCCCTGTTTGTCGGATCCCATACGCGGACGACGAGTTTTTGCTTGCCGGAAGTCAGCCAGGGCGTGATGTCGAACGAAAAAGGAGTGTATCCTCCCTGATGCGAACCGATAAGAACATCGTTCACAAACACGTCGGCGCGCCAGTCGACAGCGCCGAAGTTCAGTTTGACATGTTTGCCTTTCCATGCAGGAGGCAGCGTGAAGGTTCGTTTGTACCACAGTTCCTGTTTTTCGGTCACTGTTTTTTGCACGCCGGAGAGCGACGATTCGATGGCGAAGGGAACGAGTATCCGTCCGTCAAACGATTCCGGTTCCGCCTGTCCCCTGTCGAGCAGGGCGTATTCCCATTCACCGTTCAGGTTCAGCCACAACGGCCGTTCCAACAGCGGGCGCGGATATTCGGGTAATACTTCGGCCGGATTGATTTCTTCCGCCCAGCGGGTTTTCAGCCTGTCGCCGGCGGGTTTCCACTGTGCATGTGCGCATACGGCAAGCGCCAACATGCAGGAGATTGATAATAATTGCTTTTTCATCTGATATAATTAAATAAGTTAATATTGTGCGTTTTTAATTTGCATCGCTGCAAAAGTAGTAAAATAATTCAACATTCAAAAATTCATTTTTTTTCGGGGGCGCCAATGCTTTGTGCACTTTGCGGTAAAAATTCCTGTCATGCGACAGTTTGAACTGCACCCCTCCGACGCAGTCAAATGCCACCGAATGAGGGGATAACAAAATATCAGAGAAAAGTAAAAAACGCATCGTTGTCGCTTCGAAATCTTTGCATCTTGAATTTTAAATCCGGAATCTTGAATTTCGAATCTTGAATCTTTACTATCTTTGCGGCGAAAAAACGAAAAAACGAAAATTATGTCAGTTGCAATAACATCCGACACAGCGTCGCGGAAAGTGACGACGCACCGGCTGATGGAGATGAAACGGCGCGGCGAGAAGATTT
>JAISXP010000065.1 GCA_031270465.1 Tannerella sp. | reverse complement strand
TGATGTTGTTTTAAAAGATGATTATTAACCACAGAGAGCACAGAGGGCACAGAGGAAAAATAAACTCTGTGTTCTCCGTGTCCTCTGTGGTAAAAAAAACGATTTATATTTATATTCATTGGTATGCGGATACAAACCGGCCGACGGTCGCGGGGAACCTGTATTATATGGATACAAGCCTGCCGACAGTCGCGGGAGACCTGTATTATATGGATACAAGTCCGCCGACGGTTGCGGGAGACATTTATCATACGGATACAGGCCTGCCGACGGTTGCGGGGCGATTTACAGCGTGTAGAGACGCAAAATTTTGCGTCTCTACGGGCGTGTTCGTCCGGCAACGGATGCAGTCCCGTCAGCAGGCGGGACTGTAAATATACCTTATTATTTGTTAATAAATGTGGGGGGGGTGAAACAGGACATACTTATACTCCACCGGCGGGAGACGTTTCCGGAAACGCCCTCCGGCAGATAACCGGTCGGTTGAGTGATGAAAGTATTCATAAGTCCCATTTTTAATTTATAATGGAGCAAAGATAATGAGTTTTTTTTATATGGCGCGAAAAAACGGGAAAATCTTTTTTGCGGCGCTATTGTTGTAAGCCAGGGCAACCGCACCAAAATATTGGAGATGTCTCCAATATTTTGGTGCGTTGAAAAAGTCATCTATTTTGTCCGGTTCGCATTACTTGATGTCAAAGGTAGCGACAGCGGCTTCGTCGTCCGAATGATTGCCTGCGTAAATGGCATACGTGCCGGCGGGAACAACAGGTTTACCGGCCGCGTCGTCCCATTTCGCCAACTGTTCGACGGGAATGGAAATCTGCATGAGGTGAGAACCGCCCTTTGCCACCGTTTTTCTTTCGAACGTACGCAATTCTTTCAGCGGCAGACCGCGTCCGTCCTTCGGATACCTGATGTAGACCTGACCGACGACATCGCCATCCTTTTCGCCCGTATTTCTGATATTTACGGTGCATCGTATGGTTTCGTCCGCTCTGTATTCCTTTTGGGGCTGTTCGGCCCACTCGTAGTCGAAGCGAGTGTAGCTCAACCCGTACCCGAACGGATACAGGGCTTTTCCCGTGAAATATTTATATGTACGGTTGGCCATCGAATAGTCTTCGAAATCGGGCAGGTCGCTGTCGTCGGCATAGAAGGTGACGGGCAGGTGTCCCGACGGATTGCAGTCGCCGAGGAGCACATCGGCAATGGCCTTTCCGGCATATTCGCCGCCATACCATGCGTTGACGATGGCGTTGATGTTCGTTGCCTCCCACGGCACGGAAATCGCGCTGCCGGTCATCATGAGAAATATAACCGGCTTGCCTGTGGCTTTCAGCGCCTTCAGCATCTCCGTCTGTACTTTGGGCAGGAGAATGGTAGTGCGGTCGCCGCCGAAGAATCCGGGGTCGTCCACTCTCATCTCTTCGCCTTCGAGGCGCGGGGAGATGCCTCCGGCAAAGATGATGACGTCGGCATCCTTCACCTTGTCGGCCGTCCCTCGGAAATCGACGGGCGTGCGCTGAATGGCTTCGAGACCGATGCGTGCACTCCGTTTGTGCTGTATGTGTTCCAGTTTCAGCCTGTACTTTTTGCCTTTGACGACGGATACCTTGCAGACGTCCATCCCGCGCGCCGCAGTCGATGACCATGATTCGGAAACGAGCCGGCCGTCGACATAGAAACGATAACCGTCGTCGAAGTTGATATTGAACTCTATCACGTCCGTGACGGGCGCTTCAAGCACGCCTTCGAAACGCGACGAATAATCTTCGAGGTTTACACCCGGCATGACAGGACTGTCGGATGAGCGGAAAAACAGTTTCTTCGCGTGTCCCCTGTATACGGGTTCGCCTTCGAGGCGGGTGTTGTTGAAAAATTCTACCGAAAAGCCGTCGCCTTCCATCAGGTTTTCGAGTTGCAGATCTGTCAGCATGTCACGGCTTGCATAGCTGCATCCTCTTTCGTATACGATTTCCACGTCCGGCAGTTTCTCTCTCAGGCCGTTCAGTGGCGTGTGGATTGCTTCGGGGATGCCGTTGTAGTTTCCCAGCTGGACTTCGGGATTGTCCGCGTTAGGCCCTACGAAGGCGATTTTTTTCAGCGCCTCTTTCTTCAGCGGCAGGGCGCCGTCGTTTTTCAGCAGCACGATGGACTGCTGTGACATTTTCAGAGCGTGCGCCTTGTGCGCTTCTTTTCTGAGCGCCGTCGAGTCTGTCCGCGCGAAAGGATTCTTGTCCGCAGGGTCGAACATTCCGAGACGGAAGCGTATTTCGAACAGGCGCCTGAGCGAGACGTCTATTTGCGCTTCGGTAATCAGGTTGTCTTCTACGGCCTTGATCAGCCCGCGGTATGCTTCGTTGCCGCAGTCCACGTCCGTTCCGTGAAAGACGGCGTCGGCGGCGGCGGAGGGTGCGTCGGGGTGCGTCTTGTGACCGTTGTAGAAGTCGTTGATGGCGCCGCAGTCGGAAGTGACGTATCCGGTGAATTTCCAGTCGTTTCGCAGGATGTCGATCATCAGTTTGTCGCTTCCGCAGCAGGGTTGCCCTTCGTAGGCGTTGTAGGCGCACATGACGCCTGCCACTTTTGCGTCTTCCACCAGTGTCTGGAAGGCGGGCAGATAGGTATCCCACAAGTCATAGGGCGTAACGGCGACGTTGAACACGTGCCGGTTAGATTCCGGTCCGCTGTGTACGGCGAAATGCTTGGCGCAGGCGGCCGCTTTCAGCCGGTCGGGGTTGTCGCCCTGCAGTCCCTGCACGAAATACTTGCCCAGGGTGGCGGTCAGGAACGGGTCTTCGCCGTATGTTTCCTGTCCGCGTCCCCAGCGCGGGTCGCGGAAGATGTTGATGTTGGGCGTCCAGAATGTCAATCCGTGATAAATCATGTAGTCGCCTTTGGCCGAGGAGGTGTTGTATACGGCACGACCTTCTTCGGCAGTATAGTCGCCCATCGCGCGCATGGCTTCGCTGTCCCAGCCGGCAGCCATGGCAATGGCCTGCGGGTAAACGGTCACAAGGTATTCCGTTCTGGCTACGCCGTGCAGACATTCGTTCCACCAGTCGTATGGCGGGACTCCCAGCCGCTCGATGGGGGGAGTGGCGTTCAGCATTTGTGCAACCTTCTCTTCGAGCGTGAGCCGCGAAACAATATCTGCTGCCCGTTCGGCAGCCGTCAAACCGGGATTCTGAAACGGATATTCGTAGTTTTTACCATCCGTGCATCCCGTCAGCCGTGTTAGTATGAAACACAGCACAATTATTCCAAAACAATTTTTCATATACATAATTATTTAATGTTTTAAATATTCAGTCATTCGGTTATTCAATCGCCGCTCACCAGAAATAGCAGTAGAATGCTACCGTGATGGCGAGGATGATGATTGAGTGTATGATGTCCCAGCGGCTCCAGCTTGCGCGTGTTTCTGCCTTTTGTTCGGGAGTAGCTGTTCCGAAGACAAGCCCCTGTATTTTTTCGGCCGAAGGCGCCTGCGTGAAGAAACTTACAGCGGCTACGGTTGCGATGCAGATCACCAGCATCCATCCGCAGAAGAAGAGCCAGTTCGTTTCGAAGAAGACGGATCTGAAAAGCGTCGACGCTGTATCGGACGTATTTTCGTAGTATATCTTTGCTCCCAGGCGCAAGAGCCCGATGACCATTCCGGCGACGAGTCCCCAGAGACCTCCCTGTGCGGATGCGCGTTTCCAGGTGACTCCCAGCAGGAATACGGCGGCTATGCCGGGTGCGAGTACGGACTGTACTTCCTGGAGATAGGTGTAGAGCACATCGCCGATACTCCGCATGACGGGTATCCAGAGGATGCCGAGCGCAACGACGGCGAAGGTGGCAATCTGTCCGATTACTACCAGTTTCTTTTCGGACGTGGCGGGGCGCAGTTTTTTGTAGAAGTCGATGGTAAACAGCATGGACGAAGAGTTGAAGAGCGAGGCGAGCGAACTCATGAGGGCTGCCAGAATGCCGCATACGACCAGCCCCTTCATCCCGGCGGGGAGAAGTTTGGCAACGAGAGTGGGGAAAGCTGCGTCGGCATTGTGCTGACCGTTTTCGAGCAGGGGCAGGAAATTGCCTGTCTTGGCGTGGAGAGCAAAGGCGATCATGCCGGGTATGAGGAAAAGGAAGACGGGCAGAAGCTTGAGATATGCGCCGAAGATGGTTCCCCGTCGCGATTCTTTCTGGTTTTTGCCGGAAAGGACGCGCTGAACGATAAACTGGTCGGTACACCAGTACCAGAATCCGATGATGGCCGAACCGACGAGTGCGCCGAGCCAGGGGAAGTCGGGGTCGCTGTTGCTGCGTATCAGAGAAGTCATCGTGTCGCCGCAGTCGTTGACGGAGACGCCGCCGCAGATGCGCATCATCTCGTCCCATCCGCCGAGCTCGCGCAGGCCGAGGACGAGGATGACGAGCGAGCCGAGCAGGAGTATCGGTGTCTGGAGTACGGAGGTGTAGAGCACGGACTTCATCCCGCCGAAAATGGTGTAAAGGGCGGTGATGACAACCAGCCCGACAGCAGCTATCCAGAAGAAATCGACGCCCCAGAGCGTCTCGATGCCGAAAACCTGCTGGAAGACAAGGCCGCCGGCATAGACGGTGACGGCAACTTTGGTCATGACATAGCTGATGAGCGAGATGACGGAGAGGATCGTGCGCGAACTTTTGTTATATCGCCGTTCCAGAAATTCGGGCATCGTCAGTACCATGCTCCGCGCGTAGAAGGGAACGAACACCCAGCCGAGTATGAGTATCATCCATCCCTGTATTTCCCAGTGAGCCATAGCCATTCCGCTTGACGCGCCGGTGCCGGCAAGTCCGATGAGGTGTTCGGAACCGATGTTGGAGGCAAAAATAGAGGCGCCGATGGCTATCCACGTGGCGTCGCGTCCGCCGAGAAAGTAGTCTTTCGAGTCCTTGTTTTTTTGTTTAAGTACCCATACAACAATCCCCGCCAACACCAGAGTGAAAACGCCGATTACAATCCAGTCATATATTCCCATATCCTGTAATATTTTATGTTGTTTAATAATTAAATCCGGTCACTGCTTCGTTCGGGGTGTAAAAATAGTGGTTGTTGGCATGAATACGTGCAGCAAAAAATATGTTGTAAAACATAAATCGGACTGAAGGAGGATTTTTTTCAAACTTTGCAACCGGAGAGAGGATTCTGTTTCCGTCAAAAGTAGCGGCATTGATCCGCATCCATAATCTCGAATCATATAACCTCAATCTATTGTTTCATAAAAATTTTCGATTTGATTTACATTCGCAGATGCGTTACCTTTGTCCGATAAATAACCAATTAAATTAAACTGGAAAATGTTGGACATATCATTAAAACAACAGGTAAAGAGTATTTTTGCCGACTTGCAGGCAAACTTTGTGCTAACCGTCAGCGTATCATCGCAACATGAAAGCAAGGGCGAACTGATTGAACTGCTGAACGACGTATCGGACTGTTCCGATAGAATCGCCTGTACGGTAGAAGATGGCGACGGACTGGAATTTTCGCTGCTGAAAAACAGAGAAAATACCGGAGTAAAATTTCGTGGAGTACCCAACGGGCATGAATTTACTTCCCTTCTGATGGCTATTTTGAACGCTGACGGCAAGGGGAAAAACATCCCCGACGAAACCGTCCGCAACCGCGTCAAGGCACTGAAAGGGCCTATCCGGCTGACAACCTACGTATCCCTCACCTGCACCAACTGTCCCGACGTGGTACAGGCGCTCAATCTGATAGCGCTCCTGAGCGAAAACATTTCGCACGAGATGGTCGATGGCGCTATTAATCAGGAAGAAGCCGACGCTCTGAAAATTCAGGCCGTACCTTCTGTTTATGCCGACGGCGAATTGCTGCACGCCGGCAAATCGGGATTCGGGGACTTGCTGGAAAAGCTGGAAACGAAGTATGGCTCGGATACGGAACACACCGTAAATACGGTAAAAAACTACGACGTCATCATCGCCGGCGGCGGCCCGGCCGGCAGCTCGGCGGCCATCTATTCGGCACGCAAAGGCTTGAAAGTCGCCGTTCTGGCCGAACGTGCAGGCGGTCAGGTCAAAGAAACGGTCGGCATCGAAAATCTGATTTCTGTTCCCTACACGACGGGCGAAACGCTTGCTGCAAACCTCAAAAATCATATTGAAGCATATTCAATTGATTTGCTCGAACATCGCAGGGTGGAAAGCGTAGAGATAGACGGGAAGAACAAGATCGTTTCGGTAGCGGGCGGCGAAAAATTCATCGCTCCGGCGCTGATTATTGCCACCGGCGCAAGCTGGCGGCGGCTAAACGTGCCCGGCGAAGCAGAATACATCGGGCGAGGCGTCGCTTTCTGTCCGCACTGCGACGGGCCTTTTTACAAGGGCAAACGTGTGGCCGTCATCGGCGGAGGCAACTCCGGCATCGAAGCGGCGATCGACCTTTCGGGCATCTGCACAAAAGTTACCGTACTGGAATTTTTGGACGAACTGAAAGCCGATAAAGTATTGCAGGAAAAGGCAAAGAGTCAATCGAACATCGAAATGTTTACTGCATCGCAGACGCTGGAAATCGTCGGCGACGGAGGCAAAGTAATCGGCATACGGATAAAAAACCGCCATACCGACGAAGAACGCCTGATTGAACTGGACGGCGTCTTCGTGCAAATAGGGCTGGCGCCCAACAGCGACACTTTCAGACACGTCGTCAGCGCCAACCGTTTCGGCGAAATCGAAATCGATGCACACTGCCGCACCAGTCAGGCGGGAATTTATGCCGCAGGCGACGTCTCGACCGTACCCTTCAAGCAGATTATCATTGCGATGGGCGAGGGAGCAAAAGCGGCTTTGTCAGCTTTTGAAGACAGGACGAGAGGATTGATTTAAATTCAGGATGCAAAAAAAATACCCCAAATCATACATCACAGTATGAAATGGGGTACAACAATTAAACAGAAAGTCAAAATTTATAGCCAAATGTCAGGGCTATACGTGATGTTTTTGCCGTCAGGTTCGAAGGAGACGGCTCAATGGACGGGATGTCCAAGTTTCCGTCACTCAATTCTACCGGCGAAAACGGATAGAGTTTTTCTTTCTGCACTCGGTAGATATACGCCAAATCCATATAGAAATTCGGCGAAAACCGGTATCCCAGCCCGGTCGTATAATAATAGGTTGGCGCCGCAACTGTCGTATAATGAGGTATCGTACCTGCCGTGTATACTTCCGTCTGTCTGCTTTCGTCGGTCAGGTTTCCTGTCATCGGATTGGATTGCACCATATAACCTGCGCGGACGGCAAATCGCGACGCCGGCTTGATTTCTATACCTGCTTTCACTGTTTGCGCCACATCAAAATCTTTGTTAATAATGCTGTTATCCGTTTCGAATGAAAAATCTCCGTCTTCATGACTGCCCAACCGCATGAACTTGTAGTCGGTCAGTTCGTAATCCAAACTGAGCAGGGCTGTACTTCCGATAATGCCCGCCACGCTGAATATCCACCGTCCGGGCGTCTGCAATGCATAGTCGGCAATTGCATGATCTGAAGGCGTCTCCGCTTTCATTTTGGGTTGATCCGAATAACTTGCGATATACGATTCACCTGTCGCAAAGAAATAATCCGTCATTTTATACCATTTCGGAGAATTGTAGGCCACGCCAAAACGAAGCGCATTAATCGGACGGACAATCACCCCCAGATTGGCCGAATAAGCCGTACCTTCCGTCTCAAGAGAATTTTCGAGCGTCAGATAATCATTATCGGCATTCCGGCCTGCAAAATTTTCATGATGACGTGATGCCAGCCGGTAATTAATATCCGTTATACTCACTGTGAGTCCAAGAAATACGATGTCGGAAATATTCGTCGCCAATGCGAAATTATATTCCTTCATTGCGCCCCTCTCGCTGATATTCAGCAAAGTCTCTTTTAACGTACCCGGAAAGGCGTTGTAATATACATCGTTATTGCTGTTTTTGTCATTCTGCGGTTCAATGAATCCTGATTCATATCCCAAAATGGGCAACCACTGGCCGGCCAGAGTTGAATTTTCGTAAGGATCGTAGCGATCCGTCAACTGCAATTCATCCAGATAGATGCCTCCCTCGTTACCGAAGGCAAACGTCGTACGCGAAGCCACATAATCAGCCAGCGAAAATTTCGAATTTCCCACCGCCGAATATTTGCGACTGAATTCTTTTACTTTGTTGTATGAGAATCCTATATTCCATCCTTTTACGCCACGATCGTTTCCCGTCGGGAAATAGCCTTCGTACGAAAAGTTGTCCATACAGAATGCATTGCGTCGCCGGTTGTTAACCACGCCGCCCCAGTCCACGTTCACATTCGAATTATAAAAATCGAACGTGGCCATAATCTCCGAACTGCGGTAGACGCCCAAACCTGCAGGGTTATGAGACATCGCGGACATATCGCCCCCCAGCGCGCCAAATGCGCCTCCCATACTCATTGAGCGTGCCGATCCGTCCAGATCGGTTTGCGAAAAACGAAAAGCGTCCATTTCTCCTTGTGCAAACATCATACCGCTGCTCAAAATCAGGACGTTCATATATATTATCAATTTTTTCATCACTCTTTTATTTTTTTACAGATTCAACTTTTTTGTTCTTTATGCCTGATAAACCGCTGTCTTTGACAAAATAAAGCAATCCAATCTGCATCAATCGAAAAGACCGGATTGCTTTAACTGAAAATTCTCTCTGCCAGAAATCAACATCAAATCATTTAATGTATACTGTTTCGTTTCAAAACGAGGTTTACCGACGTCCACCGCCACTCGATCGTCCACCGCCTCCACTGCTGCCGCTGCTCGAACGGCCGGCGCTACCTCCTCCGCTGCTGCCCGAGGATATTGAACCGGAACGTGTACTCGTAGATGGCGAACTGCTTCGTACGGAAGAGCCTGTCGAACGGCCGCTGCTGCTACTTACGGACGACGAACGTGTCGGCGTGGTTGATGTAGCCGTCGAGCGGCGTGTAGTTGTACTGCCGTTGTTCACCGTTGCCGAGCTGCTGCGTGTTGCGCTGCCGCCCGAACTGACATTCGACCGGTTCGTTGAACGGGAAGTTGTACGGCTGTTAACGGTTGCATCCGAACTGCTGCGGCGCGACTCTGTTCTCAACGAGGAACTTCTGCCTGTCGTACTGCGGGTTGTTGCACTCGACGAACGTGCCGACGAACTCCGGGCGCCTACCGTAGCACGCCGTGAATCGGACGACGACGATGAGCGGTATCCCGAATTTCTGGCTGCCGTGGCGCGACCTCCCGAATTGCGGTAATACGGTCTGCGATCGTAGTTGTTACCATAACCGTAACCGTGACCGTAATAATGATGATGGTAATAGGGATAATACCCTCCCCAGCCGCCATAATACCACGGGTCGTAATACCAGTTGGAGTAATAGAATCCGCCCCAGCCCCAGTATGGACCCCAATAATTGCTGTACCAGTACGGACGGTGCCATGACGACCAGCCGTAATACCACGGATCGTACCAGCCTGAACCGTAACCCATGTCAATATTTACGTTGACCGTCGTTTGTCCGTCGGAATAATCCGTATCGTAGTCGTATGCGTAATATCCGTCGCTTAAATACAAATCCACATTATCCGCACCGGCAATGGCGATTTTGCTGGGCGAATGGTAACGAATGATCCGCTCGGAATATTCCGTGTCCGAATTGCGTGCTTTCTTCTTCGGTTCGTCGTCTTCGGCATACAGTTCAATATCTTCTATTTCTTCCGTTTCTTCATCCGGGACGACATTTGTATATCTGCGGTTGTATGCATCTACATCCATAATGTCGCCGGAGGTGGCCACGGTCGAAGTAAGACTGCGCGTGGATACCGCCGTATCCTTCAAAACCGTATTTTTCTTCTCCACGGTTTTGGTTTTGCCTTTACTGTTCCCTGAAGAGAAATATACATCATCAAAGAACTCTTCCTGCGCCGCAACGGTCAGTACCGAAGCAAGCATTATCCACATGGAAGCCAATTTAATCATTGTTTTCATAAGCTGTTTCTCCTCTTTACTTTATATAATTAATAATTCGTTATTTATCATCTTGTTCTTCTGACTTTTTTTTAGCCGGAAGGTTTAATTTTCATCTTCGCTTTTTTCTTTTACAAATATACGGCTTTTTCTTTAAATCCAAATGATTTGCACATTCTTTAACATCCATATCAAATCCATGTATTCATCTCTAATGATGAAAAAGTCGGTGAAAATGCTGCATGAGACTTGCGTTTTTATATGTGCGCGGCATTACAGCGATTCAAAGATTCAATGTCACGGTTGCCTGTAATCCTTCCGCAGAGATATTTGCGTTTCGGTCGGGAAATCGGACGGTACTTTCCGGGTTACCTTGCCTGTGGCTGCCCATTCGGCGCCGCGGAGGAGCAGTACCTGAAAGCCCGTGCACTGCATCGCTTTGTTGTCTTCGAGCGTAGCGCCTGCATGTCCCAGCATCGTGTGGAAAATGCGTCCTTTGCCGAATTTGACTGTGAAAAGCAATGGCTCTTCACGTCCCGAGCCGTTTGTGGAGGGATCGGAATATGCGGTGAAAAGCAGGGCGTCGATATCGCCCGGGCCGCGCATCCTGTCATACAGTTCGTCCTGGGCATGACGCCATCTGGCCGGCAGTCCTTTCGTCACGGGATGGTTTTGGCTGCGGCTGTTCAGCACATATTCGTGCTGACGTCCGTGCGAGCCTCCGTTGCCGGGCGAGGTGTCTTTAATCAGTTTACCGTCTTTCCAGTATACCCAGGGGCCTGATTTCTCGTTGCGGCCTTCCCATCCGCCCAGAGCGCATATTTGGTTGTATTCCTCCCACGGGGCAAATGCGTTGTCCGCCGCATGATAGATGACGATGCCGCCGCCGCCGCGGGTAAACTCGACAAAGCGTCTGTTGGTTTCTTCCGGCCACGGGGCGCCGTTGTAATCTACTACGACCAGGTCGTACGGCTTGAAGTCGAGTACGAAACCGGACATGTCTTCGTCCTTAGCCGGAGAAACGGCAAAATCGACGGTGAAAAGCCCCGAATTTTCAAGTATCTGTTTGATGGCTACATGGCTGACCTGCCAGTTGTGATTGTTCTGGCCGGTGATTAACAGTGTTTTTATCGGCTGTTCGGCCGATAGACAGGAGACAAGCAGTGCTGCCGACAGCAGCGCAAGAATTTTGTTCGACATTCGTTTCATAAATATGTATTTTATCTTTTGCAAACAAAGGTACCGGTTTTTGCTGAAAAAGCAATAACTTTGCGCGGAAATTTCCGTACAATGGCATATTATTTTAAAAGAACTGCATATATTATAATGTTATCGGGTCTTGTTTCGACTTTTCTGGCGGCGCAGGACTGGAGGGAGACGACAAAGGAGTTGATCTATACTCCGCGCTATTTCGGTCCGAACGCTTTTCCACTGCCCGAACTGCACAGCGGCGGCGTGCCGGACAGACGTGAGGTGGAGATCAGGGGTGAATCGCACAGGTATACGGGCGACATGACGAAGGATCTGTATGCCCGCCTGTTCATTCCGATTGTGAGGGGGCGTGCGGGCATTGAGGTTTGCGGCGTGGTGGTGGAGGATTACAAGATGACGCGCGAGACGGCGGACGAACGACATGCCTACGCGACGGAATCGCCCATCACGTGCTACGGCGATTTGATCGTCAACACGTATTTTCAGCTTCTCAGGAACGAGAGGTGGTGCGACATCATGCTGGACATCAATCTCAAGACGGCGAGCGGCGGACGACTTTGCGATGCACGGTACACGGATGCGGCTGCGTACGGCTTCAATCTGACGTTCGACCGGAATCTTTACCGTAATGCCGCACGTACGTTCGCTCTGCGCGTGCAGGGGAAGGGCGGCTTCTATTGCTGGATGACGAACGACATGGTGCACCGGCAGAACGACGCGGTGTTTTATGCCGCCGGTGTGAGTGCGGCGTACCGCAGGGCTGCGCTGTCGGTCGACTGTTCGGGCTTCAGCGGGTACGAGAACAATGGCGACCGTCCGGCGGTGCTGCGTGCGAAATTCAATTTCGAGTACAGGCGAAACATCCTCTCGCTCAGGTTTCGCCACGGGATGAAGGATTTTCTGTACGATACGTATTCCGTGGCGTATATCCGGTGTTTTTAGACGGAATTTTGTTATCTTTGCCCCGTGAAATTCGAAATACAACATACGGATCCCCGAACGCAGGCAAGAGCCGGCCGCATCGTTACGGCTCACGGCGCGATCGACACGCCGGTTTTTATGCCTGTCGGCACGCAGGGCGCTGTCAAGGCGGTGCACCACTCGGAACTGCGCGACGATGTGGACGCGCCAATCATCCTGTGCAATACCTATCATCTTTATCTCCGTCCGGGCGAGACGATACTCGAACGGGCGGGCGGGCTGCACCGTTTCGCCGGCTGGTCGCGTCCGATTCTGACGGACAGCGGCGGCTACCAGGTGTTTTCGCTGGCGGCGAACAGGAAGCTGAGCAGCGAGGGAGCGGAGTTCCGTTCGCACATCGACGGCAGCCGTCATTTTTTTTCGCCCGAGCGCGTGATGGACATACAGCGTGCGATCGGTGCGGACATCGTCATGGCGTTCGACGAGTGCTGTCCGGGCGATGCCGATTATGCGTATGCGAAGCGTTCGCTCGCTCTGACGGAGCAGTGGCTGGACCGCTGCGTTCGCCGCTTCGGGGAGACGCCGCCCGCGTACGGATACGAGCAGTCGCTCTTTCCCGTCGTGCAGGGCTGCACGTATCCCGATCTGCGTGTGCGGGCGGCGGAACATGCGGCGTCGAAGGAGGCCGACGGCAATGCTATCGGCGGCCTTGCGGTGGGAGAGCCGGCGGAGACGATGTACGGGATGATCGAGGTGGTGAACGGCATCCTTCCGAAAGACCGTCCGCGGTATCTTATGGGCGTCGGCACGCCGGTCAATCTGCTGGAAGCCATCGCACGGGGCGTGGACATGTTCGACTGTATCATGCCTACGCGCAACGGACGCAACGGACAGCTGTTCACGCGGCAGGGGACGATGAACATGCGCAACAGGAAATGGGCGGACGACTTCGCACCGATCGATCCGGACGGACATTCGTTCGTCGACACGATGTACAGCCGCGCCTATCTGCACCACCTCTTCAGGGCGGGCGAGATACTGGCGCTGCAGATTGCGTCCGTACACAATCTGGCTTTCTACCTCCGGCTGGTGCGCGAGGCACGCGAGCACATTGCAGCAGGCGATTTCGCCCGGTGGAAAAGTGAAACGTCAAACAGAATGAACGACCGCCTGTGAAACTGAAGGGACTTGGACTGAAAATCGTGGACTGGTACATCATCAGACAGTTTCTGGGTACTTTCGTCTTTTCCATCGTGCTGATGATTGCCATCACCGTGGTGTTCGACGCCAACGAGAAACTCGACTATTTCCTCAAACCCGAAGTGACGGTGCACGAAATCGTCTTCGACTACTATTTCAATTTCATTCCGTACTTCATCAGCCTCTTCAGCCCGCTGTTCATTTTCATCTCGGCGATATTTCTTACGTCCAACCTGGCTGGCCGTTCGGAAATCATAGCCATCCTTTCCAACGGAATCAGTTTCCGCCGCCTGTTGCTTCCCTACATCATCTCGGCCGGCCTGATTGCCGGGTGCAATTTCGTGCTGACCGGATACGTCATTCCGCCGGCCAGCATCGCGCGGATTGATTTCCAGAACAAGTACATCAAGAACAAGAAGGTGGACTACGGCCGCAACATACAGCTCGAGGTCGAGCCGGGCGTGTTTGCCTATTTCGACAGCTATCGCGACGGGTCGAAGATGGGGTACCGCTTTTCGCTCGACCGTTTCGAGGGAAACACGCTCGTTTCGCGCCTGACGGCCTCGTCCATACGGTACGACTCGCTCTACAGGTGGACGATTATCGACTACGTGATTCGCGACTTCGGCGAGAAGCACGAACGCATCACGTCCGGTACGCGCATGGATACGACGCTGACGTTCATGCCCTCCGATTTCCTTATTTCCGAGAACGACTGCCAGACGATGACCAGCTCCCAGCTGGCACGTCACATCAGCCGACAGAAACAGCGCGGCATCGGGAACGTGCAGCTCTTCGAAATCGAATATCACCAGCGGTATGCCACCATTCTGTCGTTTTTCATCATGACGGTCATCGGCGTAACGCTCTCGGCGCGCAGGATGAAGGGCGGCATGGGTCTGAATATCGGCATCGGTATCGGACTGAGTTTCTCGTACATACTCTTTTCGAAGATCACGTCGTCTTTTGCCATCAGCGGCAGCGTCAGTCCGGCGGTTGCCGTATGGATACCCAACATTATATACGGCTTCATCACCGTATTCCTCTATCGCCGGGCGCCGAACTGATATTCGGCGCGCAAAATCCGGTACCCGAAATTTACCGAACTGCGGAGATTTTTTCCTTCATACTGAAAAAATTTACATGTTGTGATGCGATGCAATTGAAATTTACGGTATCTTTGCAGCGATTAACAGCGTTCATTGAAATTCTGCAAAAACAACAGGATTCGGCTAAAATTTATTGAATATGGCAGGATACGATGGATTCTGACGGATTTCAATGGAGTCTGACAGGATTCGATGGATTCTGACGGATTTCAATGGATTCGGACAGGATTCAATGGAGTCTGGCGAAATTCCATTGAGTTTGATGAAACTCCATTGAATCTGACGAAATTCCATTGAATGCGATAAAATTCCATTGAATCTGACGAAACTCCATTGAATACGGCTGTATACGATTACGTTTAATAAAATACAACTGTATTCAGTATCATTACGTTGTGTTCATCAGAATACAGTTGTGTTCATTAAAATTCCGTTGTATCCATCAAAATACAGTTGTATTCATCAAAATACAGTTATATCCGCAGAAGCGCTGCTGTATTCATCAAAATACAGTTGTATCCGCAGAAGCGCTGCTGTATTCATTGAAAAGATATGATATTTCACGATATTTCATGTCTGCCGGCCGGTATGGAGACGGGGTGAACGGAAGAATGAAGTTCCGGCACGAACAGCGTATTTGCAGACAGTAGAGTTGTAAACATTTAAAAAGAAAACTTATGGCAGTAAACAGACACTGGTTTCCGTATTCACGCGATGCGCGATACGGAATTGTTTCGAAAACGGCGGCTTTTATGAACGTCGCCGACAACCGCTCTCTGATAGGGTTCGGAGCGGATACTCCGAGCGGAGAATGGTATGATTCGGTCTGCGTCCCGGCGCTCGACGTGTACAGCACGACTTACCGGACGTGGTCGTCGCTGGCAACGCGCACACCTCTTGCGCTCGACAATCTCAAGGACGCTGAACGGGTGTATTTCCCTCTCTACCGCCAGTTTCATGCGACGGTAAAGGCCAGTGCGCTCGTGAGCAACAGCAGTCTCGAGGCGATGGGCTTCCCGCCGCGCCACGAAGGCGGAGGACAGCGGCATCCGGTCAACAGGACGTTTATCGACCTTTCCGTCCGCCCGATAGGCTACGTTGCGCTGAGCGTTGCGTTTGAGAATCGCGACACGGGCAGTTCGGTCATACCCTACTACCTCACCGGCGCAGTCGTCAGCCATTCCGTCAGCACGACGCCGGTGACCGACCCGAACCATCTGACGCACTCGCGGCTTGCTACACGCTCGCCCATGCGGATATTCTTCGAACCCGAACTGCGCGGCGCAACGGTATACTTCGCGGCGCGGTGGCAGAACAGGCGCGGCGAACTCGGACCGTGGAGCGACATCTCGGTCGCCATCATCCCCTGAACGCGGAGATTTCAGCAATATTAACTTCCGTTCCCTGTGCAAAAAGCATTATTTGTGCATCTGACTTATGCTGTCATTAAAAAAAATGTGTTCCTTTGTGGATGTATTACAGCGAAAAATGAGATAACATATAAATTAGAAAGCATAATAAAATGAAACGCTTAACATTGTTGCTAACTGCACTGACAACCCTGTGTCCGGGGTTTATGTTTTATTCCTGCAAAAACGTCAGGAATACTGTTCCATCGTCCGAATACGCCGCCTGCATCAGCGGATATACGGCCGGAGTGATTTCGCAAAACGCTACTATCCGCATCGAACTGACGGGAGAGCATCCTGCCGCCCACGCGGGCGCCGAAGTGAAAGAGAAACTGTTCGAATTTTCACCGTCGCTCAAAGGCACAACTTGCTGGATCGACAGTCGAACGATCGAGTTTGTCCCTGAAGAAAATGAACTGAAACCGGGTACACTCTACAATGCCTCCTTCCTGCTGTCGAAAGTGATAACGGTTAACGAGAGCAAGCTGAACAGGTTCGATTTTTCGTTTCGGGTAGAAGAGAAAAACTTCATGCTGAAAATTACATCCATAGACGCGGCGGCCGGCGAAGTAAGCGTCAGCGGTGAAATCCGTTTCAGCAATACGCCCGACCACGGGGATGTGTCGAAAATACTTACCGCCAGGAGAGGCGGCGAATCGTTCGTCCCGGTCGTCGAACAGGCCGACGACCCGCACTGCTTCCGTTTTACGACAGAGGGCATCTCAAAACTGGACAGCGAATCGCAACTCGAAATCAAAGCTTCGGGCAAAACGGCCGGCATAGATAAAACGGTGGAAGAAAGCGTGCCCATACCGGCCGCCCGGACGTTCAAACTGATTCGCTCCGAAAATATCGAAACGCCCGAATACGGCATACGCCTGACTTTCTCGGAACCCGTCTCCGAATCGCAGGACCTGCGAGGGATTATTTCTCTCAATAACGAAAGCGTCGATTACGTCCCGATTATCCGCGGCAACAAAATAGACCTGTTTTTCGAACGCTCGCAAAGCCTGCAGCCCGTTCTGGTAAACGTCGACCAGGGACTGAAAAATACGGACGGCAAAGCGCTCGGACAACCTCTGCTCGTGCAGATGGAACTCCGCTCGTTCGACCCGCAAGTCGAGTTCCTGTCGTCCGGCACGATTATGCCCGGTTCGGGCGATCTGATTCTGCCCTTCCGCGCGGTCAGCCTCTATGCCGTCGACCTGAAAATCATCCGTATCTACGAAAACAACGTGCTGATGTTTTTGCAGGACAATCTCATGTCAGGAACAGGCTCGAATCAGTTGCGACGCTCCGGACGCCTCGTCTGCAAAAAAACACTGCGCCTGGATTCCGATCCCGCAAAAGATATTCACAACTGGGAAAATTACAGCATCGACCTGAGCCGGCTGATCAGACAGGAACCGGGAGCCATCTACAGAGTGGAACTTTCTTTCAGTAAAAACTGCGCCGCCTATCCGTGCAGCGACGGAACGCCGTTCCCCCTCGCGCAGAATACGAACATGCTTACAAAAACAATATCGAACGAACTGACGGAAGCCGACGAGGCCGCGTGGGACGAAGCCAGCCCGTACTACTACGACAGCTATATCAACTGGGACGAATACGAATGGTCGGAAAGAGACAACCCCTGCCATGCGACCTACTATATGCTGGACGAACGGAAAGCCGTCAAAAACGTGCTGGCATCCGATCTGGGACTGATTGTCAAGGCCAATTCGAACAGCAAACTGTGGGTCGCCGTATCCGATATTCCGGGCGCCACTCCCGTACAGGACGCGGAGGTGACGGCGTACGACTTCCAGTTGCAGCCGGCCGGTTCGGCTAAAACGGACGCAAACGGTTTCGCCGTTATCGAAACCAAACATAAACCGTTCGTCGTGATTGCCGCCAAAGACAGACAAAAAACATACCTGCGCGTAGCCGAAGGCGAAGAAAACCTGCTGAGCCGTTTCGACATAGGAGGCAAAGACATACGCAAGGGATTGAAAGGATTCATCTACGGCGAACGCGGCGTATGGCGTCCCGGCGACACGCTGCACGTCGCCTTCATGCTCGAAGACCGCGATGCCGGAATACCCGACACGCATCCGGTCACGCTCGAAATGTACAACCCCCGCGGACAGTTCCACTTCAGACACGTAGCTCAGAACGGCGTAAACGGGCTGTACACGTTCGATGTCCCGACAGACCCCGACGACCCGACCGGACTGTGGAACGCATACATCAAAGTGGGCGGCGCTTCATTCCACAAATCGCTCAGAATCGAAACAGTCAAACCGAACAGACTGAAAATTAATCTGGACATTCCGGACGAAAAACTTGTTGCAAGCAAACGCTCCGTGCCCGTGACGATCCATTCGGCATGGCTGACCGGCGCCACAGCACACAGTCTGAAGGCACGCGTGGAAATGACAGTTACCGGAAACGCCACCTCGTTCAAAAACTTCGACGACTATACTTTCGATAACCCGGCAACCGATTTTTCGCACAGCACGACAACACTCTTCGACGGCACGCTCAATGACAGTGGCGACGCCACGTTCGACATGAAACTGCCCGAAGCGAAAAATGCGGCAGGAATGCTGCGCGCCACGCTTTCGTGCAGCGTATTCGAACCGGGAGGCGATGCGAGCATATTCAACCGCACCCTGCCCTACTCGCCCTACGACGCCTATGTGGGAATACGGTTCAACGTTAAACCGCAGACCTATTACCTCGAAACGGACGTGGACAACGTCTTCGACATAGTGACGGTAGATGTCGACGGCAAACCCGTCAACCGCTCGAATCTGGACTACCGGATATACAATATCGGCTGGAACTGGTGGTGGGACCACAGCGACGAATCGTTTGCCTCCTACCTCAACAATACATCCATCACACCGGTGGCGGAAGGCCGCCTTTCCACAACAAACGGAAAAGGAACAGTCAAATTCAAGGTCGACTATCCCGACTGGGGGCGCTACCTTGTGTATGTAAAAGACCGCGATGGCGGACACGCTACCGGAGGCGTCATCTACGTAGACTGGCCCGACTGGCGGGGACGCTCCAGAAAGTCCGACCCGAGCGGCATCACCATGCTGGCTTTCTCGACGGACAAACCGTCATACGAAGCAGGCGAAGAAGTCATCGTCACCATTCCCGCCGCATCCGGCGGACGTGCGCTGGTGGCTGTCGAGAACGGATCGGAAGTGATCAGCCGCGAATGGGTCAATATGACAGGTTCGGGCGATACGAAATACCGTCTCAAAGTCACCGAAGACATGGCTCCGAACGTATATCTCCACATCAGCCTGCTGCAACCGCACAAACAGACGCTCAACGACCTTCCCGTCAGAATGTATGGCGTTGTGCCCGTCTTCGTAACGAACAAAAATTCCATCCTGAAACCGCAAATCGCAATGGAAGAGGCGCTGCGTCCCGAAACGGAATTTGCCGTAAAGGTGAAGGAAACGGCAGGAAAAGCCATGACATATACGCTGGCTGTGGTGGACGACGGCCTGCTCGACCTGACAAACTTCAAGACGCCCGACCCGTGGAACGAATTTTATGCCCGCGAAGCGCTGGGTATCCGTACGTGGGACATGTATGATCTGGTAATGGGAGCATTCGGCGGCAAATACGGCTCGCTGTTCAGCGTCGGGGGCGACATGGAAGGCGCCGCGCCCAACGCCAAAGCTAACCGCTTCAAGCCGGTTGTGAAGTTCATCGGACCCGTCGAACTGAAAAAGGGCGAAGAGAAAACGCACAAGCTGAAACTGCCGCCATACATCGGTTCCGTACGTGTGATGGTAGTGGCCGGCCAGGATGGAGCTTACGGCAATGCGGAAAAAACCGTGCCGGTACGCACGCCGCTGATGATTCTTCCCTCGTTGCCGAGAGTTGTCAGCGTCCACGAAGAAATCGCACTGCCGGTGAACGTGTTTGCCCTGGAAAATTCGGTGAAAAACGTTTCCGTCAAAGTCGAAACGGGCGGTTTGATGCAACCGGCAAGCGCAGGAGGCGACAGCAAGTCGGTAAATTTCTCCGCCCCGGGCGATCAGACGGTTTATTTCACTCTGAAAACAGGCTCTTCGACAGGCGTCGAAAAAGTCACCGTGACGGCTACGGGCAACGGGCATACCTCCCGTGAAACCATCGAAATCGACGTCCGCAATCCCAACCCGACTGTCGTCCGTTCCAGCAATAGCCTGATAGAAGCCGGCAAGTCGGCCGATTTTACATACAGTACCAATGGACGCAACGACGAATGGGTCAAAATGGAAGTGTCGCGCCTCCCGTCGATAGAAATAAGCCGCAGTTTTGACTTTCTGGCAGACTATCCGCACTACTGCTCCGAACAGTTGACGTCGAGCGCACTGCCACTGCTGTTCCTCGAAGATTTCAAAACGCCTGGCGACAGAGAAGCCGAAATGATAAAAATCAACGTGCGCAACGCCATTTCGAATCTGTACGGCCGGCAGCTGACCAACGGAGGAATAGCATACTGGCCGGGCGAAATCTACGAAGACAGATGGATCACTTCGTATGCCGGCAGCTTCCTCGTTCTGGCAAAAGAAAAAGGATATGAAGTCAATCCGGGCGTCCTGACGCGCTGGAAAAACTATCAGCGCAAACAGGCGCAAAACTTCCGCATGACCGATTCGGACAATAAACGCTACCGGTATTATCAGTACGACCTGGAACAGGCTTACCGCCTGTATACGCTGGCTTTGGCAGGCGCACCCGAAACAGGCGCCATGAACAGGCTCAAGGAAGTGAAGTCCCTGTCGCTCCAGGCAAGATGGCGACTGGCGGCAGCTTACGCGCTGGCCGGAAAAACAGACGCCGCCAACGAATTAATATTTAACATCTCGACGGATGTCGACGCCTATTCGCCGAGCAACTCTTCGTATGGCTCGTCGTACAGAGATGAGGCGATGATTCTGGAAACGCTGGTATTGATTGGACGCAACGGGGAAGCATTCGAACAGGCTCAAAAGATGGCGAAGTATCTGTCTCGCGAACAGTATTATACTACGCAGACCGTAGCCTGCACGCTGGTTGCAATGGGACGCATGGCGCAAAAGATGTCCGGCTCGCTGGCTTTCGACTGGGCGCTTAACGGTGCGAATCCAACAGCGGTGCAATCGAACAGGGCTGTTTTCCAGACGGACATTCCGACCGGCGCAGCAGCGAAATCGGGCAAGGTGTCGGTGACGAATACCGGCGACGGACAACTCTACGTAAATGTCGTCTCGAAAACCAGACCGCTCGTCGACACACTGCCTCCGGTCGGCAATAAAATCAGACTGGGAGTATATTACACCAATCTGAACGGGGCGCCCATCGAAATCGGAAAGTTGAAACAGGGAACCGATTTCGTTGCGGCAGTCAGAGTTTCGAATACCGGCTTCGAGGATTATACCAATCTGGCGCTTACGCAGATCATTCCGTCGGGCTGGGAGATATACAACGAACGGATGATTCGTCCCGACGAGTCGGATGATTCCCGACTGTCCTCATATATCTACCAGGATATACGCGACGATCGTGTGCTGACGTATTTCGATTTGCCGCGAGGAACGGAGAAGGTGTTTAAAGTGCGGCTTCTGTCGTCATACGCCGGTTCGTTCGTTCTTCCCGCCGTTCAGTGCGAGGCGATGTACGACCCGGAAGTACAGGCGCGGACGCAGGCCGGGCGCGTAACTGTCGAAAGATGAAATCCTGTTTAGGGAATATGTCCGGACGTAAAAGGGTTGCCATGTACGTGGCGACTCTTTTGCTCGTCTGGTACATCTTTTGCCTTCCGCGCCGGCTGTTTGATACGCCCTATGCCACGGTAGTGACCGACCGTCACGGCGAGTTGCTCGGAGCGCGCATTGCTCGGGACGGACAATGGCGATTTCCGCCATGCGACACCGTGCCTCCCAAGTTCGCAGCATGTCTGATAGAGTTCGAAGACCGCTACTATCGCCATCACTGCGGGTTCAATCCTTTGGCTATGGGGAGAGCCTTGCTGCAGAATATCCGTTCGAAGCATGTCGTAAGCGGAGGCAGCACGCTCACAATGCAGACGATACGCCTCTCGCGGGGCAAAAAACGTACGGTGGACGAAAAACTCATCGAAACCATACTGGCCACCCGTCTGGAGTTTCGCTGTTCGAAAGACGAGATTCTGGCGCTGTATGCATCACATGCTCCCTTTGGCGGCAATGTTGTGGGTATCGACGCGGCAGCGTGGCGCTATTTCGGTCATTCAGCCGACCAGTTGTCGTGGGCCGAAGCCGCTACACTGGCCGTACTGCCGAATGCGCCTGCGATGATTCATTTTTCGAAAAACAGAGATGCGCTGCTGAAGAAACGGAATCGCCTGCTGAAACGGCTTTATCTGCGAGAGATTATCGACGGGATTGACTGCGAACTTGCATTGAGCGAGCCGCTTCCTTCCGAACCGCTGCCGCTGCCGCAGACTGCGCCGCATCTGGTGAATTATTTCTTCCGCAACAATCCGGGCGAACATACGGTTTCTACCGTCGACAGGAATATTCAGGAACAGGTAGAAAGCCTGCTGAGTCGCTGGAACGCGGAGTTTGTCAGGAGCGACATACGCAATCTGGCCGCAATCGTGATCGATGTGCGCACGAATCAGGTGGCGGCATACTGCGGAAATGTCAATTTTGAAGACCGGAAATCGGGCAGTCAGGTAGACGTGATTCGTTCGCCGCGCAGCACGGGAAGCATACTCAAGCCGCTGCTGTACTGCGCGGCGCTGCAGGATGGCGAAATCCTGCCTCATACGCTCCTGCCGGATATCCCTGTCAACATCAACGGTTTTTCGCCACAGAACTTCAGTTTGCAGTTCGATGGCGCCGTGCCTGCATCCGAGGCGATAGCCCGTTCGCTGAATGTGCCTTCGGTCATATTGCTGCGCCGCTACGGCGTGCCCAGGCAGTATGATTTTCTCGGGAAAGCGGGTATTTCGACTCTCTCAAAGCCATCGTCGCACTACGGTCTGTCGCTGATACTGGGCGGGGCGGAGGCGACGCTCTGGGATGTGACTGCGGCGTATGCAGACATGGCGCGCACGCTGAGCGGACTGGAACGGACACGGTGCAGCCCCGTCGCACACGAAGAGCGCAAAACGCTTCCGCCCCTGTATCGTCCGGGCGCTGTCTGGCAAACGTTCGAGGCCATCAAGGAAGTGAACCGACCGGAAGAAATCGACCGGCGAATGATTCCGTCGATGCAGACCGTGGCATGGAAGACAGGGACAAGTTACGGTTTTCGCGATGCATGGGCGGTGGGCGCAACACCGCGCTACGTCGTCGGCGTGTGGGTTGGCAATGCTTCGGGCGAAGGAAAACCCGAACTTGTCGGCGCACGCACGGCAGGGCCTGTCCTGTTCGACATCTTTAACATGCTGCCAGCTTCGGGATGGTTCAAAATGCCGGAAGGCGAGTTCGTCGAGGCGGAAATATGCCGTCATTCGGGTCACTTGAAAGGACGGTTTTGCGACGAAGTCGACACGATGGCGATTCTTCCCAACGGACTGAAAACGCAGGCCTGCCCGTATCACATACATGTAACCCTGAGCGCAGACGGGCGTTTTCGGGTGTTCGAACACTGCGTGGGCGCGGCAGCCGTCACACACAGACATCTGTTTGTGCTTCCTCCCGCCTGGGAATGGTACTACAGGAGGCGCCATCCCGAATACAGGCCGCTCCCGCCGTTCATGCCCGGCTGCGGAAACGATGCGCAGCTACCGATGCAGTTCATTTATCCGCAGGGCAACAATGCGACGGTCACTCTGCCCGTACAACTGGACGGCAATCCGGGCGCCGTAACCTTCGAACTGGCGCACAGCGACAACGACGCTACCGTCTACTGGCATCTGGACGAAAATTACATCACGACTACGCGCGACTTCCACAAGATCACCCTGACGCCCGCCGCTGGCCGACATTCGCTGACCGCAGTCGACGGCGAGGGAAATACGCTGTCCGTATCCATTGTCGTGAATTAGCCGGACTGCGTCCGGCGGTGATTCAAAAATTCAAGGAAAGGCCCCGGCGACGGCGTATCATCACAAAAAATAGTGATTTGGCAGTTGAAATATACCGTTTTTTAGGTATTTCACATCTCCCTAAATACGCCTAACTTTGTGCGCATATTGCAATGCATACCATTTTTTTCAAAAAAAAGCTAAGATGACGTAACCATAGTACAAATAAATTTTTAGCTTAGTCGTTGCTTTCAAGGTTGGATTTTGCCGGTCCAACCTTGTTTTTTTACGTTTCACAAAGCGGAAACAGGGAGTAAAAGAGCAAATAACAAATAACCACTGTTTTCACTCGCTTTTTATCACCTCCGCCGGGTTACTGCCGGCAGCTTTCAGCACCTGCCCCAGCACGGTAAGCAGAACCACGGCGACTACACCCGCCATCACTCCTGTCGGCAACCACCAGGGAATATCCGTACGGTAGGCGTATCCCTGCAACCACCGGCTCATGGCAAGGCAGGCCGGCGGAAGCGCAACGGCTCCGGCAATAATCCCCAGCAGGGTATATTCGCGAGAAAACATGCGTACCACGTCGCCGGCCTCGGCACCCATTACCTTGCGGATGGCTATTTCCCTGCGTCGCCGCCGGGTGGAGGCAGCGGCTACGGCATAAATACCGAACAGCGAAATCAGCAGGCAAACCGATGCCAATACGAAAAACATTTTCAGGCCGGCCTGTTCCGAATAATTCAGACGGTCGTACAACTCACCTAACGGCGTCAGGCGAGCATCCGTCAAAGTAGCATCAATATCGGGAAGGATAGCGGTGATTCTCCGTACTGCCTCCAGCGCCTGACCGGGTACGGCACGCATATACAGGATGTTGTACAGTTCGGGAGACGGTATGAAAATGGTCGGATGGATGCGGTTGCGGAGCGACAGGATGTGGAAATCGTTTACCACGCCCGCCACTTCGTATTCCTTCATTGAGTTATCATTGGAAGACGGTATGCGGATAAGGGAACCAACCGGTTCGCTAAGGTCCATCATCCTGACGGCTTCTTCGTTGAGCACGATTTTATGCGTTTGACCTTCGTTCCACCATTCTCCCGCAAGCATTTTTAATCCGAACGTTTCGTCGAAACGGCTGTCGGTAAGGATGCAGTGGAAAGCCGTCTTTTCGTCCGGCGATTTTCCCGGCCATTCCACTTTGTTGATCATTGTAAAAGGGTTGGCATTATGCTGAGGTTCGAAATTGGCGTCGGTGATGTTCTCGACTTGCGGGATAGCTGCAAGTTCATGCATCAGGGCGGTCTGCACTTTCCCCGAATAATCCGTAAACCCGGACAGCTGTATGATTCCGCTACGGTCGAATCCCCAATCCTTGCGGTTGACGAAACGCATTTGCATCATCACCGACAGTGCAGCGATAATGAATACAATGCTGACTGCGAGTTGCAGGATAACAGCCGTGTGCCGCAGCACCGGTTGCCCGGCTGTTTTTCTTTCCGACCGGTGGTGCAAGGCCAAATAGCTCAACCGCCGGAAAAGAATAAAACCGGTGAACAGCATCAACGCCATCACCCCTGTTCCGCAAACAGCGAAAAGTTGAATCATCTGCGACATTCCCATCTCAATATCCAGCAGTCCGGAAAATGCGGGGCGTGCGATGACGACAAGGCAACAGGCAGACAGTAAAGCCGGGAGGATGGCGCAGATCAGTTCGAACATCATCTGCCGGACGAGTTGATTGCCGGTAGCCCCGTGCACCGTGCGCAGGCGCAATTCGCGGATGCGCCGGCGGAAAAGATCGAGATGCAGGTTCAGGAAGTTGAATATCGCGCTGAACAGCAGCAGTATTCCGGCTGCAACGAACAGTCCTATGAAATTCAGCGTAAACGGTACATCCGTGTTCAACTTGTGGCGGACATCGCTTACAGGCAGCATCCGCAACTCAATATTGGGGTTTGTACCCAACCGCGCAGTAAAATCACGCAGTTGTTCTGCAAGTTCGCCGGTGTCCGTACGGGGATTAAACTTCACATACAGTTCCATGAAGAACATTGTCCATTGAGCTTCCTCGGGCAGCTCGGAGAAATATTTCAGCATATTGTGAAAAATAATAGCGTCAAACGCCAAACCTGTGTTGACAGGCGGGTCTTTCACCACGGCCGTGACCATATAGGGCGGAAGAGAAGGATTCATTGCAGTCTGTATCTGCTGCCCGATGGCTTTTTCCGCATCACCGAACAAACGCACAGCCACAGTTTCCGTCAGGACAATGTTGTTCATTATCTGCAACGGTTGCCCGGCGTCGCCGCAGACAAATTCCTGCGGAAAAACACTGAAAAAAGCGCTGTCGGTATAAATCATGCGCAGCCGGATGTGCGGCATTGTTTCGGTACGGCAATTTTCCCGGTCGGTTATAAAAACGGCAGAAGCTTCCACTGCCGGAAACTGCTCGTGCATTTTCTTTTCCAAAATTCTCGAAACGCCTTTGTTCACCTTGCCCGACTGTTTTTCCACGGCATAGATGCGATAAATATGCTCGGCATCGGGATAAAAACCGTCGTACGACGTTTCGTAGCGCAGCCAGTAAAGGGCAGGAACGAAACAGGCCAGCCCGAACGCCAGACTGAAGATGGCGGTAAACGACTGCGTTCCGTATTTCCGCATGTTGCGGAATGCGATTTTGAGATAATGTGTAAACATAATGATTCTGGATTTTTAATTGTTTACAGTCTTGTTTCCGTCACCAGCTGTCCGTCGAACAGGTTGATGATGCGGTCGGCATATCCTGCATCGTGCTGACTGTGTGTCACCATGACGATGGTCGTTCCCTCTCCGTTGAGTTCGGTCAGCAAGTTCATCACTTCCTTTCCGTTTTGAGAATCCAGGTTGCCTATCGGCTCGTCCGCCAGTATCAGTTTGGGATTTGCGACGACCGCGCGGGCAATAGCTACGCGCTGTTGCTGTCCTCCGGATAACTGTTGCGGAAAATGTTTCCCGCGATGCGAAATCTGCATCCGTTTCATTGCCGTCTGCACTTTTCCCCTGCGTTCGGCAGCTGAAACGCCCATGTAGAGTAACGGCAGTTCGATGTTTTCGAACACGTTCAACTCCTCGATCAGGTTGAAATTCTGGAATACGAAGCCGATAACGCCCTTGCGTAACTGTGTGCGCTGACGTTCGGGGAGTCTGCCTGCATCTATCCCATTGAGGATATATGTCCCGCCGGTGGGGTTGTCAAGCAATCCGAGAATATTGAGCAGCGTCGATTTGCCGCAACCAGACGGCCCCATTACGGCGACAAATTCGCCTGCTGCAATTTCCATGCTGACATCATTCAATGCCCATGTTTCCACTTCTTCCGTACGGAAGATCTTTTGAAGGTTTTCTGTTTTGATCAT
>JAISXP010000043.1 GCA_031270465.1 Tannerella sp. | reverse complement strand
GTCGGCGCCAATGTGTGGGTATCGCCGAATGGCGAATTACAGTTCTACATCAGCAAAACCGATTCGTGGGACGGAAATGGAAGTTTGCTGAAAATCGGGAAACTGAAACTGTCGTTCGTCCCAAACCTGCTGGCATCGGGCGATTTCAGGCAGGAACTTGATTTGGCTGCCGGAACCATCCGCATTACAGGGAAAGAGGAGGGCCAAACGCTGTCGCTCGATTTCCGGGTGGACGCCGCCTCGCCGGTCATCCACATCGACGGCAAAAGCAGCGTGCCTGTTGAAATGACCGTAGTGTACGACGGATGGCGACGTAAACCTCGTCTTATAGGCGACAGTGTAAGCGAAGGTGAAAAATGGTGGCGCTTTTATGGCATTAGCAACGCTCCCCGACCGATAGTTCTGGAAGCCGATACGATTTTGAGCCGCGACAACAGCCTGATGTGGTGTCATCGCAACGCGTTTTCCATTTGGAAGGAGACGCTGGAAGTACAATCGCTGGGCGATTATGCCGACAGTCACGAAGACCCTTTGCTTGGTCTCGCTTTCGGGGCGCTGGTTACAGGTGAGGGCATGAAAAACCGGTCGCCGGAAATATTGGTTTCCGAGAAGGCGGCAACAAAGCAGCATCTTGAAATTTGCGTATTAACCGAAAAAGCGGCCACGGCGGACGACTGGGCGGCGGCGGTCAGCCGCCTGTCGGCTGAATCGTCCAAGACGTCTTTGGCACAGCGCAAAGCCGAGCACGAAAAATACTGGAATGAGGCGTGGAAGAGTCATTACATACTTGTAACCTCGCCGGTGGACAGTGCCCGGATTTACGGCATGACGCGCGGCTATACCTTGCAGCGTTTCATCAATCTCTGTTCGGGAAAAGGCCGGATGCCCATCAAGTTCAACGGAAATATTTTTAATGTGGATTCGGTCACGGTTAACGCACCTTTCGACGCAGACGATCGTGCATGGGGCGGCTGTTACTGGTGGCAAAACACGCGCCTGCCCTATTTCGCAATGCTGTATTCCGGCGACTTTGACCTGATGAAATCGCTGTTCGGAATGTATATCGACGCCCTGCCTTTAGCAAAGTTCCGGACGCAACGGCATTTCGGTATCGAAGGAGCCTGTTTCCCCGAAACCATGTATTTCTGGGGAACCATGAACAACGACAATTATGGGTGGACAAGGTCATGGACGGACGAGTCGTGGGAAGGTTCGTTGCGGACGGCGAAAGAAGGGCAGCCGGCAGGACTTTCGCAAAACCGCTGGATTCGCTATTTGTGGGAAAGCGGCATCGAACTGACCTCTCTGATGCTCGATTATTATGATTTTACAGGCAACAGCGCTTTTGTACGCGACACGCTGCTGCCGGCAGCCAACGAAATCATCCTGTTTTACCGCAACCGCTATCCCGCAGGGGAGAACGGCAAGATACTTTTTAAGCCGGCACAGGCGCTGGAGTCATACTGGGACATTACCAATCCGATGCCCGAAATCGCCGGACTGCGAAGCATCCTGCCCCGCCTCATCCGGTTAGATGAAACGTCCGCTGAACTGAAAAAAATATATGCCGATATGCTTGCCGAACTTCCCGATTTGCCGACGACGGAACGGAACGGCGAAAAGTTGCTGGCGGCGGGCGAAAATCTGCAGAACTCCAGCAACATTGAAACGCCGGAAATGTATGCGGTGTTCCCCTATCATCTCTTCGGACTGGGAAAACCCTCGCTTGACGTTGTCAAAAGAACGTTTGAGCATCGCATCTTTAAGGAGTATCATGGCTGGCAACAGGCGGCTATCATGGCCGCCCTGATTGGGGAAAGCGAACAGGCGGCGAAAATGGTAACGGATAATTTCAACACGAAACACGAAGGCAGCCGTTTTCCCGCCTTTTGGGGACCCAACTACGACTGGGTACCCGACCAGTGCCACGGCAATGTCAACATGAGGGCGCTGCAAAACATGCTGATTCAGTCGGTCAATGACAGCATCCTGCTTTTTCCGGCATGGAAGCCCGAATGGAACGTACAGTTCAAGGTATGGGCGCCGGGAAATACTTCCGTTGAGGGAGCATTGAAAAACGGTATTATTACCGGGCTCAAAGTCGTTCCCGAACATCGCAGGAAAGACATTGTCATTTCGTTAGGCGAGATGCGTTAGGCGTTATGAGTTATGAATTATGAGTTACGCTTCACGCTTTACGCTTTTCGTGTTTCGCTTCACGCCTTACGCTTTACGCATCACGCCTTGGCTCCGCCGAACAAAAATCACGCAATGTTAACTTTAGTAAAATCTAATATCTAAAAAAAACAAATATGAAAAAACTTTCAATTTTCAATTTTCAATTTTTAATTCTATTGGCGTTATTTACCTGCGCCGCATTGTCTGTGTTCGCGCAGGAAGCGGACGACGAGTACCACTATGAACTGCATCAACCATATCAGTATCCGGCTGAGCCGGAAGTATTGGCCAACCTCCGGGAATGGCAGGACTTGAAGTTCGGCCTGATGGTCTGCTGGGGGATATATAGCCAGTGGGGAATTGTGGAGTCGTGGACGCTATGCCCTGAAGACGCCGGATGGAACAGTCGTCCCGAAGGGTCGTCGTATTCCGAATA
>JAISXP010000112.1 GCA_031270465.1 Tannerella sp. | reverse complement strand
AATGCCTCCTATCAATTTCCGTCCGGCAGCATTGAGGGCGAGATTGATTATTTCCTGACACAGGCAATGGCCGCGGCACAGGTCGTGGCAGACAATATCCCCCTGGTCGAAAACAACGGAATCCTTCAGCAGTCCGAATCGGATGCGGCGAATCCGTACTATGACATGTACTGCGCTGTGGACATGTCCGGTTTTGTTGAAATATTGCTCTGGCGGCAGTATAATAAAGGATTGGGCATCACGCATAATATAACAGTGGGAATGCAGGAGGCCGGTTTCGGTATGGGATTGACGCGCGGCATGGTTGATGGTTTTCTGATGGCAAACGGACTTCCTATCTATGCCGCCTCCTCAGGTTATGCAGGCGACGATTATCTTTCCGACGTGCGGAAAGAACGCGACGGCAGACTCTGGCTATTCCTGAAAGAGCCTTATCAAATCAATGTCATCTGGCCTTCACCCGAAGCCACTCATGCCACGCCGGTGGAATTGATTCCTACCATTACCCACTCTGATGCGGGCAGGCGCTATCCTACCGGATATGCCATTCGCAAATGGGCTTCCTTTTACGGCGAACAGGGCGGTAACGGAACAAATTTTACAGGAGTTCCCATATTCAGAGCGGCCGAGGCATACCTGAACTATATGGAAGCCTGTTATGAGAAGAATGGCACATTGGATGCCAAGGCGCGGGGATATTGGACAGCCTTGCGTAACCGCGCGCGGATGGATGCCGATTTTGACAAGACAATTGCAGCCACCGATATGGACAGGGAGAAAGTCAACGACTGGGGCGCTTATTCGGCAGGACAGGTGATTGACGTTACCCTGTATAATATCCGTCGCGAGCGGCGTTGCGAGTTGATGCTGGAAGGATTGCGCTACATGGATCTGAGAAGGTGGCGTGCGATGGACCAGATGGTCACAACACCTTACCATATTGAAGGATTTAAACTGTGGGGGCCGATGAAAGACTGGTACAACACCGGCGCCGACGGAAGTTCCATCCTGATATACGGTCTGGATAATGACAAATCCAATGTATCTTCGCCGGAACGCAGCATGTATTTGCGCCCTTATGAAATACTGTCCAAATCATTGATACTGGACGGATATAAATGGACCATGGCACATTACCTGTCTCCAATAGCCCTTCAGAATTTCCTGAATACAACGGACGACAATGATGTGGCCAAATCGCCGATATACCAGAACCCCGGATGGCCGTTAACTGCCAATCAGGGAGCGACGGACTTGTAATTAATAAATATGGGATGGAATAATTTATATTTTCCGTCCCATATTTCCTGTCAATTAAAAAAAGAGTATCTTTACACAAAAAAATTATACAAGATGAAAAGGATAATCACATTATGTATATTGGTACCGTTTTTTTTCGCCTTCACATTAAAGGGACAACCTGAGATTCAGTCGTTAGACGGAGACTGGAAATTTCAATTGGATCCGGACAGTAGCGGCCGGCAGTCATGGTATACCGGGTTGCCCGGTAATGCGCGGACGGTAACCGTTCCTCATACGTGGAACGTAGAAGATGGGACGGAACAATATTTCAATACGGCATGGTATCAGAAAGACATCCTTATTCCGAAAGAATGGAAAAACCGGCAGGTACGGCTGTATTTTGATGCGGTCTATCGTGATGCTGTTGTTTGGGTGAATGGTAAAAAGGCGGGCGAACATACGGGTTCGGGCTACATGCCGTTCTCTTTCAATGTTTCCGGTTTACTTAAATACGGTGAAAACAACCGCATCGTTCTGTCGGTTTCCAATGCTTTCGGCGAATATTCGTTTCCATACATGAAACAGTTTGACTGGAACAACGATGGCGGAATCATCCGTCCGGTGAAACTGATTGTTACCGGCAAACCTTCCATCCGTTATGCGCACGTACATCCGGATATTGATTTGGGTAAACGTTCTGCGAAAACGACAGTTAAAATCAAGGCTTGGGAAGATGACGTGAAAAAAGCGGTTTTTACGCTGACTTTTGCCGAGCATGGCAGCAAACAGGCTGTGCTCGTCAAGACGGAGGAACTGACGGTAAAAGATGGTATTTTTACTATGGAAACATCGTTCGACAACATCAAATTATGGCATTTCGACGATCCCAACTTATATACCTTACAGGTAGAGGTAGCTGTTAAAGGAAAAACGACCGACAGTTACCATACGCGCTTTGGATTTCGTAAGGTGGAGATCAGAGGCGATCAATTTTTCCTGAACGGGGAAGCGGTACGTTTGCCCGGTATCGAATACATGCCCGGCAGTCATCCTGTTTATGGCATGGCGGAACCGGCGGAGGTCTTTTCCACAGCCGTCCGGCAGATGAAGGATTTGAACTGTGTAATTACCCGTTTTCATTGGCAGCAGGACAAGCGCATGCTGGATATGCTTGACGAGTGCGGCATGTTGGTACAGGAAGAACTGCCCTGGTGGCAAAAACCCGATAACCTGTCCCCCGAAATGGAAGCGCTTGCCGCCAGACAATTGGATGAGATGATCGAACGTGATTTCAATCATCCGTGTATCTTTTCGTGGGGCATCAGCAACGAAGTATTCGCCAATACCGATCCTGATAATTACCGTCGCCTGATTGCCCACGCCCGCCGGTGGGGGGGAAATACCTTTGTAACGATCGTTTCATGCATTATAACCAAAGCGCTGGCAGACGATCCTGCTTTGCTCGCCGATATTCCTACCTGGAATGATTACGAGGGCACTTGGCACAGTAAATCTAATGAAACGGCAGCCGGCGTATTGCAAGATATACGGGATAAAGCGCTGAATGGGCGTCCGCTTCTTGTTACGGAAGCAGGATTGTGCGAACCCGCCAATGTGGGCGGTGATGCGCGGCGAATAGTCGATATGACTTACCATTACAACTTGTGGGCTAAGAACGAATTTATCTTCGGGTGCATCTATTTTTGTCTTACCGACTACCGTACCCATATCGGAGAATCGGGTAAAGGGCGCTACCGGCAACGTATCCACGGGTTGACGGATCAGTGGTTCGGCGTAAAACCGTCGTTTGCTGTGTATAAGAGTCTGGCTGCGCCCCTCTATTTTGAATCGGTACAGCCGGCTGCCGAGGGAACCAGTGCCGATGTTACCATTGCAGTGAAAAACAGTCTGCCGTCATATACGCTGAAAGGGTATAAATTGATGTGGAAAACCGCGTCCGGGACAATGGATGAGTTGATATTACCGGACTTGAAACCGGGTGAAAAACACAAAGTGAGTATTACCGGCCTTAGTCCCTATGAAAAACCTGTTGTACAGGTAATCAGACCTACCGGATATATTACAGTGGAATATTAATTTTCTTTTAAAACAACAAAATACAAAATGAGAAGAATATTTTTTTATCTTTTATTGACCGTCGGTATGGTTTCGTGCCGGCAAGCAGCAAACGGGATAGACCTTTCGGGTGAATGGGCGTTTGCTTTGGATCCCAACGACGTTGGAATCAGTGAGCAATGGTATAATAAACCATTGAAAGAGAAAATCAGGTTACCCGGTTCCATGCAGGAGCAAGGCTTTGGGAATGAGATTGACGTCAATACCCAATGGACGGCGTCTATAAACAGAGACGGTCCGTGGTTTAAGGCGAAGGAATATGAACCGTACCGGCAGCCGGGCAATACCAAAATTTCGTTTTGGTTGCAGCCTGAAAAGGAATATGTCGGCGTGGCATGGTATCAGCGCGAAGTAAACGTACCCTCTTCGTGGAAAGGTAAATTTGTAGAGTTGGAGTTGGAGCGGACACATTGGGAAACCACGCTTTACGTAAACGGAAAAGAGACCGGCAGGAGCGATGCCCTATTGACGCCGCACCGCTACAGGATCGAAGAGACCGGCAAACTGCTGCTGACGCTTCGCGTGGACAACCGCGTACATGTGCCCGTGGGCATCGATGCGCATAGCGTTTCAGACCATACGCAGTCGAATTGGAACGGCATTACGGGAAAAATCATTCTTTCGGCGCGACCGGCGTTTTACATCGACGCCGTGCGGGTTTATCCCGATGTGCAAGCAAAAAAAGCAAAAGTGGAGATTGACTTTTCCGGAAAAGCGGGAGGCAAGGCAAAAATTACACTGAAAGCCGGGAGTTTTAACTGTGACGTTCCGGCAGAGGTAAAACCGCTAACTATGGACGTGGACGCCGCCGCCGGTCATGCGGTTGCCGTGCTGGATATGGGTGAAAAGATGTTGACATGGTCGGAATACGAACCGAACCTCTATCGCCTGAACGTGGAACTGACTTCGGAAAGCGGAACGGATACGAAAACCGTCGATTTCGGGATGCGTGAATTTAAGGCGCAGGGCACGCGGTTTGCGGTCAACGGTACGCCTGTGTTCCTGCGCGGTACGCTGGAGTGCTGTATTTTTCCGCTGACAGGCTATCCTTCGATGGATGCCGCCTATTGGGAAAAAATTTACCGTCGCTGCAAGGAGTTCGGGCTGAATCACGTGCGTTTTCATTCGTGGTGTCCGCCGGAGGTAGCGTTTGAAGTGGCCGACCGCGAAGGGATTTATTTGCAGGTGGAATGTGGCGGATGGACAACGGTCGGTGACGGCGGTTATATCGACGAATGGTTTTACGCCGAAAGCGAACGGATCGTGAAGGAATACGGTAATCATCCCTCGTTCTGCATGATGCTTTACGGCAATGAACCGGGCGGAAAGAATCATCCTGCCTACCTGTCGAAGTTTGTGGATTACTGGAAAGCCCGTGATACGCGAAGGGTTTATACAAGCGGAGCAGCCTGGCCTTATATACCCAATGCCGATTATTGGAGTGCGCATGATCCTCGCGCTATTCACGCTCACAAGAATGTATTTGACGATCAGCCGCCGCAGACTGCGTATGACTGGGGAAACGTCATCAAGGAAAACACCATGCCTGTTGTAAGTCACGAAATCGGACAGTGGTGCGTTTATCCCAATTTTGAGGAAATATCGAAATATACCGGTGTACTGAAAGCAAAAAATTTCGAGATATTCAGAGATTTTCTCGACAATCATCATCTGGGAGATATGGCGAAAAAATTTCTTTATGCCTCGGGACGCTTGCAGACGCTATGCTACAAGGCCGACATCGAAGCCGCTCTGCGAACGCCCGGTTTTGCCGGCTTCCAACTGCTCGACCTGCACGATTTTCCCGGACAGGGAACGGCATTAGTCGGCGTACTCGACCCGTTCTGGGACACGAAAGGCTACGTGGACGGCGCGGAATACAGCGCTTTCTGTAACGGAACCGTACCGTTGGCACGAATGGAAAAACTGATCTGGACGAACAGCGAAACGTTCAAAGCGACTATCGAAGTGGCGCATTTTGCCGCAAAACGCTTGCCGAATGCCACCGTGGAATGGAAACTGACCGACGCGACGAGTGCTATTCTTGCCAAAGGAAAAACGGTCAAGGATTTACCCATAGACAACTGTATCGGCATCTCGGAAGTCAGTTGTGATTTGTCGGCCGTCAAAAATCCGTCTCAACTGACATTGACCGTACGAATCGCCGGGACGGAACGCGCTAATTTCTGGCATATATGGGTCTATCCTGAAACAGCGCCGTCGCCGGATAACAAACCGCATTTCACGACCGATTTCAACGATGCAATCGCACGGGTGCAGGCAGGCGGCAATGTGCTGTACTGTCTTGCGGCGGATAAGGTTAATCCTGAAAAAATAGGGAACATTGCCGTCGGCTTTACTCCGGTGTTCTGGAATACCTCATGGTTTCCCCCTCAGAAGCCCAATACGCTTGGCATTTACTGCAATCCGGAACACCCCGCCTTGGCGACATTCCCTAACGAGGGTTACAGCGACTTTCAATGGTGGGATATTGTCAAAGGCAGCGTTCCTCTGGTGATGAACGACTTCCCCGCATCGTACCGTCCCGTGGTTTACATTATCGACGACTGGTTTAGAGCAAACAGGCTCGGTCTGCTGCTTGAGGCGAAAATCGGGAAAGGCAAGCTGATGGTTTGCGGCGCCAACCTCAACAAGGATTTGGACAAACGCCCCGCGGCGCGGCAATTCCGTCGCAGCGTAGAGCAGTATATGGCTTCGGATAAATTTAATCCGACGGAAGAAATAGATGTGGCGCTGTTGAAAAGTTTGCTGCGTTAAAATTAGGTAGTATCTGTCCGGAAACTGTTCGATGAAGTTATTGCCTTTGTGAATACATTTGTGTCCTTTGCGGTTTAGAAATTTTCTGACCGCAGAGGGTACAAAAATTTAATTGAACAGGCTTCATGCGTTTTTATTGTTTAACAGAAAATTATACGTATATTTGTCGAACAATTATAGCCCCTGTCGTTATTTTTTTCAAATTACGCGACAAAAAGGGGATTTTTTCAAAAAAACATATTCAAATAACTGTCGCCGGCGTTGTTTTTCATCGACAGTCCCGATCCGGCAGGACTGAAAGCAGCACTGTCGAAAACGTCCTCCTCGCTGACATTCACCGGAGACACACGTCTGCGTAACGTGCATAAAATGCTTCACGGACGAAATCTCCGGTTTTTCGCCAATCCCGATTTTTCGCTCTCTCGAAAAATTGCAAGATTTACGAAACGCCTGAAGACAATCTATTTTGGAAAATTTTACTTAATCGTTTGTCTTTTATCTCTATTTTTATAGTATCTTTGCGCCTTGAATACATTATAATAACTAAAATTTAATTCTTATGTGGTTGATTCATTCTTCTATCGGAAGGAAATTAGTAATGAGTATATCAGGCACCGTACTGCTGTTATTCTTGCTGTTTCACTTATCCATGAATGTGGCGGCGGTTTTCTCGGCCGAGGCTTACAACACCATCTGTGCGTTGTTGGGCGCTAACTGGTATGCTGTCGCAGCGACAGTCGTGCTGGCGGGTATTATCGCTATCCATTTTATTTATGCCGCAATGATTACGTTACAAAACCGTAAAGCACGCGGCAATGACCGTTACGCCGTAAACTCCCGGCCGAAAGGCGTCAGTTGGGCCTCGCAAAACATGTTTGTGATCGGCGTCGTTATCCTTGGTTTCCTGCTGCTTCACCTGAGCCAGTTCTGGTACAAAATGATGTTTGCCGAACTGCTGGGGTATCATGAAGTGACGCTGTGCGACGGTACAACGTTGCATCCGCAGGACGGCGCTGCTTTTATCGGCTATTATTTCCGCCATTTATGGGTGGTTATCGCATACCTCATCTGGTATGCAGCGCTGTGGTTCCACCTGACGCACGGCGTTTGGAGCGCTATCCAGACCCTCGGCTGGAGCAATCAGGTCTGGCTGAAACGCTGGAAACTTGCCGGTAACGTGATTGCTACTCTTATTTTCCTCGGCTTCGCTTTCGTGACGCTGTTCTTCTATGCAAAAAGCCTTTGTGGCGGAAACTGCTGTTAACACGGGTTGAACCTTTTAATTAATTAAAGTTATGTCTGAAATAAATTCAAAAATACCACAAGGCCCGTTGGCTGAAAAGTGGACCGATTATAAAAATCATCAGAAACTTGTAAACCCCGCAAACAAACGCCGTTTAGACATCATCATTGTCGGAACGGGGCTTGCAGGAGCCTCTGCGGCTGCTTCGCTTGCGGAAATGGGGTTTAACGTACTGAACTTCTGCATTCAGGATTCACCCCGCCGCGCACATTCAATCGCTGCACAGGGCGGTATCAATGCGGCTAAAAATTACCAGAACGACGGCGACTCCGTTTACCGCCTGTTCTACGACACGATCAAGGGCGGCGACTACCGTGCACGTGAAGCGAACGTTTACCGCCTGGCCGAAGTATCAAATTCCATCATCGACCAGTGTGTGGCGCAGGGAGTGCCTTTCGCCCGCGAATACGGCGGATTGCTCGACAACCGTTCGTTCGGCGGCGCACAGGTATCACGTACGTTCTACGCACGCGGTCAGACGGGACAGCAACTGTTGCTCGGCGCATATTCCGCGCTCAGCCGGCAGATCGGAACAGGCAAGGTGAAAATGTACACACGCCATGAAATGCTTGACGTAGTGATTGTGGACGGACGCGCACGCGGCATCATTGCACGTAACCTTGTCACGGGCAAAGTCGAACGTTATGCAGCTCATGCCGTAGTCATTGCAACCGGAGGTTATGCGAACACCTTCTTCCTGTCTACAAACGCTATGGCGTCAAACGGTTCCGCCGCGTGGCAATGCTATAAAAAAGGCGCATACTTCGCTAACCCGTGTATGGCGCAGATTCACCCGACTTGCATTCCTGTCCATGGCGAATTCCAGTCCAAACTGACGCTTATGTCCGAATCGCTCCGTAACGACGGGCGTATCTGGGTGCCCGGGAAAAAAGAAGACGCCGAAGCGATCCGTGCAGGCAAACTGAAACCTACGGACATAAGGGAAGAAGACCGCGATTATTACCTGGAACGCCGTTATCCCGCTTTCGGGAACCTCGTTCCGCGCGACGTTGCTTCGCGTGCGGCAAAAGAACGTTGTGATGCCGGGTACGGCGTAGGTACGGGACAGGCCGTATATCTTGATTTCTCCGATGCAATCAACCGGCTGGGGAAAGAGGTCGTGGAACAACGCTACGGGAACCTTTTCCAGATGTACGAAAAGATTGTCGACGACAATCCGTACGAAACGCCGATGATGATATTCCCCGCCCTCCACTACACAATGGGAGGTATCTGGGTTGACTACGAGCTGATGACTTCGGTAAAAGGACTGTTTGCCATTGGAGAAGCGAATTTCTCCGACCACGGTGCGAATCGCCTCGGCGCATCCGCATTGATGCAAGGCCTGGCCGACGGTTATTTCGTGTTGCCTTACACGATACAGAATTACCTGGCCGACCAGATACAGGTGCCGCGTTTCAATACGAATCTTCCCGAATTTGAAGAAGCCGAGAGGCAGATTAACGAACGCATCAACAAACTGATGAGTATAAAGGGAAACCGTTCGGTCGACAACTTCCATAAAGAACTCGGACATATCATGTGGGATCATGTCGGTATGGCTCGCGACGAGCAGGGACTTAAGGAAGCGATTGAAATGTTGAAAGCCTTGAAGAAAGAATTTTGGAGCAATGTAAGGATC
Source organism: Tannerella sp. (assembly GCA_031270465.1). Taxonomy (GTDB): domain Bacteria; phylum Bacteroidota; class Bacteroidia; order Bacteroidales; family Tannerellaceae; genus Tannerella. Next base: position 967 of record JAISXP010000112.1, on the reverse strand, counting down.
CCGGGTAAAGCAGGCGATTTGAATGTTGAGCTTGAAAAAGCGCTGCGTCTTGCCGATTTTATCGAAATAGGAATGCTCATGGCGTACGACTCGCTGAACCGCGAAGAATCATGCGGCGGACATTTCCGCGTGGAACACCAGACGGAAGAAGGCGAAGCGCTTCGTCATGACGACAAATTCTCATACGTCTCCTGCTGGAAATACCGGGACGAAGATAAAGATCCTGTCATGATTAAAGAAATTCTTGACTACGAGTTTGTTATACGTCAACAGAGAAACTATAAAAATTAAAAAGAGCCATGGATAAAAATATAAATATAACATTGAAAGTATGGCGCCAGAAAGGACCAAAAGAAAAAGGCGCATTCGAGACCTGTCATCTTAAAGGAATATCACAGGGAAGTTCATTCCTTGAGATGCTTGACGTGCTCAACGAACAGTTGATAAACGAAGGCAAAGAGCCGGTATTCTTCGACCACGACTGCCGCGAAGGGATATGCGGCATGTGTTCCCTTTACATCAACGGCCACCCGCACGGGCCGGATTCGGCCGTAACGACATGCCAGCTTCACATGCGCAAGTTCAAAGACGGCGAAACAATAACGATCGAGCCTTGGCGTTCGGCCGGATTCCCCGTTATACGCGACCTTACCGTAGACCGTCAGGCTTACGACAAGATCATGCAGGCCGGAGGTTTCGTTTCGGTGAACACCGGAGGCGTCCCCGACGCAAACGCGATTCCCATTCCCAAAAAAGACGCCGACCTGGCCATGGATGCAGCCGCCTGCATCGGTTGCGGAGCGTGTGCGGCAGCGTGTAAAAACGGTTCGGCTATGCTATTCGTTTCTGCAAAGGTGAGCCAGCTGGCGCTTCTCCCGCAGGGAAAAGTCGAAGCTGCCCGCCGCGCCAAAGCGATGATCGCGAAAATGGATGAACTGGGATTCGGTAACTGTACCAACACACGCGC
>JAISXP010000030.1 GCA_031270465.1 Tannerella sp. | reverse complement strand
GGACGCCCGGACATCCTCGTGATAGCCGGCGGCGTCATCCCCGCGCAGGACTACGATTTCCTCTACCGTGCCGGCGTGGCCGCCATCTTCGGACCGGGGACGTCTGTCGCCAAGGCCGCCGTGCAGATACTCCAAATCCTGCTGGGCTGACCTCCAATATAAACACGGAGGCACGGAGAACACGGAGATTCGCTCTGTGGAACTCTGTGCCTCCTCTGTGTAACTGTTTTTTCTTACACGGAGAAACCAGAGAAGACACGGAGAGACTCAGAGAAAAACATCTCCGTGTGCTCCGTGTTTCAATATTATTATATGAAAAACCCGTATCTTTGCGGCAAAAAACAAATAATAATCATGAAATGACTCGACAGGAACTTTTCAACCGCATTACGCAAAAGCGATCCTTTCTCTGCGTAGGACTGGACACGGATATCCGTCTCATTCCGCCACATCTGCTGGACGAGGCGGATCCCGTTTTTGCGTTCAACAGGGCTATTATCGACGCCACGGCCGAATATTGCGTGGCCTACAAGCCCAATCTTGCTTTTTACGAGAGTCTCGGCGCCAAAGGCATCGAAGCTTTCGAGAAAACAGTCGCCTACATCAGGACGCATTATCCCGACCAGTTCATTATTGCCGACGCCAAACGCGGAGACATCGGCAATACGGCCAAGCTTTACGCACGCACGTTTTTCGAACGCACCGGCGTCGACGCCGTGACGGTAGCCCCCTATATGGGAGAAGACAGTGTCAGGCCTTTCCTCGTCGAAGGACGGTGGGTCATTCTGCTGGCTCTCACATCCAACAGGGGAGCGCAGGATTTCCAGCTGACCGAAGACGCGCAGGGCGAACGCTTGTTCGAGAAAGTCCTGAAAAAATCGCAGGAATGGGCAACGGACGAACAGATGATGTTCGTGGTCGGCGCCACGCAGGGGGAAATGTTTCTCGAAATCCGCCGCCACGCACCCCGTCACTTCCTGCTTGTTCCCGGTGTCGGGGCACAGGGCGGATCACTCGAAGAAGTATGCCGATACGGAATGAACGAGCAATGCGGACTGATAGTAAATTCCTCTCGAGCAATAATCTATTCGGACAGGACGGAAGGTTTTGCCCACGCCGCCCGTCGCGAAGCAAAGAAAATTCAAACGGAAATGGAGAGATACCTGAACGTGTAATAACTAAAATAATACTAAAAAGTATGCGTATGCGAAAAATTATTCTCAACTTTGTCCGGTTTCCGTTAAAGGAACGGCAGTTGCAAATATTTTTTCTCCTGCCGTTTTCTTAAGACAACGGGAAGATAATAACAAATAAAAATGGAATTTTCTGCTGAAGAATTAGCAACCGTTCTTAATGGAAAGATAGAAGGCGATCCGAAAGAAAAAGTGAACTGCTTCTCGAAAATCGAAGAAAGCAAAAAAGGTTCGCTTACCTTTCTGGCAAATCCCAAATATGAGCACTATCTCTATCGGAGCGACGCAAGTATTGTACTCGTAAACGAAGACTTTACACCCTCCGCCGCTGTTCGGGCGACGCTCATCCGCGTGCCCAACGCCTACGCCGCGCTGGCCACGCTGATGAGCATGGTCGAACAGACGCATCAGGAACACAGGACGGGCATCCATCCGTCGGCATGTATTGCCGCGTCGGCGCGGGTGGACGCAAGCAGTTTCGTCGGCCCCATGGCCGTTGTCGGCGAACATTCCGTCATCGGCGAACACTGCGTCATTCATCCCTTTGTCTGCATAGGCAACCATGTGACCGTCGGCGACGGCACGATCCTTTATCCGCATGCGACCGTCTACGACCGAGGCGTAATCGGGCGGCGGTGCATCATCCATGCGGGGGCAGTCGTCGGCGCGGACGGATTCGGATTCGCCCCCGAAGGACAGACGTACAAAAAAATTCCCCAGACAGGCAACGTAGTGCTGGAAGACGACGTGGAAATCGGCGCAAACACGACCATTGACCGCGCCGTCATGGGCGCGACCGTCATCCGGCGCGGCGTGAAACTGGACAACCTGGTGCAAATAGCTCATAACGTGGAAATCGGCGAAGATACCGTAATGGCGGCGCAGTCCGGCATCGCCGGCTCCGTAAAAGTCGGCCGGCACTGCATGTTCGCCGGACAGGTCGGCATCGCCGGACACCTGCATATCGGCGACGGCACCGCCATCGGAGCCCAGTCGGGCGTCATGCGCAACCTGCCGCCGGACGAAACCGTGATGGGAACACCCTCGATGCGTTCCAGAGACTTTTTCCGTTCGACGGCCATATTCAACCGACTGCCCGAAGTATACAGGACACTGAACCGCCTGCAGCAGGAAGTGGAAGAACTGAAAAAGAAAACAAATACATAATAATTCCAAAACATGCACAAACAGAAAACGATATCAACCGAATTTTCGTTACACGGAAAAGGATTGCACACGGGATTGAATATTCACATGCGCTTTCTCCCTGCCCCCGAAAATTACGGCTACAAAATCAAACGCATCGACATCGAGGGCGAACCGGTTATTGACGCCCTTGCCGAGAATGTCATCTACACGCAGCGAGGGACGGTGGCAGGCAAAGATGACGTACAGGTCGGGACAATCGAACATGCCATTGCCGCGCTGTACGCCGCAGAAATCGACAATTGCCTGATAGAAGTAGACGCACCCGAATTTCCGATACTCGACGGCAGTGCACGCTTCTTCTCCGAGGCAATCGAACGGGCGGGAAGCGAGGAACAGAACGCCCCGCGGGACTACTACGTCGTCCGGCACAAAATCGAAGTGACGGACGAAAAAAGCGGCTCGTCGCTCGTGATTCTCCCCGACGACAAGTTCAGCATGAACGTGCTCATTTCGTTCAACTCGCCCGTGCTCTCCAACCAGTACGCCTCGCTGACGGACATCAGCCGTTTTACCGACGAAATGGCGGCCTCGCGCACATTTGTCTTTGTGCACGAAATCGAAATGCTTCGCAAAAACAATCTCATCAAGGGCGGAGACCTCGACAACGCCATCGTCATCTACGACCGGAAGATGCCGCAGGAAGAACTGGACCGCCTGACCGACGAGTTCGGACTGCCGCACTACGACTGCAACAAGCTTGGCTACGTCAACGACAAGCCGCTGGTCTGCGACAACGAGCCGGCACGCCACAAACTGATAGACGTCATCGGCGACATCGCCCTGATAGGTAAACCCGTCAAGGGGCATATCATCGCTACCCGCCCGGGACACAAGATCAACAACCAACTGGCACGCCTGATTCGCCGGGACATCAAGATGAACGAGATTCAGGCGCCCATCTTCCGCTCCGAAGATCCGCCCGTCATGGACATCAACCGCATCAGGGAACTGCTGCCGCACCGCTATCCCTTCCTGCTCGTCGACCGGATTATCGAGATTGGGGGCAATCATATTGTCGGCATAAAGAACGTGACGGTCAACGAACCGTTTTTCCAGGGACATTTCCCGCAGGAACCCGTCATGCCGGGCGTGCTGCTCGTTGAGGCGATGGCGCAGACCGGAGGACTGCTGGTGCTCAACTCGGTAGACGAGCCGGAGCGCTATTCGACCTATTTCATGAAAATAGATGGCGTGAAGTTCCGCCAGAAAGTGATTCCGGGCGACACGCTGATCTTCCGCCTCGAAATGCTGGCGCCCATCCGCAGAAGCATTTCCACGATGAAGGGATACGTCTTCATCGGCGAAAAGATTGTCTGCGAAGCCGAATTTATGGCACAAATTATCAAAAACAAATAAATACAGCAAGTACACATCATGCATTCCCCTCTGGCAGTAATTCATCCCGAAGCAAAAATCGGCGACGACGTCGTCATCGCCCCGTTTGTCGTCATCGAAAAAGACGTCGTCATTGCCGACGGCACACATATTTTCCCCCACGCCGTGATCCTCAACGGAGCGCGTATCGGCAAACGCTGCCGGATCTTTCCGGGAGCGGTGATAGCAGGAATCCCGCAGGACCTGAAGTTCAACGGCGAAACGACCACGGCCGAAATCGGCGAAGACACAACGATTCGCGAGTGCGTAACCATCAACCGCGGAACGGCCTCGAAGGGGCGTACCGTCATCGGCAGTCACTGCCTCATCATGGCCTACTCGCACATCGCCCACGACTGCATGGTGAAAGACCACGTCATCATCAGCAACGCCTCGCAGATAGCGGGCGAGGTCGACATCGACGACTTCGCCATCATCAGCGGCGGCTCGCTGGTGCACCAGTTCACCCGCATCTCCAAACACGTGATGATACAGGGCGGCTCGCGCGTCGGCAAAGACATCCCGCCCTATACGCTCATCGGGCGAGACCCCATCGTCTACTGCGGCATCAACATCGTCGGGCTGAGGAGACGCGGATTTACCAACGGACAGGTCTACCTCATTCAGGACATCTACCGCACGCTCTACACGCGCGGGCTGAACAACACAGACGCCATCAAGTGTATCGAAACGGAGTACGAACCGAGCGAGGAACGCGACCTGATACTGAACTTCATCAAATCGTCGAACCGGGGCATCGTCAGAGGCTCCATCGACGAATAGCAAAACTGCAACCGAAAAAAAACTCGATTTTGAAACGTCACAATTATATTATTTCATACTTTTGACGCCGTAAACAAACAGACAATTATGATATACCGATTTCTTATTCTTTCAGACGAAGTGGACGACTTCAAGCGCGAGATACAGATCAGATCCGACGCCACTTTTCTTGACCTGCACAGAGCCATCCTGGACGCTACCGGATTCGAGGAAGGCCAAATGTGTTCGTTCTTCCTTTGCGACGACGACTGGCACAAAAAAACCGAAATCACGCTGATCGACATGGGCGCCCCGTCCGAAGTCGACACGTACGTGATGGACGGCACGCCGCTCGACGAACTGCTGGAAGACGAACGCCAGAAAATGCTCTACGTCTTCGACTACATGATGGAGCGCGTATTCTTCATGGAACTGAGCGAAATCATCACCGGACAGCATCTCGACCGGGCAATATGCACCGTATCCGCCGGACTACCCCCCGTGCAGACCTATACGATGGAGGAAATGGAAAAGCGCATGGACCCGATCGACCTCGACGAAGATTTCTACGGCGACTCGGAATACGACCCGGAAGAACTGGGCGAACTGGGCTACGACGACGCGATCGAAAGCTACTACGAAGACGATCGCTACTGAAATGAACACGCTGCTTGTACTGCCCGGGCCGACCTGCGCAGGCAAGACAGCCCTGAGCCTGCGTCTCGCTAAAAAGTACGGCGCGCCGATCATCTCCGCCGATTCGCGCCAGTTGTACAGGGAACTTGCCATCGGCACTGCCGCACCCACGCCCGAACAGCTCGCACAGGCGCGGCACTACATGGTCGGCACGCTCGAACTGACCGAAAGTTACAGCGCCAGCCGCTTCGAAGCCGACGTTATGGCGCTGCTGGGCGAACTGTTCGAACGCCATCACGCCGTTATACTCGCAGGCGGATCGATGATGTATATCGACGCCGTATGCCGCGGAATCGACGATATGCCGTCCGTCGCACCCGACGTCCGCGAAGCCGTCAGCCTCCTCTACGAACGCGAAGGACTGACGCCGCTGCTGGACGAACTCCGGCAGGCCGACCCCGCATACTGGCTCGAAGTAGACCGCCGCAACTACCGGCGCGTCATCCACGCCGTCGAAATATGCCGCACGGCCGCACGCCCCTACTCATCGTTCCGCACGCACCGCGCCAGAACACGGCCCTTCCACATCCTCAAGACCGGACTGACGCGCCCGCGCGAAGAACTCTGCGCCCGCATCGACCGGCGCGTCGACGCGATGATGGCCGCCGGACTGCTCGACGAAGCGCGCCGTGTCTCCCGATACCGTCATCTCAACGCACTCAATACCCTCGGATACAAAGAACTCTTTCGCCATATCGACGGCGAATGGACACTGGCGCAGGCCGTCGAAAAAATCAGACGCAACACCCGCGTCTACGCCCGCAAACAGATGACATGGTTCAGACGCGACAGCGACATCGAATGGTTCCACCCCGACGACGAAGCGGCAATCATCGGCCGCATCGACCGGCATCTCGCCGACACGCGCCGCTGAACTTCCACACACATCGCCAAACCTCCGACACGTGTCGTCAAGCCTCCGAACTCGATCCGGAAAGAGGACAAAATAACGGAGGCATTGCCTGTCAATACGGGAGATGTTTTTCGATTTAAACACAGAGACACGGAAAGCACGGAGAGTTTTCTTCTCCGAATCTCCGTGATGAAAAAAATCCCGGGCAAGTCCGTGCCACTGAACATGACAGATCTGCCGAATGTTAAATATAGCTTAAAAAACATGCCGGAATGCACAGCATTTCTGTTATATTCATACCTTTGATAATCCGTTTGGGAAGAAGAAGACGGAACGGAACGGCTGAAACCACCGTTCATAAACAGGCAGGAGATGACACAGAAGTATGATTTTTTGGTGATTGGAGCCGGCATTGCCGGTATGAGTTTTGCCTTGAAGGTAGCAGATCGGGGTACGGTCGCGCTTATCTGCAAGTCCGGACTCGAAGAAGCCAACACGTATTTTGCGCAGGGCGGCGTGGCGTCGGTAACCAACCTGATTGCCGACAATTTCGAGAAACATGTTGAAGACACGATGATAGCGGGCGACTACCTGAGCGACCGCGCCGCCGTCGAAAAAGTCGTCCACAGCGCACCGCGGCAAATCAGGGAACTGATCAACTGGGGCGTGGATTTTGACCGCGACGAAGACGGGAATTTCGACCTCCACCGCGAAGGCGGACATTCCACATCGCGCATCCTGCATCACAAGGACAGTACCGGCGCGGAAATACAGGACAGCCTCATGCGCGCCGTCAAACGCCATCCCGGCATTACGGTACACGAACATCACTTCGCCATCGAAATCCTGACGCAGCACCATCTGGGTGTGGAAGTGACGCGCCAGACGAAAGACATACAATGCTTCGGCGCGTACGTGATGAACCTGCGCACCGGCAAAATAGACACCTTCCTGTCGAAAATCACACTGATGGCCACCGGCGGAGTGGGCGCGGTATACCAGACGACGACCAACCCGCTGGTAGCTACCGGCGACGGCATCGCCATGGTATACCGAGCCAAGGGAACGGTGAAAGACATGGAGTTCATACAGTTCCACCCCACAGCGCTCTACCATCCGGGCGACCGCCCTTCGTTCCTGATAACCGAAGCCCTGCGCGGATACGGCGGCCTGCTGCGAACGCTCGACGGACGCGAATTTATGCACCGCTACGACAGCCGCCTCTCGCTCGCGCCGCGCGACATCGTGGCGCGGGCTATCGACAGCGAAATGAAAAACCGCGGCGAAGACCACGTCTGCCTCGACGTGACGCACAAGGATGCGGAAGAAACAAAACGGCATTTCCCCAACATCTACCGCAAATGCCTTGCGCTGGGCATCGACATCACGAAAGACCTCATCCCCGTCGCCCCCGCCGCCCACTACCTCTGCGGCGGCATCCTCGTCGACCTGGACGGGCAAAGTTCCATCCGCCGACTCTATGCCGTCGGCGAATGTGCCTGCACGGGACTGCACGGCGGAAACCGCCTGGCTTCCAACTCGCTTATCGAAGCCGTCGTATATGCCGACGCCGCCGCAAGACACAGTCTGGACACGATTCACCGGTACGGATGCCAGGAAAACATCCCCGCATGGGACGACAGAGGCATGCGCTCGCCCGAAGAAATGGTGCTCATCACGCAAAGCATCCGCGAAGTCGGACAAATCATGTCGACCTACGTAGGCATAGTCCGTTCCAACCTGCGCCTGAAACGCGCCTGGACGCGTCTCGACATCCTCTACGAAGAAACCGAAAGCCTCTTCAAACGATCCATTGCCTCGAAAGACATCTGCGAACTGCGCAACATGATCAACACAGGATACCTCATCATGCGGCAGGCCATCGAACGGAAAGAAAGCCGCGGCCTGCACTACACGCTCGACTATCCACCTCAAAACACATCGCACAAATGAAAACATGAAAACCCCAATCGACATGGAAAAAGTAAGGCAGGGCGACAGGACAGCCTTTCGCGACTTCTTCGCATGCTTCTATCCGCGACTGATGGCGCTCGCATGCCGCTTCGTGGACGAAGACGCGGCGAACGACGTCGTGCAGGACGTATTCGCCTCCTACTGGGAACGGAAACACACCATCGAGGCGGACAACATACAGTCGTTCCTCTTCAAGTGGGTGCAGAACCACTGCCTGAACTACATCAAGCACCGAATGGTGGTCGAGGAATACGAGGCGCAGGTACGCCTTGCCAACGCCCGCGTCGTGTTCCTTGAAAACATGAGCGACGCAAACGATACGCTCCGCCAACTCATGAGCCGGAACCTGCTGGAAGTCGTGGAAGAGGCCGTACGCAAACTCCCGCCCAAGTGTGCGCAGGCATTCCGTCTCTGCTATTTTGAAGACTTCAGCCACAAGGAAATCGCAGAGACGATGCATATCTCTCCGCGTACGGTCGAAGGACACATCCGGCAGGCCATCCTCTTCCTTCGCGACGAACTGCGGAACGTGTGGATGATCGTCGTGCTGTTTTAGCATCTCCCGCCCGGACGGGAAAGACTTTCCGTTTCCCTGTTGAGATTATTTAACTTTTTCATCCGCGTAGTTTGTCCACCGTCAGTTGTCGTCTTCATGTAAAACAATAAAAAGGATAGAAATGAAAATGCACGAAACGCTGCTGATACGCTATTTGAATCACAGTTGCAGCCCGTCGGAAATCAGAGAAATCGAACGATGGGTCGCAGCCGACGAAGCACATGCCGAGTGGCTGTTCGAGATGGAAAGGCTTTGGGCGCTGAAAAACGAACAGCGCTTTTCGAATCCGCAGACGGTGGACAGGATGTTCAACCGTCTTTGGACGAGACTGCAACAGCAAAAAACCGCTGCCGGATCCGCACGGAAAACTTTCCCGTACCCGTCGGCGCTCAAATATGCGGCTGCGGCTGTGATCATCGTGCTGCTTTCCGCCAACCTGTATTATCTGTGGAAAGGACAGCCGGACGTTTACGCCGAAAACACCATCGAAGTCCCCGCCGGGCAGCGAATCACGCTGACGCTCCCCGATGCAACCAAAGTGTGGCTCAATTCGCAGACGACATTCACTTATCCCTCCGTTTTTTCGGCTAAAAACAGAACCGTGAAACTGAACGGAGAGGGATTCTTCGAAGTGTCGAAAAATGCGTCAAAACCCTTTGTCGTCGAATCGTCGCTGCTGAACGTCAGAGTGCTGGGAACAAAGTTCGATATGAAAACATATCCGCACGAGAGTGCATCCGTCACCCTCGCAGAAGGCAGGGTAGAAGTCACGGCTGACGACGGAAATTACAAGCTAACGCTCTCGCCCAGTCAGCAGGCCGTCTACTCGGCAACGTCGGGGCTGACATTGCGCAAAAACATCGACCCCGATCTGGCGAAGTCGTGGACAGTCGGGGAACTGAGTTTCTACGATCAGACGCTTGCCGCCATCGCGGCCGACCTGGAGCGACGGTTCGACGTGCAAATCCGCATCACCGGACAGGAACTGGCAGAGGACAAATTTACCTGCCGTTTCAAGGAAAACACGACCATCGAACAAATCCTGGCCAATCTGAAAGAAACCAGGCGAATGAATTACAAAATCAACGAAAGAGAAATTGAAATCACTAAATATTAACGGCTATTTATTATCAAATTTAAAATGTAGAACTATGAAATTTTTTGTAAGACACAAGCCGTGTGGCAGACAAGGCATGCACGGTTTGCGAAAAAAACTCCGAATTGTAAAGACTATCTTGATGCTTTTCATTTTGAGTGCGTCGCATTCCCTGGCGAATGGGGCTTACTCCGAGACAGCGAAGATTTCGCTCGACATGGACAAATCGACCGTGCACGAAGTTCTCTCCGCCATCGAAAAGCAAAGTTCGTTTTACTTCACGTACAATTCACTGCAGATTAACGATCGGCGCAGAGTGTCGATCCATGCGAACAACCGCCTTGTCACGGAGATTCTCGACGCGCTGTTTGCGGGCGAGAACGTGAAGTATGCCGTCAATGACAGGCATATCGTATTGTACAAGGCCGAAGCGGCGAAAGTCGCCCCGGCTGTCGCGCAGCAGGGCAGGCGCGTCACGGGCATCATTATCGATGCCGGCGGCGAACCGGTCATCGGCGCCAACATCCTCGAAAAGGGAACAGGCAACGGCACAGTGACGGACATCGACGGACAGTTCGTGCTGGAAGTCCGGAGCAGCAGTGCAGTATTGCAGATCTCGTATATCGGATATATCAGTCAGGATATAACCGTAGGAGAGGAAAGCAATTTGCAGATTGTACTTAAGGAAGATGCGCAGGCGCTCGACGAAGTCGTCGTCGTCGGATACGGTACGATGCGCAAGAGCGACCTGACGGGAAGCACGGCATCCGTAAAGAGCGAAGTCCTTTCGCAGCGGACGGTGACATCCTTCAATCAGGCGCTGTCGGGAAAAGTGTCCGGCGTCAGCATTTCCACGAACTCGGGACGTCCCGGAGGGCGCTCCACCGTACGCATACGCGGCAACTCGTCCATCAGCGTGACCAACGAACCGCTCTACGTGGTCGACGGCGTCATCCTGAACGTAAGCACGCTGACGAACGGCACATCGCCCATCGACTACCTGAATCCGAACGACATCAAGTCGGTGGAAGTATTGAAGGACGCCTCCTCGACAGCCATCTACGGCGCACGCGGCGCAAACGGCGTAATCATGATTACCACGAAGAAGGGCGAAGGCACGAGCGGTGCGCACGTGCAGTATGATACGGACTTCGGCGTGGGCGTACTGCCGCGAAGGCTGGATGTGCTGAATGCGGCGGAATTTCTCAGTCTGGAGGAACTCGCCTACACAAATGCCGCCAAATATGATCCCGCAGGCTTCGCGTCAGGCTCCTACAAGGATCCCAGACTGAAGCGTACCGATCCCAGACTGTTCGACAGCAACGGAAAGCCGCTCTACGACACCGACTGGCAGGACGAAGCCATCCGCAACGCTTTCTCGCAGACACACCAGGTCACTCTGTCGAATACCAAAGGCAAGGATTCGTACGGACTGTCCGTCGGATACAGGGAAGACAAGGGTCTGATCGTCAATTCGTGGTTGAAACGCTATTCCGGGCGCTTCTTCATCGACTCCGAAGTGTCGAAATGGCTGACAGTGGGCGGAAGCCTGACGTACAACTACCAGCAGGAACGGCAGACCGATGCGATGGGCGATGGCGGCATCACCGTCGGACGGCAGATCGTGGAGGAACTGCCCATCATCCCCGTGAAATATGTCGACGGCGCCTGGGCGGGCAACAACGACTATCCCGGAATGGAAGGCGGAAACAATCCCGTACACGTAGCCACGGATCGCCATCTCAATCTGGAAACGCAGTCGATGATCGGCAACGTCTACGCCAACATCACCTTCATGAAGGGGCTGGAACTGCGCTCGGTCGCAGGTTCGAACATCATCAACCAGAAATCGAACTACTACGGCGGCCGCAGCCTGATATGGATATCGTCGCCCAACGGCAGCGCCTCGGTCACCAACAACCGCAACAACTCGTGGCAGTTCGAAAACTATCTCACGTACAGCGCCACCTTCGCAGAAATACACCGGCTGACGGCTATGGGCGGCATTTCGTGGCAGCACGTAGACAATGCGCAGGCCGTCGCGTCGGGGCGCGGATTCTCGGACGACTTCTTCAAATACAACAACCTGGGTGTGGCCACGACCCAGACCTCGTCGTCGACAGTGAACGCTTACGGGCTTAATTCCTACTTCTCGCGCATCAACTATAACCTCCGCGACAGGTACCTCTTTACCCTTACGGCGCGTCTCGACGGCTCGTCCAAGTTCGGCTCGGCAAACAGGTATGCCTTCTTCCCGTCGGGTGGCTTCGCATGGCGCATGTCGGAGGAACCGTTCATGGAGTCGGCGTCATTCGTCTCGAACTTGAAGCCGCGCATCAGCTACGGCCTTACCGGCAACTCGGAGACAGGCCCCTACGCTTCGCAGGGCGGGCTTGGCAACTATACGGTCATCTTCGGCGGCGCACAGGCTTCGGGTATCGGCGTCTCCACGCTGGCGAATCCCGAACTGAAGTGGGAAAAAACGTCGCAGATCAACGGCGGGTTCGACATCGGACTGTTCGACAATCGCGTCAACATCGAAGCCGACTTCTACTACAAGAAGACGACCGACATGCTGCTGGGCGCTCCCGTGCCGGCATCGAGCGGATATACTTCGATTACGAAAAATATCGGAAGTATGGAGAACAGGGGATTTGAACTGTCGCTCAACACGGTGAACATCCTGACAAACGACTTCGAATGGGAAACGACATTCAATATCTCATTCAACAAAAACAAGGTACTCAGTCTCAACGACGGCAACGACGACATCTTCCCCGGCCCCGACATCCTCTCGTCGAGCAACAATATCATCCGCGCCGGCGAACCGGTCGGCTCGTTCTACGGATACAAGCGCCTGGGTACATGGAGCACTTCCGAAGAGACCGAAGCTGCAAGATACGGCAAGCGTCCGGGCGACCTGAAACTCTGGGACAAGAACAACGACGGACAGATCAACGACGCCGACCGCCTGATCATCGGAAAAGGCATCCCCGACGGCTACGGCATCTTCCTGAACAAATTCCGCTACAAGGCTTTCGACCTCGTCGTCGAACTGCAGTACATGTTCGGCAACGACATCCTCGATATTTCCAAACACTCGGCCGAAGACCGCACGGGCATCGCCAACAGCTACCGGACGGTGCTGAACGCATGGACGCCGGAAAACCAGAACACGATGATCGCCGAAATCCGTCCGACGGGCGCAGGCTATACGACGAATATCGATTCGCACTTCGTGGAAGACGGCTCCTTCATCCGCGGACGCAACGTACTGCTCGGATATACCTTCCCGCGCAGTCTGACGCAGCGTCTGCATTTGCGAAATCTCAGGCTCTACGGCAGCGTGCAGAACCTCTTCGTGCTGACGAAATACAATGGATACGATCCCGAAGTATCGGACGCAACGCAGTCTTTTGCACAGGGCATAACTGTCTTCGGATATCCGAAACCCCGCACATTCACGGTCGGTTTAAATGTTAGTTTCTAATTTTTCAATGTATATCACTATGAAAGCAAAGCATATCTTACTTATAATAATGACTGCCGCGTTATGCGGCAGCTGCTCCGACTTCCTCGAAGAATCAAACAAGTCGAACTTTACGCCTGAGAACTATTTCAAAACGGCTGAACATGCGCAGAGCATCGTAAACGCAATATACGCAGATTTGCGGATGAGCGCGAGCGGCGACTACGGCGGAAACCCTTATTTCATGACTGATTTCTTGACCGGAATAGCCGGTACGAAGGTTGGCCAGAACTTGCACATAAATAAAATCCGCACGGTATCGAACGATTCGGACAACGATTACAGTCGCGCATGGTGGAATGCCTCCTACCGGGCTATTGCCAATGCGAACTTCGCCATTGAAAAGATTCCCGGCATCGATATGGACAATACACTGAAAAGTCGCTGTCTGGGCGAAGCGCGTTTCATGCGCGCATACTGCTACTTCAACCTCGTGCGTCTCTTTGGCCGCGTGCCGCTTGTACTGACACCCGTCGACGCATCGTCGCCAGAACTCTATCCCGAACAGGCGGAAGTCGAACAGGTCTACAGCCAGATCGTCGCCGACCTGCTCGAAGCCGAAAAGTCTGAGCTGCAGTGGAACGATGAGAGCGGACGTGCCACGATGGGCGCTGTCAAGTCGCTGCTTGGCTCCGTCTACCTCACGATGGCGGGCTATCCACTCGAAAAGGGACGCGAATACCATGCTCTGGCAGCCGCCAAACTGAAGGAAGTCATCGACCGCAACGCATATCGTCTTTTCGATTCATATAATGATCTGCACAGACCGGAAATGGACAACAGACTCGAACATATCTTCATGGTGCAGTATCAGTCGTCGTCGTCAGTCGAGAATGGGTTGCAGTATCTCTACCTGCCGTACAACCTCGATGTCTCGTACTATTCCACCGAAACCGGTTCGATTGTGGTTCTCGACGAATTTATCGACACATACAATGAAGACGACAGGAGGATTGCCGAGAAGGAGTTCTATTTCACGAACTATACGAGCAACTCGAACCGCGATGAAACAGTGAATTTCGGAGGCTATTACGTATATAAATTCTTCGACGAAGAAGCTCATCTCCGCACTGCGCGAAGCGGACTGAACTATCCGCTGATGCGCTACGCCGACGTGCTGCTTCAGTATGCCGAAGCACAGAACGAAGCCGATGTTGCGCCCTCCGCCGCAGCCTATTCATGTCTGAACAGCGTCAGAAGCAGAGCCGAACTGCCTGAACTTACCGGCCTCACACAGGACGAGTTCAGGAAAGCTGTATGGAGAGAACGCTGGCACGAACTTGCCTTCGAAAACAAGGTATGGTTCGACATGGCCAGGACGCGCAGGGTGCTGAACCTGACTACGGGCGAGTTCAACAACTACGTCGGACACAGTTTCACGTATGGCGGGACACTCGGCGAACGCGAGCTGCTGTTTCCCATCCCTACCAGCGAGATGAAAAACAACCGCAAGCTGACGCAGAACTCCGGTTATAATTAAGCCAAATGATTTTTGAGATATGAAACAGTTAATCATTGCCATACTGACGGTCTGTTGCGTGTGGACATATGCTGAAGACCGCACGCTGCGTGACCGGCAGCAGGAGTTTATAGATTTGAAGTTTGGAATGTTCATTCATTTTAACATTCCTACCTTCACAAATCACGACTGGCCTGATCCGGATGCCGATCCGTCTATCTTCAACCCCGTAAAGTTGGATTGCAGTCAGTGGGCGCGTGCGGCGAAGTCGGCCAAAATGCAGTACGGATGCCTCACGACAAAGCATCACAGCGGGTTTTGCATCTGGGATACAAAGACGACGGCATACAGCGTAATGCATACACCTTTCAGACGCGATATAGTCCGTGAATACGCAGATGCATTTCGTCGAGAGGGATTGAAAGTCATGTTCTACTATTCTATTTTGGACACGCATCACAAACTGCGTCCCGGTTTCATCACCCGGGAGCATATTGAGATGATAAAGACACAGCTAACCGAACTGCTAACGAATTATGGCGAAATAGGTGCGCTGATAATTGATGGCTGGGACGCTCCGTGGTCGCGTATCTCTTATGAAGACATTCCCTTTGAAGAAATATATCTGCTCGTAAAGCATCTGCAGCCAAGCTGTCTGCTTATGGATCTGAATGCTGCAAAGTATCCTGCCGAAACACTGTTTTATACCGACATCAAATCATACGAACAGGGCGCCGGACAGAATATTTCAAAAGAAACCAACCGGCTGCCGGCGCTATCGTGCCTTCCGCTAAATAAAAACTGGTTCTGGAAGAAATCCTTCCCCGTCGACCCGGTGAAAGACCCCGTCGCACTAGTCAGAGACAATCTTGAACCGTTTAATAAGGCATACTGCAACTTCATTCTCAACGTTGCTCCGAACACCGACGGTCTCATCGACGATAATGCCCTTGCAGCGCTTGCGAAAATTGGACAGCTTTGGCGTGACGATACTCCCGTACCACAGTTACCGTCTATCGAATCGCCCATAATTTCTTCTAACATAGCCAAACATCAGTCCGTCAACTCAAGCTGGAGCAACGATGCGATGATTATGGACTTCGGTAATGACGACAACTTCCGCACTTCGTGGCAATCTAATTACGAAGTTGAAACACCATGGTTCGAGGTCGATTTCCCGCGTAACCACTTCTTCAATGCCATTCTCATCTACGACACTAAGCAGTGTATCACAAAATACCGTCTGCTCTGCGAACAGAATGGCGAATGGATTACGATTTTCGACTCTGTCGATAGCCGGAAAGTAAAACTTCATCGTTTCGACCGTATGTTTGGTGGAAAAGTGAGGATTATCATCGATGAATCCTTCTCACCTCCCGCTATTGCAGAATTCTGCATCTATAACGAAGCACGGTAGGATATACTTGCAAATAAGAACGGAAAACAGAAAAAACGGCGGAGAGAAAAGCATGATTTATATTGTGCTTTCTCTCCGCATTTATTATGTATAAAGGTTGAATTATTGATTCGTCTCCGAACGTATTGGAAAGAAAATCGACAATATCTTTTTTCCATGAAATGCTTTGGCAAGAAAACCGACTATGTCGTTTTTTCTCTCAAACGTTTTGAAAAGAAAACCGACTATGTCATTTTTTCTTTCAAATGTTTTGAAAAGAAAATGACTATGTCGTTTTTTTTCTCAAACGTTTTGAAAAGGAAACCGACTATGTCGTTTTTTCTCTCAAACGTTTTGAAAAAGAAACCGACTATGTCGTTTTTCTTTTCAAACATTTTGAAAATAAAAAAGACAATGTCATTTTTCCTCTCAACCGAGTTGGGAAAGAAAAAGACATTGTCTTTTTTTCTGCCGGCAGGTAAATAGCGAAATCCTTGCAGGGGGCAATCAATATAAATATTCCTTCGCTCCCCCTCAGTCATTCATCCATTTTTCCTCACCTCTCATCTATCGACATATAGTTTTGCATATCCAGGATATTCCGGTAGGCCGGCCGTATGATACGCTTGCTTTTGAAGTTGAGTTCTTCGATACGGTGCGCCGTCCATCCGATGATACGCGCCATGGCAAAAAGCGGCGTATAGATTTCCTGTGGCAGACCGATCATCTCGTAGACGAAGCCTGAATAGAAGTCGATGTTCGACGACACACGTTTCTTACTGCCCTTGAAATTGTAGAACGATTCGATGGCGCGTTCTTCGAGCAGTTCGAGGAAGGCAAATTCGTCCTGCTTCCCTTTTTCCTTTGCGAGGTCGAGCGCCAGTTCTCTGAGGAGGATTGCCCGCGGGTCGGAGATTGTATACACGGCGTGTCCGATGCCGTATATGAGACCCGTCTTGTTGTATACCTCTTTGTTCAGGATGCGCAGGAAGTATGCGTCTATTTCATCGACGTTCGTCCAGTCACTGATATTCTGCTTCAGATGGTTGAACATGTCGACCACCTGGATGTTGGCGCCCCCGTGCAGCGGGCCTTTGAGCGATCCGATGCCGGCAGCGATGGACGAATAGGTATCTGTTCCGCTCGAACTCGTCACGCGGACGGTGAAAGTTGAGTTGTTACCTCCTCCGTGTTCAGCCTGCAACACCAGCAGAAGGTCGAGCATGCGCGCCTCGAGCGGCGTATACTCCTTTTTCAACATGTAGAGGAAATTCTCGGCGATTGTCAGCATCTCGTGCGGATGTCGTATGTGCAACGAACGTCCCTGCGTGCTGTGACGGTAAATGTTATAGGCATACGCAATGATGGCTGGAAACCGCGAGATGAGCTGTATCGACTGACGCATCAAGTTCTCGGGCGACGTGTCGTCGGGGTTCGGGTCGAAGTTGTACATCTCAAGCACGCAGCGGGCAAGAGTGTTCATGATGTTTTGGCCTTCAAGGTCGATGATGTTCATCTTCGTCTTCTGTTCGAGAGGCATGTTGTCATTGATCAGTTCGCGGAAATTGGACAGTTCCTCCCTGTCGGGCAGCCTCCCCGACAGCATCAGGAAGGCGACTTCCTCCAGGCCGAAACGTTTCTCGCGTATCAAGCCGTGAACGATATCTTCAATGTCATATCCTCGATAGTACAACTTTCCGGGGATGGCTTTCAGCGTCCCGTCTTGCGTCCGCTCGTAGCCGACGACGTTTCCTATCTGCGTAAGTCCGACCAGCACACCCGAGCCGTCCTCGTTGCGAAGCCCGCGCTTTACATTATACTTTCCGAACAGGCTGTTGTCTATCCTGCATGTCGTCTTTACCGACTCGGATAACTTGTAAATTAAATACTCTTTTTTCATAATGGATTCGTTTTAGTTAGATAAGTTCTGTAATTGTTTTTCCGAACGCTCGTGTGCCGAGTGTTTTTCCTCCGGGCATGAACCGTGCGAGGTCGCCTGTCGCCTCTCCCCGCATGAAAGTCTGCTCCATGGCGCGGGTGATCAGCGCGGCCGCCTCGTTCCAGCCCAGATATTCGAGCATCATCACCGACGAGAGTATCAGCGACGACGGATTGGCGATGTCCTTTCCCGCGATGTCGGGCGCCGTCCCGTGCGTCGCCTCGAAGATCGCATGTCCGCTCTCGTAGTTGATGTTGGCGCCGGGGGCTATGCCGATGCCGCCTACCATCGCCGCCAGTTGGTCGGAGATGTAGTCGCCGTTGAGGTTCAGCGTGGCGATGACCGAATATTTTTCGGGCGTCAGCAGTGTGTTTTGCAGGAAGGCATCGGCGATCACGTCGTTCACGACGATTTTTCCTTCCGCCAGTTCCCGCGAAAACTCGCGTTCGGCCAGCGCATATCCCCAGCGTTTGAAGCCGCCTTCGGTAAACTTCATGATGTTGCCCTTGTGTACCAGCGTCACGCCCGTCCGTCCGTGTGCCAGCGCGTGACGGATGGCGGCGCGTACCAGCCGTTCGGTTCCCTCGGCCGATACCGGCTTGACGCCGAACGAGGATGTCTGCGGGAAACGCACCCTGGTTACTCCCATCTCGCCGGTCAGGAACTGCAGGAACCGCGCGGCTTCGGGCGTGCCCTGCTGCCACTCGATGCCGGCGTAGATGTCTTCCGTGTTCTCGCGGAAGATTATCATGTCGACTTTCCAGGGTTCCTTTACCGGCGATTCTATACCACGGAACCAGCGTACCGGTCGCAGACAGACATACAGGTCGAGCGTTTGTCGCAACGCTACGTTCAACGAGCGGACGCCCTCGCCCACGGGCGTCGTCAGCGGCCCCTTGATGCCGACGAGATACTCGCGAAAGGCTTCAATCGTCTCGTCGGGCAGCCAGTTGCCGCTACGCTCAAACGATTTCTCTCCGGCAAAAACCTCTTTCCACTCGATCGAACGCCTGCCGCCATACGCTTTCTTCACCGCCGCATCGACAATATCCTGGCTGGTCGGCGTGATTTCCGCCCCTACGCCGTCCCCTTCAATATAAGGAATCGTCACCCTGTCGGGGACAGACAAGCCGGATGATGTTTTCTTTTTCTCAATTTTCATACTGTTTGCAATTTATTTAATGATTGAATGACTGAATAAACTGAGGGGTTTATTTTTGTTTGCTGTTTTTGCAGGCGACGGTCATTATCTTTAACAGTTCTTCTACCTCTGTGCCTTCGCACTTCCGGGCAAAGCCTGAAACAGGCGAACAATTCTCAAGGCAACAGCCTTCGACCTGTTTTTCAAATTCTCTCTATACTCAAAACCACTTCTCATACTCAACAATTCAGTCATTCAGTTATTCAATTATTCAGTCATTCAAATAGTTTAACGCTCCTCCCGCCCGGTACCATTCGATTTGCAGGTCGTTGAACGAGTGGCCGGCAAAGAAACCTTCCTGTGTCCCGTCGGAATGTTGCAGGACGACGGCAAGCGGTTCGCCCGGCCTGAAATTTTCAACGCCGTCGATCGTGATGTGGTCGTCTTCCCTGATTTTATCGTAGTCGTTCCTGTCGGCGAAGGTAAGCGCCAGCATACCCTGTTTCTTCAGATTCGTTTCGTGAATACGGGCGAAACTTTTCGCAATAATCGCCTTGACGTTCAGAAAACGCGGTTCCATCGCCGCATGTTCGCGCGACGAGCCTTCGCCGTAGTTGTCTTCGGCGACGACAATCGACGAAATCCCCTCCGCCCTGTACTGTTTGGCGACGGCCGAAACCGCGTCATATTCTCCCGTCAGTTGATTTAATACCCGGTTTGTTTTGCCGTTGAATGCATTGACCGCACCCATCAGCATATTGTCCGAGATATTTTCGAGATGCCCGCGGAAACGCAGCCACGGCCCGGCCATGGAGATATGGTCGGTCGTACATTTGCCCTGTGTTTTGATCAGCAGCGGCATGTTGGCGAGGTCGCCCTGCCGGGGAGGCGTGAACGGTTGCAGACGTTGCAGCCGCTCGGACGCAGGATTGATCTGCACCTCCGTCCGGCTGTCGTCCGGCGCGATGTAGCCGTTGTCCTTCACCTCGAATCCCTCCGGTGGGAAGTCCGTTCCCTCCGGCGCCTTGAGTGCGACTTCGCGGCCGTCGGTCGTCCTCAGCGTATCCGTCAGCGGATTGAAACACAAGTCTCCGGCAATCGTCAGCGCAATCGTCAGTTCGGGCGATGCCACGAACGCATACGTGTTGGGATTGCCGTCGGCGCGCTTGGCGAAATTGCGGTTGAAAGACGTGACGATGGCATTCCTGCGCGTATTGTCGTCGGTATGGCGTTTCCACTGTCCGATGCAGGGACCGCAGGCATTCGCCATAATCACGCCGCCGATTTTTTCGAAATCGCCGATGATGCCGTCGCGGGCGGCGGTATGACGAATCTGTTCCGAGCCGGGATTGACAATCAGCGAGGCGGCGACGGGAATCCTGTCTTCCAGCGCCTGCCGTGCCACGGATGCCGCACGGCTCAAATCCTGATACGACGAATTGGTGCACGAGCCGATCAGCCCCACTTCCATCCGCCGCGGATAGTCGCCGGCCTTCACGCGGGTGGCAAATTCGGACAGCGGCGTAGCGGCGTCGGGTGTGAAGGGGCCGTTGATGTACGGCTCCAGCGTCGAAAGATCGATTTCGACAATGCGGTCAAAATATTTTTCGGGATGTTCGATCACCTCTCTGTCGGCCTGCAGGCATGCGACGGCGTTTTCCGCCCAGGCGGCCACTTCCTGCCGTCCGGTCTGTTGCAGGTACGATGCCGTATGACGGTCGAAAGGGAAGATCGACGTGGTGGCTCCCACTTCGGCGCCCATGTTGCAGATGGTAGCTTTGCCGGTGGCCGGGAGCGACGAAGCTCCCTCGCCGAAATATTCGATAACCGCATTCGTCCCGCCCTTGACGGTCAGAATGCCGGCCAGTTTCAGGATGACGTCTTTTGGCGCAGCCCAGCCGTCTAACCGCCCGGTCAGTCTGACGCCGATCAGTTCGGGCATTTTCAGTTCCCATTCCATGCCGCTCATCACATCCACCGCATCGGCTCCGCCTACGCCGATGGCTATCATTCCCAGCCCGCCGGCATTGGGCGTGTGCGAATCTGTCCCGATCATCATTCCGCCCGGGAAAGCGTAGTTTTCGAGCACAACCTGATGAATGATGCCGGCACCGGGCTTCCAGAAACCGATGCCGAACTTGCCCGATACGGTTTTCAGGAAATCGTATACTTCGCGGTTGGCATCCTTTGCCGTCAGGATGTCGGCGTCCGCGCCGAGGTCGGCCTGAATGAGGTGGTCGCAGTGAACGCTTGCCGGGACGGCCGATTTTTCTCTTCCCGCGTTCATGAACTGCAGCAGCGCCATCTGCGCCGTAGCATCCTGCATGGCTACGCGGTCGGGACGGAAATTGACGTAATCGGCGCCTCGACGGTATGCCTTCAAATTTTTTGCGTCGTATAAGTGCGCATACAGGATTTTCTCCGCCAAAGTCAGCGGGCGACCGATGACGCTACGTATCCTGCCGACTTTGCCGGGAAACTGCGAATAAAACGTTTTCAGTATTTCGATGTCGTAAACCATAGATAATTATTTTGTAAGTTAAATAATGTTGTTACTCCTCCGCCGACTCATTTCCGGATGAATTTGCCGCGCTAAATCCGGTCGATACAGTACGCCTTCACGAAAATCCTCTCTCGATGCGAAAACATACAAACCGGCTGATTTACCGTCGATTTTATGCCGCAAAAGAACAATCATACATTCTACATATTTACAAAGATAGAATATTTCAGCCGAAAAAACAATATTCACCGTTTTTATTTCATTTCAACAGGGACGAATGAAGGAAGAAAAACATGAAAAAGCCCGACCTCACGGCCGGGCTAGTCCTGGTCTAACAATTTAATTTTATAGTTATGCGCTGCAAAGATAGTAACAACATTGCATACGCTAAAAATAACAAAGTATGTTGTACAACATAATTGCGCATTTTTTTCCGCATAAGCGACCATTGACTGTTATCGGGAATACGGCAACCGTCTCCGGAGGAAGGTTAGATGACTGCATGAGTTCAAGGATTCTATTCTCCGGCAACGCCATCGGCATACTGCGATGCGACAATTTGAAAGGCGCCCGAGATGGAAGGCAAAGCAATTATTTTCATAATCGCAAGCTGTCGACCTGCAAAGAAAGCACGTTCTGCAGAGATTGGAGGATAGAGATCCGGCGGAAAAAAATCGAAGATTCAAGAGCGCCGGAGAACGAATTTTCATGTAAGAGCAGCATAAATTCAATGAAAATGAATATTTTTGCAGAAAAAATCGGCATGAGGATTAACAGAATACATGGAGTGAACGGCAGAGAAGACCGCATTCGGAACGGGATGGTTAGCCGGAATCTCCGGAGAAGGACAACCATCCGCAAAGCAGGGACATGAAGGATTTGAGCAGCGATATCATGTATCTGCCGGGCGTCGGGCCTAAAAAGGCGGAAGTATTGAAGCGGGAACTCGACATCGTGTCGTACGAAGATTTACTGTATCATTTCCCGTACAGACACGTCGACCGCAGCCGTTTCTATAAAGTGAGCGAAATAACCGATGCGCTCGGGGCAGACGGCGAAATGCCGCATATTCAGTTGAAAGGGCGGATTGTGCGTTTCGAAACGCTCGGCGAACGGCGCTCCAAACGGCTGATAGCCAAATTTACGGACGGCTCGGGATTCATTGACCTCGTATGGTTCGGAGGTTTGAAATACCTTGCGGACAAATACAAGGTCGGGCAGGAATATATCGTCTTCGGCAAGCCGACCGAATTTGGACGGAGCTATAACATCGTCCATCCCGAAGTGGATACGCCCGAAAACGCCCGTCAGGTGGCAAGCGGGTTGACACCTTTATACAACACCACCGAGTTGATGAAAAACCTGTATCTCCATTCGCGCGCCATCCAGAATCTGCAATACGCGCTGCTGTCGGAACTCGACTGGACACTGCCCGAAACCCTCCCCGCCTATCTGACGGAGCAACTGAACGAACTCTCCAGATCCGAAGCCATACGGAATATCCATTTCCCCGCGTCGAACGCCATGCTGAGCAAAGCGCGGTCGAGACTGAAGTTCGACGAACTGTTCTACATCCAGTTGAACATACTGCTGACGGCACGCATAAGGCGGCAGAAACTGAGAGGCTTAATTTTCGCCAGGGTAGGCGAGTTTTTCCTTACGTTTTACAGGCAATACCTGCCGTTCGAACTGACAAACGCACAGAAACGTGTCGTGCGTGAAATACACACCGACATGAAAAGCGGACGCCAGATGAACCGTCTCCTGCAGGGCGACGTGGGCAGCGGCAAGACGCTGGTCGCCCTGCTGTCCATGCTGATGGCCGTCGACAATCATTATCAGTCATGCATCATGGCACCGACCGAAATACTGGCTCAGCAGCATTACGCAACCATCAAGGACATGCTGCGCGACATGAATATCCACGTCGCCCTGCTGACCGGCTCGACAAAAAAGCGGGAACGCGACAAGATCCTTCCGGCCATTGCCTGCGGCGAAATTCAACTGGTTGTCGGCACACACGCACTGCTGGAAGATACCGTGCGCTTTGCCTCACTCGGCCTTGCAATAATCGACGAACAGCACCGTTTCGGCGTCGCCCAGCGTTCCAAACTGTGGGTGAAAAACGAAGTCGCTCCGCACGTCCTGATTATGACCGCCACACCGATACCGCGCACGCTTGCCATGACACTGTACGGCGACCTGGACGTATCCGTCATCGACGAACTGCCGCCGGGACGCAAGCCGGTGAAGACGGTTCACCGTTACGACGACAAGCACGCCGGACTGTTTGCTTTCCTGAGAGACGAAATCCGCAAGGGGCGGCAGGTCTACGTCGTCTATCCGCTGATCGAAGAAAGCGAGAAGATAGACTATAAAAATCTCGAAGCCGGCTATGCCGTTTTCAGAGAAGTTTTCCCCGAATATCGCGTCGGCATGGTACACGGCCGGATGAAGCCGCAGGAGAAGGAAGCCGCCATGCAGCAGTTCGTGGCCGGACAGGTACATATCCTTGTATCTACTACCGTGATTGAGGTGGGCGTCAACGTTCCGAACGCTTCCGTGATGGTGATCGAAAGTGCCGAGCGTTTTGGGCTTTCGCAGTTGCATCAGTTGCGCGGGCGCGTGGGGCGGGGCGCCGAACAGTCGTACTGTATCCTCGTATCGTCGCACAAACTCAGCAGCGAGACGCGCGAACGGCTCGAAATCATGGTGAACAGTCATGACGGATTCAAAATTGCAGAAGAAGATCTGCGGCTGCGCGGATATGGCGACCTGGAAGGCACGCAGCAAAGCGGCTACGGCCAGTTTTTGAAGATAGCCAGCCTTGCCGCCGACGGTCAGATACTCCAGCGTGCACGCGACATGGCAGAGCGCGTCCTCGACAACGACCCTCAATTGGAATCGCCCGCCAACAAAATCCTCCGCGATCGACTGCAGACTCTTTTCGACAGGAAAATGAACTGGGGTTTGATAAGTTGACGAATGATGATTATCTTTGCGGCGATAATATAATTCAAGATTCAAAATTTGAGGTGTATGGAAAACAGGCAGATGATTGTGATTACGCCGGTGAAGGATTCGATCGTGTCCACGCTGGAAACCGTGAAGGCGATTGTTTCTTCGGAGATGCGGATTCCCTG
This sequence comes from Tannerella sp., assembly GCA_031270465.1. Taxonomy (GTDB): domain Bacteria; phylum Bacteroidota; class Bacteroidia; order Bacteroidales; family Tannerellaceae; genus Tannerella. Next base: position 28,272 of record JAISXP010000030.1, on the reverse strand, counting down.
TACATATATTGTATATAACGATTTCAGTACGGACGAGAATACGCGCAGGCTGGAAGAAGCAGCATCGGCCTGCGGTTTTATTCTGGTAAATCTGTCGGAACGTACAACTCACCCCTCTCCGAACTATCGCTGGATACTTCAGGACGCACAGCAAAGGGCACTGGACGACGAAGCCGCCCTGTGCATTGTCGAGTCGGATGTTGTCGTACAGCCCCGTACGCTTCAATCGCTGTTCGACGGCGTGCTCGACCGGCCGGATTGCGGTATCGCCGCAGCCGTCACCGTCGACGAAGAGGGACGGATAAACTATCCCTACCTTTATGCGCGGAAGGAGGCGAAAGGCGTCCTGTCCGTCCGCAGGCACGTGAGTTTCTGCTGTTCGCTGCTTACGCAGGCTTTTTTGCAGAAATATGATTTCATGCAGTTAGACCCTTCCAAAGCCTGGCACGACGTGACCGTCTCGCACAAATCGCTGGCGCTGGGTTTTGCCAATTATCTGTTTACTTCGCTTCCGGTCATACACAGACCGCACGGCAGTCGCCCGTGGAAGCAATTGAAATACACAGACCCGCTTCGCTATTACTGGCTGAAGTTCACCCGTGGACGTGATAAAATATGACAATGAAATATGAAATGTGCTGAAAATACACCTTTGGTATCTGTAATTATCCCCGTTTACAATTCGAGTGAATTTCTCGAAGAAACGTTGCTGTCCGTATTGTCTTCCACCTGGCCGAATATGGAGATCGTAATTGTGGACGACGGGTCGACAGATGATTCGCCGACCATCGCCGAACGGTATGCCTCCCAATATGACAACATTCGTTTTCTGCAACAGGCAAATGCCGGCACGTCTGTCGCCCGCAACCGCGCCATAGAGGCCGCCGCGGGAGAATATATTCTGCCGGTAGACTCCGACGACCGCATCAGCCCCGAATACATATCGCTGGCTGTAGAGGCGATGCGCGGCGACGGTGTGAAGCTGGTCTATGCGGAAGCGGAATTTTTCGGCCGCCGCAACGGAAAGTTCCGGCTGCCGCCTTTCTCCATACGCCTGCTGGCTCGCAGAAACATTATACACCCCTGCGGAATGTATCGCCGCGAAGACTGGGTGCGGGCAGGCGGATACCTCGCCGATATAGGGCGCGAAGACTGGGTCTTCTGGATTGCGCTTCTGAAAGACGGCGGAAAAGTCGTGCGACTGAATCATACCGGATTTTATTACCGTATCAGAGCCGGCTCGAAGCGGAAGAAAGACCGCATACTGCAGAAGCATACCATCGACACGCTGAACGCGATGTATCCCAACTTTTTCCTCCGCGAACTGAAAGGCCCCCTGCGCTACCGGCGCACCTGGTCGAGGCTGATAAACACGTGCAGCGGATGGCTTCATGCGCGGAAGACGGTCGTGCATCCTTCCTTCAGCAGTCTTGACTCCTTCATGTTTCGCCTGCCGTACATATTCCGAGAGCAGGGAGAGACGATATACAAGGGACGCAATGAATTGCGGCTGTTTCATCAGGAGGGATACGAACTGGCGGTCAAGTCGTACAGACGTCCCAACGTGCTGAATGCCATAATATACGGTTTTTTGCGGGCGTCGAAAGCCGAAAGAGCTTACCGTCATGCGCTGTGTCTGCTTGCCGCCGGCGCAGGCACGCCCGCACCGGTGGGCTTTGTCACCTGCAGACGGTATTTCCTGTTCGCCGACAGCTATTCGGTCACGCTCCGCTCCGCCTGCCCGTATACGTACCGGGATTTTGCGACACGCACTTTCGCCCGCCGCGACGAGATTCTCGAAGCCATTGCCCGCACAACGGCGCGAATGCACGAAAACGGCATCCTGCACAGGGATTATTCCGCGGGAAACATTCTCTTCGACGATGCGCCCGACGCAATAGCGGTAGAGATCGTAGACCTGAATCGCATGTCGTTCGGAAAAGTAGGACTGAAAAAAGGATGCCGTAACTTCGAACGCCTGCCTGCCACGGACGATATGATAGCCGTAATGGCGACCTGCTATGCAAAGGAAAGGGGCTTCGACCCGGAACTCTGCATTGCCGGAATGACGGCAGCGGCAGGAAAATCTTGCTGTTGCCGGTAAAATCCCGAAATGCATCCTTACTAAACTGATTTTTTTTGCAGATTGCCGGATTTTCATATACACGAAAGAATCAGACGTGCGAGGCCCAAGAATATTTATATGCACGAAAAACAGCATTCTCATGTGAAATCGAATTATGTTTAATTAACATAAAACCGGAAAGTAAAACGAATTTGTTTCCTACTTTTACTCCCTAATTTTTCACAAAAGCAAAACTATGACAAACAGCAAATTAAAAATTCTTGCAGGAGCGATTGTTCCGCTCCTGCTGTCGTGCAGCAGTCAGACGGACTTCGGCAAACAGGCGGAAACCATCGTCGGCAGGCATGTCGTCCGGTTTACTCAACCGCCCCGGCGTATTCCGGCCAAAGTATCCGTGGACGCTCCCCTGCTGGGGAACGGCTACACGGGCGTCGCCCTGTCGGGCAATCCCGAACATCAGGTGTTTTATGTAGCCAGGAACGATTTCTGGCGTCTGAAGACGGGTCACAATGAATCCTATCCCGCCGTTCTGGGGAAAGTCGAGATGTCCATTCCCGGACTGGAGGGCGCTTCCTACCTGGTGGAGCAGCATTTGTACGACGCAACGACGGTCGCCCGCTTCCGAAAAGAAGACTTTTCGGTTACATGCAGGGTCTGCGTTGCCGCCGTTGAAGATGTCGCAGCCGTCGAGATTCGCATGGAAGGGAAAGGGTCGCTCGAAGGAAGCGTGCGGCTGTCTCTGCCCGGCGAAAAAGAAATCGTCGAAGACCTTCCCCTCGACCGCGCTTTCCCCGAAAAAAGAGAACAAAACGCGGTGGACGGCATACATTACATTACCCGCGCTTTCGAGGATTCGGTAGATATTCCGACCCGTACAGCCCTGGCGCTGCAAACCGTCGATTCGCCGGACGGTAATTTTACGCTTGAACCGGGGAAAACCGTCCGCATTGTCTTCGCCACCTCCGGCAACTTCAAAAGCAGCGACTGTCTCGATGCAGCCATCCGGAAGGTAAAGGAATACGTCGTCCCGCAACGCCTGCGCGAACTGGAAAAGCAGCACAGGGCATGGTGGAAAGACTACTGGGAGAAATCGTTCGTGTCTATCCCCGACAGCGCCATCGAAGGGCAGTATTATCTTTCACTCTACGGAATGGCTTCATCGAGCAGGGATACTGACTTTCCACCCGGTCTCTTCGGCATCTGGATCACGCAGGAACAGCCTGCCTGGTCAGGCGACTATCACCTAAATTACAACTATCAGGCGCCGTTCTACGCGCTCTATTCCGCCAACCGGCTCGAACAGGCCGAACCCTACTGCGCTCCGCTGCTTGCCTTCGTCCCAAGAGGAAAATACTATTCCGAAAAAATCGCGGGGATTCCCGACGGCGTCATCTATCCCGTTGGAATTGGACCTCTGGGAATAGAGACAACACGCTGGACGCCGCTGATGGAGAAATATCACTGGGCTAAAAAGGAAAATATTGAAATGGACGGCATGTTCTGGGGTCAAAAAAGTAATGCCTCGTATGCTGTCGCCAATCTGTCCATGCACTTTTACCGTACGTGGGACAGGGAGTTTGCGCGGAAAGTGTATCCTTTTGTCCGCGCTTCCGCCATTTTCTGGGAAAAGTACCTGGTCTACGAAGACGGCCGGTATGTCGATTACAACGACGCCATTCACGAAGGGACAATCGGAGATAAAAACCCGCTTCTCTCGCTCGGACTGATAAGGCAGACCATGCAGACGGCCACCGACATGAGCGCACTGCTTGGGGAAGATGCGGACAGGCGGGAAAAATGGATACATATACACGACGGTATTTCGCATTATCCCGTGTTTGAACGCAATGGCAAAACAGTATTCCGCTATACGGAAGCCGGCATCAAATGGGTGGACGGAAACAGTCTGGGTATTCAACACATTTATCCGGGAGGCGCAATCGGTCCGGACAGCGACCCGGCGCTGCTCGCCGTTGCCATGAATACCGTACAGGAGATGCAGCGATGGCTCGACTCCAACGGCAGCAACAGCTTTTTCCCGGCAGCCGTCCGGATTGGCTATGACCCGGATACCATCCTGTATCACCTCGATCGTTATGTGAAGCATACCTTCCCGAACGGGTTCCAGTTAGACAATCCGCACGGAATTGAAAACCTGAGCACCGTGCCGAATACAATCAACGAAATGCTTTGCATGGGACACGGCGACATGATCCGCCTGTTTCCCGTCTGGCCTCGCGACAAGGATGCCGCGTTTCATCAAATACGTGTGGAAGGCGCCTTCCTCGTGTCCGCAAAACTGGCAGACGGAGAAATCGGCGATGTAACGGTTTTCAGCGAACAGGGGCGTGACTTGCATCTGCTCAATCCGTGGAAAGGCCGCGGAATAAAAGTGAAGGGGCCGGACGGAGAACAGCTGTACGAAGGCGAACGTATCAGGATAGAGACCGGAAAGGGAGTGACGTATCGGCTGACGCCTGCCGGTCGGAATTTGAAAAAGGAAGATGGACGGGACTATAACTGACAAAGAAACGAAATTCGACGAACGGCTGTTAAAATTCGATTAATTTTTTGAGAAAATAAAACAATGAGTACTTTTGTGCTTTGAAAAATAAAGATCAGATGAATTTATCACAGACAAAACCTCACTACGAGATTCTTGACGGGCTACGCGGGATAGCGGCTATCATGGTACTCGGATTTCATGTTATCGAAGCGTATTACGTTACGGACATCGAAACCGGAAAATACAATCAATTGCTTAATCACGCATATCTTGCGGTCGATTTCTTCTTTGTACTTTCTGGATTTGTCATCGGTTACGCCTACGACGACCGCTGGGGAAAGATGAGTATCGGCAATTTCCTGAAACGACGGATATTCCGACTTCATCCCATGGTTATTTTCGGAACTGTACTTGGAATAATAATGTTCTATTTCGGCGCCGGCGAAGTGTTTCCGTTAATAAAAGATATTCCCTTGTGGCGAGTGCTGCTGTACGCCGTTCTTGGACTTTTGATGATTCCAACACCGCCGTCGATCGACATCCGGGGCTGGCAGGAAATGTACACCCTCGACGCGCCGACATGGACATTAGCGTTCGAATATTTCGCAAATCTGCTCTATGCGCTTGTTATCAGACGATTTTCGAAGACGGCGCTTTCCGTTTTGGTCTTCGTTGCCGCCTGCGCGACGATACATCTCACTCTGACACATGGCGACGTCATCGGAGGCTGGACGGTGGATACAAATCATCTGCACATCGGATTTACACGGCTGATGTTTCCGTTTTTTGCCGGACTGCTGCTCTACCGTCTTGGAAAAGTCATTCATATACGACAGTCGTTTCTGTGGTGCAGTCTGTTGCTGATAGCGGTTTTGATTGTGCCGCGCGTAGGCGGGCCCGAATCGGACTGGATGAACGGCGTGTATGAAGCCGCTGTCATTATCGTTGTTTTTCCCTTGATTGTGGCTATGGGAGCGGGCGGAAAAGTAAAAAAGAAATCAGCGTCGCGGTTATACAAGTTGCTGGGCGATATGTCGTATCCTGTGTATCTGGTGAACTATCCGCTGTGTTATGTGCATACTGCCTGGGTGGCGAAAACGAAATGTACCCTCGCCGAAGGTGCCTGGGTTGCGGTTGGCGTTTTCGTGGCTATACTGTTGATTTCGTATGCAGCAATGAGATTTTACGATATCCCGGTAAGGAAATGGTTGAGAAAAAAGATGTAATTCAAAATTATAAAGAGAAATATCATGAAAAGAAAAACTTATTTTTTATTATTGCTGTGGTGTATCCTTGCCTGTTTTACGGCTACACAGGCGCAGGATGCCTCTTATTTCAAAGGCGGGAAATTATGTCTCGTCAATTCAAGTCATCAGGATATAGCCTGGATGGACAGTCCGGACGAATGTATCCGTTTCCGTGACGAACAGATGATTACGCCTGCGTTAAAACGTTTGGCGGAGAGCAAACACTACTGTTTTTCGGTCGAAGACGCCCTTTCGCTTCGGGAATACCTCGAACGTCATCCCGACAGGTACGGCGACATCCTGAAATATACGCAGGAAGGTCGGCTGGAATGGGGCGCGACAAACAAACAGCCTTACCCGTCGATGTACGACGGAGAAGCCCTTGTCCGGCAAACCTATTTCGGACGGAAATGGTTACAGAAAGTCTTGCCGGGCTGTGATTTCCGTACGGCTTACAACGAAGATGTTCCGGGCGTAGCCTTGCAACTCCCGCAGATTTTGGCGAAATCGGGTATTCCGTATTATCAGATCAGCCGTCATCAGCCGGGTTTTTACAAATGGTTCAGTCCCGATGGAAGTTCCGTCGTATCATGGTCGCCCGGTCAGTATCACGACAAGACGATGCCCATCCTTCATGCGCCTTCCGAAGCGGCACGTACCGATACGCTTATCCGTTTCCTCAACGAATTTGACGAATATTACCGGCGACGGAATATCCCGCCGGTACGGCTTGTGCTGTATTCTTTCGACTTTTCCGAACCCGTGAACTGGGATAAATACATGGAAGACTGGAATAACGAAGTAAAAGGCAACAACGCAAAGGCATTGCCTTATATTACGTACTCCACATCGACAAAAGTGATGGACGAGATTGTAGCCGGTAAAGACACGAAATTCGACGAACTGTCAGGTGAACGTCCGAATGTCTGGCTTTATATCCACGGACCTGCGCATCAACGGGCGTTAAAAGCGGGCAGGGAAGCCAGCCGTCTGCTGACGGCGGCAGAAAAGTTTTCGACTTTCAATGCTTTAGTCGAAAACAGCTTTAGTAATTATCCGGCGAAAGAGTTGACCGATGCATGGGAAGCGGCCATCTATCCCGACCATGGCTGGGGCGGTAACAAAGGACATATCACCGACCGTTATTTCCGTGATAAATTCGAGTTTGCAAGAGACAAAGCCCAGGAATTGCTCGACAAATCGCTGACGTCCATCGCTCAACGCATCAACTTCAAAAAAGAATACAGACAGGCTGTAACCGTGTTCAACCCCCTGTCGTGGGAACGTACCGACCCCGTCGTATTGACGTTGGACGTCGAAGGACGACCGAATACGCATTATCGGCTGATCGACGCCGACGGCAACGAAATCCCCTATCAGTTTACCGACTGCCCCTACACAGGTAACAAAGACGAGGTGATTACCATTACATTCGTCGCCGAAAAAGTCCCGGCGCTGGGCTATAAAACGTACTATTTGACGGAGGGAGCGCTTCCGGCAGGTAACGAAAATATTCCTTCGGCTGCACCTGCGTACGAAAACAAATATTACAGGGTTGTTCTCGGCGACGGCGGCATCGAAAGTCTGTATGATAAGGAATTGAAGAAAGAATTTTTCCGTAACGACAAATTTTCGGGCGGCGAACTGTTTACGCTGCAATCGGTGGGCAACGGCGCCGGCGAATTTACCGATGTTCAGCAGCCGGCAATGGAGGGTTTCGACCGGCTTCGCAATTACAGACAACAGTGGCAGTGCGTGGAAACCGGCGCGGTGCGCGATGTATTCCAGACCGTTCAGCCGTTGAAAGAGACGCAGGCTGTGGTGCGCGTCGTCCTGTACAAGACCGTCAAACGTATTGACATGGAGGTTGATTTGAACCGTTTCAACGGCGAAAACTGGCGCGAGTTCCGGCTGGCCTTTCCGGTGAACATGCAGCAGGCGAAAGTCGCTTACGAAGTCCCGATGGGCGTTGTGGAGGTCGGCAAAGACGAGATAAAAGGCGCTGCCGGATATTCCAAAGCTACACAGATTTACGATACACCCTGTAAAGACGTGCATCCCCGCGAAGTGCAGGACTGGTTTGCGGCGTCGGACGGAAAAACGGGTCTGACAATCAGTTCGGACGTCGCCGTTTTCGACTGGATCGATCCGACCGACAAGCCTGTGGATTACGCCGTCCTGCAGCCGCTGCTTCTTGCAAGCCGTAAAAGCTGTCACGGACTGGGCAATTATTACATCCAGCCCGGCAACCATTCCTATCGTTTTTCGATATACACTCACGCCGGCGACTGGCATAACGGCTACAAACACGGCGCTCAATCACGGCAAGCGCTCAAAACCGCTGTCACCGACACGAAAAAGCAGCAGGGATTTCTTCCCGAACAGCAAAGTTTCGGGACATTGACCGGTAAAGGCGCTGTCGTCAGTACGGTAAAGAAATGCGAAGACGACGATTCCGTTATCCTTCGCTACTACAACATCGAAGGCAACGACGCGGAAGTAACGTTCCAACTGTTTGAAGACATCGAGTCGCTCAACCATACAAACATGATTGAGGAAGAACCGGCGCCGGTACAATTTTCCGGAAAAGGTTTTTCGTACAGGCTGGGACATCACGCGATTGAAACGTTTAAAATCGGCGCGAAATGACAGACGAGACCGGTAAAAACAGGAAATGTGAACTGTTGGCTAATCATCCAATTGATTCCGGAAAACGAAGAAATCGGCGATGTAACGTTTTTCAGCGAACAGGGTAGGGACGTGCATCACATCTTTCTCTTTTTTTATATCTTTGCGGAATAATTACGATTTGGAATAAAAAATCAATAAACAACAATTAATTAAATACCAAATGAACATGAAAAAATTATTATTTGCAGCGGCTCTTGCCGCAGTAGCCGCAAGTTCCTGTTCGCAGGGAAACAAACAGCAGGCGGCGGAATGTACACATCGGCAGGACACGTGCTGTGAAGCGGAATTGCCGGTCTTCAGCAATGCCGATTTCTACGCTGGCGGCAAGTTCAACGAGGAAGCGGCTAAAGACGCCGTGATCCGGCTGATGAAGTACTACCGGTATCCCGTAGCCGAAAAGACGCGCGAACAACTGTGGGTGAGCGACTACGGTACGGGACGTTTTACGGAACTCGGACTGGCGGCTATCATGTACGTCAACGATACGAAAGACCGGTACATGTTGCAGGATCTGTTTCTGCTGCCGTACCAGATGCTACCCGAACACTGGCACGAAAAACCGGACAGCGACCTCCCGGCAAAGATGGAAGGCTGGCTGGTGCGCAACGGAACGAGTTACGTCGTGGGTGAAGGCGAGGACAATCTGGCGTCGTTTCCCGAAATCAAAATCCCTGCCTGCCATGAGGGCGGAGTGACCGTCAAACATGTGGAGAAAGCTGTTTCGGGCGATTTTGTTCCCCTTTCGAGAGTCTTTTCTCATCACTGGCAGTTTGCGGGCGACAAGGGTGCAATCATTACCGAAGTGGCAAACATGCATGACAACGCAAGCGTGCGTCACCAGGTAACCGCGATCAACGACTATTTCCTTGGCAAGTAAACAGGAAACGGCCATGTCGATGTCCATTCCGTTGAAAGCACTGTTTTTCTTCTGGGTGACGGTGGTCTGCATCTCCTGTTGCCGGAAAGAATACCTGTCTCCGGGAGCTATGGCGGTAGACCGGGAGAGGCAACTGGTGTACACGGCGCTGACCACTGCGGGAGTAGTTGCCGTCACCAACCTTGCAACCGGTCAAACCAGCGGTCGCATCGAGTTGGAACGGAATCCCCATTCCCTGCTGCTGTCTCCGGACGGCTCCATGTTGTTTGTCAGTTGCGGTGAAGCCGGTGGAAGCGTGGAGGTCATCAGTCTGCCCGGCGGGAAGCGCGAGAAATCCATCGCGGCGGGTCATACCCCACAGGGACTGGCACTGTCTGCCGACGGACAGACCCTGTACGTAGCAAACCGGTTCGACGGCAACATTTCCGTGATCGACCTGCAACGGGGCGAGGTAGTGTCCGTCATTCCCGCCGTACGCGAGCCGCACACCCTCTGCATGACGCCCGACGGGACGACGCTTGCCACAGCCAATTTCCTGCCCGCACAGGCTGCCACAGCGGATACGGTTGCAGCGCAAATCACGCTGGTAGATGTGTCCTCCAACACGGTTCGCACGCATATCACCCTGCCCGACGGTGCACAGTCGCTGTGGGGATTGAGTTGTTCGCCCGACGGGAAATACCTGTACTGCACGCACCTGATTTCGCGCTACGGCGTGCCGGTCACCCAATTAGACAGGGGATGGATCAATACGAATGCGCTGAGCATCGTCGACCTGGCAGCCGGTTCGCTGTATGCCACCCTGCTGCTCGACGACGTGGATCACGGGGCTGCCAACCCCGCCGGTATCTGCATCGGAGAGGACAGACGCCTGTACGTCGCGCTTGCGGGCGCCCACGAACTGCTTGCGCTCGACCTGCAAACCATGCACGAACGCCTTGCCGCGCTTTTCTCCGGCGAACAGGTAAACGGCCTCCACGACAGGGCGGAACTGAGTGCGTCGCTGTCGTTCGCATCGCCGTTCAGTAAGCGGATACGCCTGCAGGGACGTTCCCCCCGCGCCGTGGCAACCGTCGGTAGCACACTGTTAGTAAGCTGCCGTTTTTCCACGTTTCTGGAGCAGTTGCCGATGGAAACACATGCGCCCGCCCGGCTGCTGTCGCTCGGCAGTGAACCGAAACATGACGCCGCCCGCCGCGGAGAACTCGCTTTCTGCGACGCTTCCATCTGCTATCAGGGATGGCAGAGTTGCGTATCCTGTCACCCCGACGGACGCGCCGACGGCCTGAACTGGGACCAGCGGAACGACGGTCTTGGGAATCCCAAAAACACTAAAAGCCTGCTTTTCTCGCACGTCACGCCCCCTGTGATGATTACAGGCATACGCAAGGACGCGGAAACGGCTGTCCGCAACGGCATCCTGCATACGCTCAACACGCAGCAGCCCGAATCGCTGGCCGCCGACATGGATACCTACCTGCGGCAACTCCGGCCTGTGGAAAGCCCCTTCCTCCGCGAATATCGCGCGAAAGACCCCGAACAGTTGGGTAAAGCCATCTATGACCGCACCGGCTGCAACCGCTGCCACAGCGGAGCTTACCTGACCGACCGGAAGAAATATGACGTGGGAACAGGTGCGGGCAACGACCGAGCGACACCGTTCGACACGCCGACCCTGCGCGAGGCATGGCGCACCGCCCCCTACCTCTACGACGGACGGGCAGCCACCCTGCACGAGGCGTTCACCTCATGCAATCCAGGCGACCTGCACGGCGTCACGCAAAACCTGACCGAACAGGAACTGGAGACGCTGATTCTTTACATACAAACGCTCTAAGAATCGTCGGAAAATAAGTGTTACATTTTTTCATTTTAGCCAAGTTTCGGACTTTATTACAGTCCGCGATTTTTTTCGTAAGCATTCGTAGACTGTGTAATACGGGATGATTGAATCCCTGAATCTTGAACCTCCTCCGAAAAGTACGGGAGCGAAAAAGTTCAGAAAAAAAATGACATGGATAAAAAAACGTATATCCCAAAGCCGGAAATAAAACAAAAACACATATCTTTGCAAAAGAAAAAATAAACATTATGAAACGGATGTATGTAATTTTTGCAGGATTGTGCCTGTTGTGTATGACGGCCGTAACGGCTGGAGCCGCTGACGGCGATGTCAGAAAACTCAAAGGCAAATGGACGGTGACTGTTCCCGACGCACCGTATGGCTATCAGGATTATACCGTCGACATTAAGGAAAAGGACAGGGAATATCTGATTGATGTCAAAGGCGGCGATGTCGACGTGAAAGACAAAAAACTCACGGAAAAAGACGGCAAGCTGTCGGTTGAACTGTATGCCGGTGAATATGTGACGGTAACTATCTGGGAAGAAGACGGCGCAACGAAGGGAACGGCGGATACGACACAGGGAAAACTGACGTGCAACTTTAAAAAAGTCACGCAGACGAAAAAGAAATGACTGAATTTTTGATTTCCGAATCCCAACATCTTTAACGTCACCCGGTATAAATTTTCGGCAAGACACACAATTTATTGTCCATTTCCGAGTTATCAATATTATTGATGAAACGGATTTGGTTTATTATAATTATTATATGTACGTATGCGTCCGGAGTGAGGTCGCAAACGGACGATGCGTTGTTCAGTCAGTATTTCACGGCATTGAACTATTACAACCCTGCGTATGCCGGCAAGTCGGGCGAACTGAACGTGATGGCGCTCTACCGTATGCAGTGGCTGGGCGTCAAGAACGCGCCCAAATCGATCTGCGTGGCTGCGGACATGCCCTGGAAATACGGCAAGATACAGCAGGGTCTGGGCATAGTCGTCATGAGCGAAAGCATCGGTCTCGACCAAAACCTGCATGTGGGTGCACAGTATGCATACAACCGCAAAATGGGTAAAGGTACGCTCAGCGTCGGGCTTCAGGCGGGCGTGATCAACAAGGCGTTCAGGGGCGACAGCATCTACATCCCTGCAGGCAGCGAGGCCGTTGAGCCTGACGATGAGGCAATCACCAAGTCCGGACTGGACGCGATGGGCATCGACATGTCCGTTGGCCTCATGTACTACGGCGACCGCTACTTCGTGGGAATCGGTTCCGCGCATCTGCTGGCGCCCACGCTCAATCTCGACGAAAATACGGAACGAAAAATCGAACGCAGCTATAATTTAACGGCAGGATACAATATACAATTAAAAAATACGTTATTTGAGTTGCAACCTTCCGCGCTGGTGCTAACGAACCTGCAAATGGTTTCGGCAGACGTGACGGCAAGGGCTATATATAATAAAATGTATAGCGGTGGACTGGGATTTCGTATCAGTGACAGCGGAAAACTCAATAGTGCTACTCTTTACTTAGGTGCACTCATCAAAGGATTCCGTGTGGGTTACGCGTTCGAATTTCCGACGTCGGCGATGAATGCGGTGAGCGCCGGAAGTCATGAACTCGCAGTCACATATCACCTGAAATTAGATAAAAAGAAAGGATTAAAAAATAAACATAAAAGTATAAGAATCTTGTAAGAAGAAACTTAAAAAAACAGAATGTGCCAATCATGAAGAAAATTGTTTTGATACTTGTATCAGCCACGTTGCTGGCATCATGCGGAAGGCTGTTTTCCGGCGACGGCGGCGAACTGGTAGGCGCCAAACTGGCATCGTACAGCGAACCCGCGCCTTACGGAATGGTATTGATTAAGCGCGGTTCGTTCGAGATGGGACCCGCCGATAAAGACAGTCTCTGGGGGTTCAATGCCGAGACGAAGGGAGTCTCCTTCGAAGCGTTCTGGATGGACGAAACGGAAATCACAAACGCCAAATACCGGTCATTCGTATACTGGGTGCGCGACTCCATCATCCGTACGCGCCTGGCCGACCCGGCCTACGGCGGGAACGACTTGTTTATGATTACGGAAGACCGATACGGCGACCCTGTCACCCCGCATCTGGACTGGAGCCGCCCCATTCCCTGGCGCAGAGCCAACGAAGACGAACTGCGCGCCATCGAGAGCGTTTACTATACGCATCCCGTAACAGGCGAACGGGAACTCGACAAAAGGCAGATGAACTACAAGTACGAATGGTTCGACTACACGTCTGCCGCCCTGCGACGCAACAGCCTCAATCCCGCCGACCGCAACAGAAATACGGATATCCCGATCGACCCCGAGGAAGTGATTATGATATCGAAGGATACGGCGTATATTGACGACAACGGCAACGTAGTCAGCATGACCGTTACACGCCCGCTCGGCTCGCCGTTCGATTTCCTGCACACGCACATCATCAACATCTATCCCGACGAAACGAGCTGGGTGAACGACTTCAGGAATGCATACAACGAACCGTATCTGAAACTGTATTTCAATCATTCGGGATACGACGACTATCCGGTCGTCGGCATCTCGTGGGAACAGGCCAACGCCTTCTGCGTATGGCGTACGGAATTTTACAAAAAATCGTCCAGTCTGCCCGCCGGACAGGTGATTGATCCGTTCCGCCTCCCGACCGAAGGCGAATGGGAATATGCTGCCCGCGCAGGGAAAAGCGAAAACAAATACCCCTGGTCGGACACATCGCTGCAGAACGAAAAGGGATGCTTCATGGCCAACTTCAAACCTGGCGACGGCAATTATACGGAAGACGGACACCTGATTACTTCGCGCGTAGCATCGTTCGCCCCGAACGAATTCGGGCTGTACGACATGGCGGGCAACGTGGCCGAATGGACATCTTCGATTTACACCGAAGCGGGACAAAGCCAAGTGAACGACCTCAACCCCGACCTGCATTACCACGCCGCCAAGGAAGACCCGTACGCGATGAAGAAAAAAGTCGTCCGCGGCGGATCGTGGAAAGACGTCGCGCAGTTTATCCGCTCGGACATGCGTACGTTCGAATACCAGAACGAGACACGCTCGTACATCGGCTTCCGCTGCGTCCGTACGCAGGTAGGATTTTCGAACGCCAAGGGAAAAAAGAAATAATGCGAAAACATAATAAACGAAAACAATAAAATGGGAAAATACAGACGGTATAAAAACAAAATAGAGATGTTTCTCTCCAGCGAAAGAGGGAAACGCGTGCTGAATTTCTGTTACAGTTGGGGAGCGTCCATCGTCGTGATCGGTGCAATGTTCAAGATTGTGCACTTGCCGTACGCAAATCAAATCCTGTGCATATCACTGATATTCGAGGCGGTGGTATTCTTTATCTCGGCCTTCGAACGTCCGGTGAACGACTATCACTGGGAAGAAGTATTCCCCGTCCTCAAGTCGAAAAATCCGCTGGACCGTCCCGATTTCAGCAAGGATGGTGCAGCCGTCGGCGGCATGATAATCGGCGGTGCGGTCGGCGCAGAAGGAATCGGCAGTGCGGTCGGCGCAGAAGGAACCGGCGGCGGAGGTGGCACGGTCATTATAGGCAATATACCACAGGGCGGTGCAGGCGGAGGAGGCGGTACGGTTGTAATCGGCGGAGGCGGCACGCAGGCGCCACGCCTCACACCCGAACAAAGCGCCGACGCAGGACTGAAGACGATGGGGCTGAACGTCTCCGAAGAAGACGCGCAGACGCTCACCGCCAGCATAAAAAAATTAGGCGAAGCCGCCGAAAAAATCGCCGAAATGGCAGACATGACCGAAGCTACCCGCTCGTATGTCGAACAGATCACGACGGTGGCGCAAAACCTGGAACGATTCAACGCCGTGACGCTTTCGCTGAGCGAAGTGTCGGACTCGCTGGTCAGTTCGTGCAAGGCCATTTCGGGAACACAAAACGAAGAGAAGCCCGAAGACAGGACGCCCGGATACGTGCAGCAAATGGAACAGTTGAACGACAACCTGTCGGGACTGAACAAGTTCTACGAAACACAACTGAACGGATTGCGTTCGCAAATGGATACGATCCATCACATCAATGCCGGACTGAGCCGTATCCGCGACATGTACGACAGTTCCGTCGTGGACAGCAGCGCATTCCGTGCCGAAAACGAACGAATGGCGCAACTGCTGGGACAACTCAATCAGGTATACAGCCGCCTGCTGCAAGCCATGACGGTCAACACCAACCTGAGCGGCATGACGCCCTATCCTCCGCAGCAGCCGCCATACCAGGGCGGATATCCGCCTTATCCCAATCCGGTACGGTAAGAAAACGATATTTGTCAGCAACAAACGGAAAATAAATTATGGCCGGAATATCAAGCAATCCCAATTCGCCCCGTCAGAAAATGATCAATCTGATGTATCTGGTGTTTATTGCCATGATGGCGCTCAACGTGTCGTCGGAGGTACTGGACGGTTTCGAATTGGTGGAAGACAGTCTGCAGAAAACCATCACCCACGCGGCGCACCGCAACGAAATCGCGAAGGCGGAACTGGATTTCTACTACCAGACCAATCCCGAACGTGTAGGCGAATGGTACAACAAGGGCAGCGACGTCAAGCGGCAGTCCGACGAACTGTATGGTTACATACAAAGTCTCAAGGAACAGATTGTGAAGAAAACAGACGGCAAGGACGGCGATGTGAGCAATATCAAGCACAAGGAAGATCTCGAAGCCGCCTCGCGCGTCATGCTGGCGCCGGTCGTGGGCGAAGGCAAGAGACTGCGGGAGAAACTCGAATCATACCGCACCTTTGTGGCGGAAATGGTTGCCGACACGGCAAAGACAGCCATCATCGAATCTGTCCTGAACCTGAGAACCCCATCGAAAGACGGCATCACGGCAGCCAACTGGGAGACGGCGCTGTTCGAAAGCATGCCCGTGGCCGCAGCCATCACGATACTGACCAAACTGCAGAGCGACGTCCGCTACGTCGAAGGCGAAGCGCTGTCATACATCCTTAGCGGCGTCGACGAAGGCGCCTACCGCGTCAACGACGTCAAGGCAATGGTCATCCCGCAAAGCCAGATCGTCATGCAGGGCATGCCCTACAGGGCGCAGATAGCCCTCGTGGCAATGGATTCGACACAGCACCCCAAAGTGTTTGTCAACGGCGCGGAACTGCCCGAATCGGAAAACGGCATGTATACGGGTTCGTCCGCCGGCATCGGCGAGCACAAGTTCTCGGGCGAAGTCGTCATCAACGGCGCCGACGGCCTGCCGCGCAACTACCCCTTTGCCGACTCCTACTTCGTGACGGAACTGACGGCGACAATTGCGCCTGTGCTGACGAACGTATTGTATGAAAGCATTGAGAACGATATCGAAGTGGCCATTCCCGGCGTACCCAGCGGAAGCGTGAGGGCTACGATTTCGGCAGGGACGATGACGCAGAAAAGCGGAAACGTGTGGACAGCCCATCCGCCCTCCAAAGTGACCAAAGTAGACATTACCCTGTCGGCCGTTTCGGGCGGACGCGCCATTTCGATGTCGAAGGAATTCAAGGTGCGCCCTCTGCCTCCCGCGACGCCGTTCATCACGTACAAGGATGCGGAAGGCGCTTCGCGGAAATTCACGGGCGGATCCATCGCAAAGCGTTATCTGGTAGAAGCTGCCGGCATCATGGCCGCCATCGACGACGGGCTTCTCGACGTGCCGTTCACGGTGACCAGCTTCGAACTGGTTTTCTACGATTCGATGGGCAATGCCCTGCCCGAAGTGTCGCAAAGCGGCGCTTTCACCGATCGCCAGAAAAACATGATTCGCAATCTGGCGCGCGGCAAGCGGTTTTATATTACCAATGTCAGGGCTAACGACCCGGACGGCGTGCAACAACGGTTAGCAACCATTGAAGTGATTGTAAATTAAATGTTAAAATAAAAACAAAGCTATGAAGCGTATCTATTTTATACTGGTTTTGGCGGTATGCGCCCTGCTGGCCTCGTCGGCGGCACAGGCGCAGGACAACCGCCGTACGCCCCAGGTGCGAAGGGGCGCTGACCGCAACAGGGAGCGGAACGACGACAAGAGTCTGCCCGAATTGACCGTACGGGCGCAGCAAATGAACGAAATGATGACGCAGGACATAGGCAACTCCCGCTGGATGCGTATAATTTACAGAGACCTCAATTTGCTGGACGAAAAAAATGCGCCGCTGTATTACCCGACTGCGCCGGTAAACGGCGTCTCGAACCTCTGCGCAACCATCTTCCGGCTCGTATCCGAAGGCAAACTGCCCGCGTTCGAATATGTGGACGGATATGAGATTTTTGACGACGCACATCTCATCGATTTCAAGGAAGTGCTGGACCGTTTCGAAATCATGTACGAAACCCGGACGGTCAACAACCAGCCGCAGTACGTTGTCAACGACAGCGACATTCCCTCTCTGGAAGTCAAATCGCTCTACGCAAAGGAAGCCTGGTTTTTCGACCAGAACAACTCGGTGTACGACGTAAAGCTGCTGGCGATATGTCCGTTCATCTACCTGAACAGAGATTTCGGAGAGCAACGTTCGCCGATGTTCTGGATACGATACGAAGACCTGCGACCCTACGTGATGAATACATACATCATGACCTCGAACATCAACAATGCAAAGACGTTTACGATAGACGACTATTTCCGCCTGCGTATGTTCGACGGTGAAATATTCAAAACGGAAAATCTGCTGAACATTCCTCTGAATGCCTACGTCCCCGAAGACTCCATTCAGTTCGAACAGGATCGTATCGAAAAAGAACTCATAGACTTCAAGGAATCCCTGTGGTTCAAGCCGGATACGACCCAGTTGCTGGCTACGGACAAGAAGACGAAAAAGGCAAACGCCCGCGCACAGAAAAAAGCAGCCAAGGAAAACGCTCCCAAACAGACAAACGAAAAACAATCCAAACCCAAAGCCGAAAAATCGGCGCCGACACGCAGCATCAGACGGGGAAGGTAATCGAAAACTGAGCATTGAGAATCATACGTAATGCAGCGGAAGCGTTTGACCGGAAATGGGTAGCGACGGTCGGATTTTTCGACGGCGTACACCGGGGGCACCGTTTCCTCATCCGGTCGTTGCGGGAGCTGGCAGACAGGAAAGGTTTGCCAGCTGCCGTATTGACGTTTCCCGTACATCCGTACGTGGTGTTACAGCAAGGTTTCGAGCCTTCGCTGCTCAACACGTTCGACGAAAAGATGGTGCAACTGGCGACGACCGGCATCGACGCCTGTTTCGTGGTCGACTTTACGCCCGAGCTGGCCACCCTGCCGGCACGCGACTTCATCGTCGGCGTCCTGTCGCAACAATGGCGTGTCGATACGCTGCTGGCAGGCTACGACCACCGTTTCGGACACAACCGCATCGACGGATTTGAACAGTATGTGGCGTACGGCCGGACATGCAGCATGGAAGTGATTCGCGCCGGCATATACGAATCGGGCGAAAAGGCGATCAGCGCGTCGCGCATCCGGCAGTTGCTGTCGGAAGGCAACGTGGAAGAAGCGGCGCAGATGCTGACTTATCCTTACCGGCTGAAAGGGCACGTCGTACCGGGACATCGCAAGGGACGCGAACTGGGCTTCGCAACGGCAAACATCAGTGTCGACGACCGGCAGAAAGCGTATCCCGGAACGGGAGTGTATGCCGTGTGGGCGCATGTCGGCGGCCGGCGCTACAAAGGTATGCTGTCCATCGGAAACCGTCCGACTTTCGGAGGAAAAGAAATATCCGTAGAAGTGCACTTGCTTCATTTCTCGGAAACGATTTACGGAAAAGTAATGGAAGTCGCCTTCGTCCGACACCTACGCGAAAACAGGAAATTCGACAGCCTCGACGCCCTCAAAGCACAGCTTGCCGAAGACCGTCGGACAACGGACGAAATACTGTCGGCATAAGAATTCAAATTCAGTTACAGTCATTCAACCATGTGGAAAAAAGTCCTGGCCACCATCGCGACACGCTACCTTGTCGCCTTCCTCAACCTGCTGCTGATCATAATCAACGCGAAGGTATTGGGGAAGAGTGGCATGGGACTGATCGGGGTGATATATGCTTCGGCAAACATTGCACTCATTTTCAACAGCGTATTGTGCGGCAGCACGATCGTGTACTACATGACCCGCTACCATTACCGTTTCGTCGTATGGCCGGCATACGTCTGGGCGTTTGTCGGTTCGGCGGTGGCGTGCGGCCTCATGTCGTGTTTCGGACTGCTACCCGAGCACTATGGCATGGCGATTTACGGACTGTCCGTGCTGCAGTCGCTGGTAGTCGTACATTCCCGCGTGCTTTTGGGCGGAGGACATATCAGAAGTTTCAACGTCACCTTCATGCTTCAGGGCGGACTGCTGTTTTTCGTGCTGCTGTACGTCTACTATGTGGCCGGGCGGCGCGACGCTTCGGGCTATCTGCTGGGATTGTTTCTGACCCAGGGCGTGGCGTGGGCGGTCAGCCTGGCGCTGCTGGTTTCGCTGTTGCGTCGCAAGAGGACAGAAGACAGGAGACCTGCGCCGGCATCGACCGTGAAAATGCTGCGCGAGATGTTTGTCTACGGACTGTGGGGCTGCGCCGACAATCTGGCGGAAGGACTGACGGCGCGGATAAACTATTTCCTGATACAGCGGCTGGGCGGATACGGACAAGTCGGGCTGCTCGACGCCGGCACGAAAATAGCCGAAAGCGTCTGGCACATCAGTCGCAGCATAAGTTTCATATCATACAGCGAGGTCGCGCGAGCCACCGATGCGCAGGCACAGAGGCAAATGACGCTTCACTTTCTCAAATGGACATTCTGCGTCATGCTGGCAGCCATGCTCGCCGTATGGTTTCTGCCCGAATGGATATATACGGACTACCTGTTTACGGCCGAGTTCCTCGGTGTGCGCCGTGTGATACGCGGACTGGCCGTCGGCATCGTCGCGCTGGGATGCAACAGCATCCTGAGTCACCATTTCATCGGGACGGGCAAGGTGAAGTACAGCACGGCTTGTTCGTGTATCGGATTGCTCGTGCTGCTCGTTGCAGGCTATTTTCTCATACCCGTATACGGCGTGTACGGCGCCGCCGTCTCGACAAGCATCGCGTTCACATCCATGCTGACATTCTCGCTCATCATATTTATCGCTAAGAAGTAAAAACGCATTTTGAATCTTTGAATTTCTCCTCTCCCCCACCCCACACGGCACAAATAATAAAACACAATAATTACTACCCCTTTTTCTTACGATTCTTCATCCGGAGACGATTTTTTCGTAGAATTGTTTGAAAATTGCAAAAGAATTTCTACCTTTGCCACCGAATTTTACAGAATGATACCTTTCTCAAATTAAAAAACGGGGAAGGTTTTTTTGTTAAAGAGGAAACGGATAATTAGCAAGACGAAACAGATATGCGACACGCACTACGAAGTTTGATCAGCACGCAGGGACGCCGTATGGCAGGTGCGAGGGCGCTCTGGATGGCCAACGGCATGAAAAAGGAACAGTTGGGCAAGCCGGTGATAGCCATTGCCAATTCGTTCACGCAGTTTGTGCCCGGACACGCACATCTGCACGAAGCCGGACAACTGGTAAAATCCGGGATAGAAAAACTCGGCTGCTTTGCGGCGGAATTTAATACGATAGCGATCGACGACGGCATCGCGATGGGGCACGACGGCATGTTGTATTCGCTCCCCTCGCGCGACATCATTGCCGACAGCGTCGAATACATGGTCAACGCCCACAAGGCCGACGCGCTGGTCTGCATCAGCAACTGCGACAAGATAACGCCCGGCATGTTGATGGCAGCCATGCGGCTGAACATCCCCGCCGTTTTCGTTTCGGGCGGCCCAATGGAAGCCGGACGGACGGGCGAACGCAAACTGGATCTGATAGACGCGATGGTCGCCGCCGCAGACGCCCGCGTGCCGGACAGCGAGATACGGCAGATTGAAGATGCAGCATGTCCCACATGCGGCTCCTGTTCGGGAATGTTTACCGCCAATTCGATGAACTGCCTGAACGAGGCAATCGGGCTGGCATTGCCCGGCAACGGTACGATTGTAGCCACGCACGCGAATCGCCTGCAACTCTTCAAAGATGCCGCCGCGCTGATCGTGGAGAATACATATAAATATTACGGCGATGGCGACGACGGCGTCCTGCCGCGCAGTATTGCTTCGCGCGCTGCCTTCCTGAACGCCATGACGCTGGATATTGCCATGGGCGGCTCGACGAACACCGTCCTGCACCTGCTGGCCATTGCACACGAAGCAGGCGTGGATTTTACGATGGACGACATCGACGCCCTTTCGCGCAAGTCGCCATGCCTGTGCAAAGTCGCCCCGAACACGGCAAAATATCACGTACAGGACGTAAACCGTGCGGGAGGCGTGCTCGGCATCATGGCGGAACTGGCAAAGGGAGGGCTGGCAGACACATCCGTTCGCCGCGTGGACGGCATGACGCTGGGCGAAGCCCTCGACAGGTACGACATCACCGGCAGTCGCACCGGCGACGAAGCGGCAAGGATATACGGCAGCGCGCCGGCCAACGTCTTCAATCTGACGATGGGTTCGCAGGCAACATATTATGACACGCTGGATACCGACCGCGCCGAAGGATGCATCCGCGATATGGCGCACGCCTATTCGCGCGACGGCGGGCTTGCCGTGCTCAAAGGAAACATTGCCCGCAACGGCTGCGTCATCAAGACGGCAGGCGTGGACGAAAGCATACTGACCTTCGGCGGAACAGCCCGGGTCTTCCATTCGCAGGAAGATGCGTGCGAAGGCATTCTGGGCGGGAAAGTGCAGGCCGGCGATGTGGCGGTCATCATCTACGAAGGGCCGAAAGGCGGTCCGGGCATGCAGGAGATGCTCTACCCGACGTCGTACATCAAGTCGATGCATCTGGGAAAGTCGTGCGCGCTGATCACCGACGGCCGCTTCAGCGGAGGCACTTCGGGGCTGAGCATAGGGCACGTCTCGCCCGAGGCTGCTGCGGGAGGAGCAATCGGACTGTTGCGCGACGGCGACGTGATCGACATCGACATCCCCAACCGGACAATCAGCGTGCGCTTGACGGACGGCGAACTGTCCGCCCGCCGCGCAGAGGAGGAAGCTAAAGGCGCAAGGGCATGGAAACCTGTGCGCGAAAGACAGGTATCGAAGTCGCTGCTCGCTTATTCGCGGATGGTGGCTTCGGCAGACAGAGGAGGAGTGAGAATCGTGGAGGACTGAACATTCAGGATTCCAAATTCAAGATTTCAGATTTATGGAAAAAGACAGAATAACAGGTTCGGAAGCATTGCTTCGCACGCTGATTGCCGAGGGCGTCGAGTGCGTGTTCGGATATCCGGGCGGGCAGGCCATACCGATATATGACTGCCTGTACGATTACAGGGACAGGCTGCGGCACGTGCTGGTACGCCACGAACAGGGCGCCACACATGCGGCGCAGGGTTATGCGCGCGTGAGCGGCAAGGCCGGCGTGGCGATTGTCACATCCGGTCCGGGCGCCACCAACACGATTACCGGCATTGCGGACGCAATGATCGACAGCACGCCGATAGTAGTAATCACGGGGCAAGTCCCGTCGCCGCTGCTGGGGACGGACGCCTTTCAGGAAATCGACATGATAGGCATCGCCCTGCCGATAACGAAATGGGCGTATCAGGTGCGCAGGGCCGAAGAAATCGCGTGGGCTGTCTCGCGGGCGTTCTACATTGCCCTGTCGGGGCGCCCCGGGCCGGTGCTGATCGACTTTGCCAAAGATGCACAGGTGGAGATGGTCGACTACGTGTACCAGCCGGTACGCTTCATCCGCAGCTATCAGCCTGTTCCGGAAATCAATCCGGAAAATGTGGCGGCAGCGGCGGCGCTGATCGACGGCGCACGGAAACCGTTTGCCGCTGTCGGGCAGGGAGTGATACTGAGCGGCGCCGAAAAGGAACTGAGCGCTTTCCTCGAAAAGGCGGACATCCCCGCGGGCACAACGATGCTGGGACTTTCGTCCATGCCCTCGGACTGCCGCCTGAACAGAGGCATGCTGGGCATGCACGGCAACATAGGCCCCAACCGCAAAACGAACGAGTGCGACGTGCTGATTGCCATCGGCATGAGGTTCGACGACCGCGTGACGGGCGACCTGAACACCTATGCCCCGCAGGCGAAAATCATTCACATAGACATCGACGTCTCGGAGATAGGGAAGAATGTGCCGGTCGATATTCCCCTGCCGGGCGACGCCGGGGAAATCCTGAAAGCCCTCACGGAACGGGTGAGTCCCGCGAGGCACGACACATGGATCGCCTCGTTTGACGGCGACGATCAGGAAGAAGAAATCAAAGTGATACGGAAAGAAATCTGTCCCGAAACAGGCCCCCTGCGCATGGGCGAGGTGGTGCGCAAAGTCTCGGAAGCGACAGACCACGACGCCGTGCTGGTGACCGACGTGGGACAAAACCAGATGATGGCCGTGCGATACTTCAAGTACAGGCGTACGCGCAGTCTGGTTTCGTCGGGCGGACTGGGGACAATGGGATACGGCTTGCCCGCGGCTGTCGGGGCGAAACTTGGCGCGCCGGAACGCACCGTCTGCTGTTTCGCGGGCGACGGCGGTTTGCAGATGACTTTGCAGGAGCTGGGTACCGTCATGCAGGAAAGACTGAATCTGAAAATCATTCTCCTGAACAACGACTTCCTCGGCATGGTGCGTCAGTGGCAGGAACTGTTCTGGAGCGAACGGTACTCGTTTACGACGATGGAGAATCCCGACTTCGCAGCCATTGCCCGGGCTTACCAGTTGGGCGCGCGAACCGTATCCCGGCGGGAAGAACTGGACGATGCCATCCGCGAGATGCTCGATTATGACGGCGGATTCCTGCTGGTCGCACACGTGGAAAAATCGGGGAAAGTCTATCCGATGGTGCCTGCCGGAAAGAGCCTGAACGATATGATTGTAGAATAAAAACGCCACACGGAGGAAATTATGCAAAACAGAAAACTGTATACGGTAATCATTTTTTCGGAGAATACGGTAGGTCTCCTGAACCAGATTGCCATCATCTTTACGCGGCGGCAGCTGAACATCGAGACGCTGTCCGTTTCGCCCTCCGCCATCGAGGGCATACACAAGTTTACCATCACGACCTTTGCCGATGCCGACACGATAGACAAGGTGGTGAAACAGATAGACAAGCGCGTCGACATCCTGAAAGCCTACTGCAATACGGACGAAGATCTCGTGTATCAGGAAATCGCCCTGTACAAGCTGGCCACCGACCAGTTTCTGAAACTGAAATCGGTAGAAGAACTCGTCCGCAAATACGATGCGCGCGTGCTGGAAATCAACGAGACATGCGTGGTGCTGGAAAAGAACGGCCATTACGAAGAGACGCAGGCGCTATTCCGCGAGTTGAGCGAACGCATCGGCGTGCTGCAGTTTATCCGTTCGGGGCGGATAGCCATCACCAAAAGCAAAGTAGAGAGACTGAGCGACATGCTGAAAGTCATGAAAGACCGTCTGGAGAGAAAAGGCTGATTCGCTCCCTGTCAACGGGCAGCTTCTCTGCCGCTTCTGGCCGTCGGGACGGGAACGGTTGCGCGCATCAAACAGATGTGTTCATTCGAATTTTTTGCGCCACTGTTGCGAAGTCTCGGAAAAACACCATACCTTTGCCGCAAATATTTCAGACAACGCATGGACAAGACTGGCACATATCATTTCGTCACCGAGTCGTATCTTCTCGACTTCAGGGGGCGCGTGACCCTTCCGACGATAGGGAACTACATGCTTCATGCGGCTTCGCATCATGCTTCCTCGCGCGGATTCGGGTTCAGCGACATGTCGGAGAAACATACGGCATGGGTGCTTTCGCGGATGGCGGTCGAGATGCGTGAATATCCGGTCATGCTGTCCGGGCCGCTCACGCTGCTCACGTGGATCAGCGACGTTAGCCGCTTGTTCACGAGCCGCTGTTTCGAATGGATAGACGGCGGCGGCCGGACGCTCGGATATGCTCATTCCACGTGGGCAGCCATCGACATAGCGACGCGCCGCCCCATGCCGCTGGCCGAAGAGGCGCTGCGCGCGTATCTGTCCGATCGCCCCTGTCCCGTCATGCGGCCGGGCAAGATTCCGTCGGTCGAAGACGCAACGCCCGGCGAACCGTACCGGGTCAGATACAGCGACCTGGATGTCAACGGGCATTTCAACAGTATCAAGTATATGGAACATCTGCTGGATATGTTCGACCTCGCTCTGTTCGAAGAAAAGGAAGTGCGGCGCTTCGAAATCGCATATCTGTCGGAATGCCGGTACGGGATGCCTCTGACCATGCACCGCGCCGTCGCCGGAGAGGGACGCTACAATATGGCCGTCTGTCACGAAGGCAAAGCTGTCTGCCGCGCGGCGGTCGTATGGGAATAAATACAGGTATGCAGAATGCAATATCATACATTAAATATTTTATAAAACTGAAGAGAATATGGCAATAATGAATTTTGGCGGGGTGGACGAACACGTAGTCACCCGCGACGAGTTTCCGCTGGAAAAAGCAAGAGAAGTGCTGGCGGACGAAACCGTGGCCGTGATCGGCTACGGCGTGCAGGGTCCCGGACAGAGTCTGAACCTGCGCGACAACGGTTTCAACGTAATTGTCGGCCAGCGCAGAGGCGGCCGGACATGGGAGAAGGCCGTGGCCGACGGCTGGACGCCGGGCGAAACCCTTTTCGACATCGAGGAGGCCTGCGAACGGGGCACCGTCGTACAGTATCTGCTCTCCGACGCGGCGCAGATAGAAGTATGGCCGCGTATCGGGAAATATCTTACGCCGGGCAAGGCGCTGTATTTTTCGCACGGATTCGGCATCACATACAAGGAACGCACCGGCATCGTCCCGCCGGAGGATATCGACGTGATTCTCGTCGCACCGAAAGGCTCGGGCACATCGCTGCGGCGGATGTTTCTGCAGGGACGTGGCCTGAACTCCTCGTATGCCATCTTTCAGGATGCCACGGGGCGCGCCGAAGAGCGCGTCGTCGCGCTGGGAATCGGCGTAGGGTCGGGCTATCTGTTCGAAACCACGTTCAGGAAAGAAGTCTATTCCGACCTGACGGGCGAACGGGGCACACTGATGGGCGCCATTCAGGGTCTGCTGCTCGCGCAGTATGAGACGTTGCGCGAACACGGGCACAGTCCTTCGGAAGCGTTCAACGAGACGGTCGAGGAGCTGACGCAGTCGCTGATGCCCCTGTTTGCCGAAAAGGGGATGGATTGGATGTATGCCAACTGTTCGACGACAGCGCAGCGCGGGGCTCTGGACTGGATGGGAGCGTTTCACGACGCGACGAAGCCCGTTTTCGAGAAGCTGTATGCCGAAGTGTCCAGCGGCAACGAAGCACAGCGCTCGATAGATACGAACAGCAGGCCGGACTATCGCGAAAGCCTCGAACGCGAACTCACGACGCTCCGCGAAAGCGAGATGTGGCAGGCAGGCGCCGTCGTGCGCAGGCTTCGCCCGGAGAACGGATGAAAGAGAGCAGCACGGAAGTTTGAAGAGCATTATACTGTGCACGGCACGGTTTTATGCATTTTTTATTTGCATATATTTACTTTGCAACGCCTTTTATGCAGCCCGGGACGTCAAGGGACGGAATGTGGATAGCAGATAACATGGTTGCGGTGATACATGCCGTCTCTGCATTTGTTCCATTTGAACATTTTAAAATGTCAAATGGATTCATCGGGACGGTGGTGGAGGCATATCCGGTTAAAATCGCGCAAAATAATCGTCTATTTCAGGACGAAGTTCGATACCTGCTTTTTCAAAACAATCTAACAATTCTACGTATGCACCTTGTCCGCCAAGTCAGTGGCATTATTTTTCTTTTAAATATTGTTTCCGAATAAGCGGTTTTGTCTTTTTCGGTTCTATTTAGTACCGGACGTCGGAATTGGTTGACAATTTTCATTCCGGCATTTTCGGCAATGACAGGATACATGTTATATTTGTCGTTGGCAACGAGGAATACATCATAATCGTCTGCAAAAAAGCGTTTACAGTTATTCAAAACATCGGAGATGCCCTGAATATAACTTAACTGCGCTTCTTTTTTCTGTCCTTTGAATAGCGGACCTATTTCCAGTTCATCCTTTCGTTCGAAACCGAATAAATCGTAAGCATAAGCATGCTGTTCGTGATAATCAATCAGTCCGACGTATGGCGGAGAAGAAAAGACACCTTTAATTTTTTGTTTTTCCACCAATTCGGCCAAAATATGTTTTTTCTTTTTCAGTTCTTCAACAATATCAATGTTTCGGCTGTCTCCTGTCAGGCAATATTGAAGTGTTTGCGTTCGCAACTTATCAAATTGCAGGAGACGCTTAACCGTGTCTCGCGTATAACTTTCCCACCATTTTAGAATGGAAAAAAGAGGCTTACACATTTTTCCGTGTTTTGCGCAATAATAAGTTGTTGTAACAGGTTCTAACAGTGTTGCAAGGTCGGCGTGTGTGGTTGCTCTGCAACTCCGGTTTGAACACGCCGATGCGATAAATTTTATCTCGCCATCCACTCCTTAACCTCCCCCGCTCTCGCTTTGCTGACGATAATCCTTTCAGGTGTTGCAACCGAAAGATTGACAGACAGTTTGCTGCCAAACCATATCGAAATATCTTTCACGGCGCGACGGGCGACGATATATTGACGGTTGGCGCGAAAAAACAGCGAAGGGTTGAGTTGCAGCGTCAGGTCGTCGAGCGTTTGGTCGAGTGTGAAGGTTTCCTCTCTGAATGTCAATGCTTTGACTGTTCTGCCGTCGATGTAAATGCAGGCAATATCGGCGACGGCAAGCGGGATAAGTTTGTCGCGAACAGGAATTAAAAACGTTGATTTATAGTAAGTTGTCGCACTTTGACGGACGCTTTCCAAAAGTTTTTTGAGCAAATCGCCGTTTTCCTCCGGTTGGAAAGTGAAATTGCGGTA